>JAKAFA010000052.1 GCA_021818185.1 Pseudomonadota bacterium | reverse complement strand
GCCAAGCGGGCTCCGGCCAAGCCCAACGGCCGGGCCGGTGTCCGCCTGGACCTGGCGGCCGGCGGCGACGTCCACGACGCCGAGTTCGAGAGGTATTGAGCCATGGCTGCCGGAGCCGCCCGTGCCGGCGGGGAGCAGCGCCAGTACGTAACTCTGGGCGTCGACCGCGACGTTTTCGCCGTCGACGTCCGCATGGTCAACGAGATCCTGGACATGCGGCCGATGGCGCGGGTCCCCAATGCGCCGCCGTTCCTGGTGGGCATGATCGACGTGCGCGGCCGCAACGTGCCGGTGATCGACCTGCGCACCCGGCTGGGCCTGCCGCCGGCCGTCGCGGCGCCGCAATCGCGCATCGTGGTGCTGGACGCCGAGGTCGGGGGGCGGGAATTGCCGCTTGGCCTGCTGGCCGACCAGGTCTACGAGGTCACCGCCCTGGACGGCGGGCGCATCGAGCCGCCGCCCGAGATCGGGGTGCGCTGGCGGTCGGAATACATCGCCGGGGTCGGCCGGCGCAACGGCGCCTTCGTCATCATCTTCGACCTGTCGCGGTTGCTGACCAGCGAGGAGACGGCGCTGCTGCCGGAGGAGGCACCGGGATGACGGCGATGGCGGAACCCTCCCGTTTCCTGCCGCCCCTATCGCCGCGCGACTTCCGCCGCATCGGCGGGTTCGTCAGCGAGGTCAGCGGCATCAAGCTGCCGCCGGCCAAACGGGCGATGGTCGAGGGCCGCCTGCGCCGCCGGGTGCGCGGCCTGGGCTTCGCCGATTTTTCCGCCTACTGCCGCTTCGTTTTCGACGACGGCGGGCTGGAGCAGGAGGCGGTGCATATCATCGATGCGGTCACCACCAACAAGACCGAATTCTTCCGCGAGCCCGATCACTTCCGCGTCCTGACCGGCCTGGCTCTGCCGCACCTCGCGCCGCCGGGGCGGGTCCGCCCGGTCAAGCTGTGGAGCGCCGCCTGCTCCAACGGGGCGGAGCCCTATACCCTGGCCATGGTGCTGGCCGAGTACGCCGGCTCCCATCCCGGGTTCGATTTCGCCATCGCCGCCACCGACCTGTGCACCGAGGTTCTGCGGACCGCCGCCCTTGGCATCTACCCCGAGGCCGAGATCGAGCCGGTGCCCCCGGCCCTGCGCCGCCGCTACCTGCTGCGCTCGCGCGACCGCAGCCGCGGCAAGGTGCGCATCGCCCCCGAACTGCGCGCCAAGGTCCGCTTCCTCCGCCTCAACCTGATGGACCAGACCTATGGGGTCAAAGGCCCGTTCGACGTGATCTTTTGCCGCAATGTCCTTATCTATTTCGACAAGCCGACCCAGGCGGCGGTGGTCGCCCGGCTGTGCGACCATCTGGCCCCGGGGGGCTTCCTGTTTCTTGGCCATTCCGAGACGGTGGCCGGGTTCGGGATGAAGCTGCGCCCGGTGGCGCCCACCGTGTTCGTGAAGGAGTGAGGATGGGGCGTCGGATCAAGGTGCTGATCGTCGATGATTCGGCGTCGGTCCGCCAAACCCTTGCCGACCTGCTGTCGGCCGACCCGGACATCGAGGTGCTGGGAACCGCCCCCGACCCGTTCGCCGCCGCCCGCCGGCTCCAGACCGAGGTGCCCGACGTCATCACGCTGGACGTGGAGATGCCGCGCATGGACGGCATCACCTTCCTCAAGAAGCTGATGGCCCAGCATCCGATCCCGGTGGTGATGTGCTCGTCGCTGACCGAGGCCGGGTCGGAGACGCTGATGCAGGCGCTGGATGCCGGTGCCGTGGACGTGATCCTGAAGCCGCGGGCCGATACCCGGCAGGGCTTGCTGGAAGCGGCGTCGCGTATCTGCGAGACGGTCAAGGGCGCCGCCCACGCCCGGCTGTCCGGCCGTCCCCGGCCCGAGCGCCGCGCCGCGCCGCCCGAGAAGAAGCTGACCGCCGACGCGGTGATGCCGCCGCCCCATTCCGCCGCCATGGCCCGAACCACCGAGACGGTGGTGTGCATCGGCGCGTCGACCGGCGGGACCCAATCCTTGCAGGCCATCCTGGAAGCCCTGCCGCCCGACGTCCCCGGCATCGTCATCGTCCAGCACATGCCGGAAAAGTTCACCGAGGCCTTCGCGCGGCGCCTCGATTCCCTGTGCGCCGCCGCGGTCAAGGAGGCTGCCGACGGCGATGCCGTGCTGCGCGGTCGGGTGTTGATCGCTCCCGGCAACCGTCATACGCTGCTTCGGCGCAGCGGGGCGCGCTATTTCGTCGAGGTGCGGGACGGTCCGCTGGTGTCGCGCCACCGGCCCAGCGTCGACGTGTTGTTCCGGTCGGCCGCCCAGTATGCCGGCCGCAACGCGCTGGGGATCATCATGACCGGCATGGGGGACGACGGCGCCCAGGGATTGCTGGAAATGCGCCAGGCCGGCGCGGCCACCCTGGCCCAGGACGAGGCTACCTGCATCGTCTTCGGCATGCCGCGTGAGGCCATCGCGCGGGGCGCCGCCGAGCGGGTGGTGCCGCTGGAGGCGCTGGCCGGCGAAATCATCCGCGTCGGGCGTACCGCGCGGTGAAGGAGGTGTCCATGTTCGACCGCGGCGGGGACGCGGGGCCTGAGAACGTCCGCCTGCTCCTGGCGGAACTGGCGGCCGGGCTGGCCGCCGCCACAGCTCCCACCGAACCGGTGTTCCTGGAAGTGGGCGGGGCTCTGGCCGCCACCGTGACCGGGCTGCAGGGAATCGCCGGCGACTTCGCCGAGCTGTCGGCCCAGATCGAAGGCGAGGACGCGGTCGCGGCGGTGGCCGGGATCGAGCGGGCCATCGCCCGGGTCGCCGAATTGTCGGGCGATGGCGGCGGCGGCTCCGCCGGCCTGGCGGCACTGGCCAGCGACGCCGATCAACTGACGCGGCGCCTGGAGGTGCTGCGCGGCGTGGCCGGCGAGGTCGGGGTGCTGGCCATGAATGCCAAGATCCAAGCGTCGCAATTGACGACGGGAGCGGCCGACTTCACCGTCTTTACCGCCGAAATGAGCCGCCTTGCCGCCCTGGCCCAGGGGACCATCGACCGGGCCGCCGCCAAGGTGGTGGGGCTGTCGCAGGTCATCCGCCAGGCCCATGCCGATGAAAGCCGGTTCGCCCGGACCAGCCGGTCCGAACTGGATGCGCTCGGCCGCCGCCTGGCCGAGGGGGGCGCCGAATTGGCGGCACGCCGCCGCGCCGCCGCCGCCGCCGCCGAGCAGGTGCGCGTCCGTTCGGCGCAGGAGGCGGGGCGCGTCGCCCAGGCCATCGAGCACTTGCAGATCAATGACATCGCCAGCCAGCGCATCGACCATGTGCGCCAGGCGCTGCTGGCGCTGGACGGGGTCCTGGCCGAGGACGGGGCGGCCGGCTGCGACGGCCAGGCGTTGGCCGCCGCCGTCTGCCGGCTGCAACAGGTGCAGTTGGACCGGACCGCCCAGGACTATGTCGGCCAGATGGAGAACCTGACGGCCAATCTGCGGGGGATGGCCGCCGATGCCCGCGCCATCCTTGACGAGGCCCGTGCCGCCTTCAGCGATGGCGGTGGCGGGCGCGTTTCGTTCGCCGGCCGGTTGGAAGCCGACATCGGCCGCGCCATTGCCCTTTTGGACGAGTTCATCGCCGCCCAGGCGCGGGTGGCCGAGGTGACCGACGCTGTCCATGCCGGCGTTGCCGAAATCGTCGGTGAACTGAGCGCCGTCACCTCCATCGATGCCGACATGCAGGTGATGGGGTTGAACGCCACCCTGAAATGCGGCCGCCTGGGGGGCGAGGGCCGCGCGCTGGGGGTCATCGCCCATGAATTGCGGGCATGCAGCCGGCGGACCGAGGACAATGCCCGCAATCTCGATATCCTGCTGGACCGCATCACCGGCGCGGGTGCCGGATTGCGCGACCGCGAGGCGGGAGAAGGACATCGGCGGCTCGCCGATTTACGCGCCGCCATGCAGGAATCCCTGGCCCGCCTGAACGCGCTGGCCGACCTGTTGGACGCGGCGCTGGGCCGGCTTGACGGCGGAGGCGTACAGGCTATCCGGAGGCTGGAGGATATGGCCGGGGGGATCCGCGTCCATCACGACGTCGCCGCCACCCTGGGGCGCGTGTCGGCCCGGCTGGCCGAACTGGGCCGGGCCGGCGGCGCAGAGGCGGCGGATGACGTCACCCTGCGCGAACGGTTGAACGAATTGCTCTCCAAGCACTATACCATGGCCAGCGAACGGCTGGTCCATCAGTTGGTCGCCGATGACCAGGCGGCGGTCGCCGGGCATGAACCGGCTGCCGCCGTGGATGACTGCTTTCTCTGACGGGTTGGGATACCTATCTCCTGGGTATGCTTGATCGCACGACCGATATTCCAGGGCGGATCTTCCTCCCGATCGGCGGTATCCACTGCGCGACGATTCCGACGGTGATCTCCACCGTGCTGGGCTCGTGCGTGTCGGTCTGCCTGTATGATCGCGGGCGGGGCGTGGGGGGAATGAACCACTTCCACATGCCGCGATCTCCCGATGCGTCCAAGACCGGCCTGCGCTACGGCGACGCCTCGCTGGATGCGCTGCTGGCCGAAATGGCGGCCCTGGGCTGCGCCGGGGAGGATCTGGTGGCCAAGGTGTTCGGCGGAGCCGCGATGTTCGGCGCGCCGGGCGGCGGGGTCGGCGGCAGCAACGTCCGGTTTGCCCTGGACTACCTGCGCGATCGCGGCATTCCGGTGGTGGCGGCGCGGACCGGCGGGGTGACGGGCAGCCATCTGCAACTGTTCTCGGCCACCGGTGAGGTTCTGGTGCGCCGGGTGTCCCGGCTGGAGGGGCCGCGGTGACGGCCGTCCGGCGCGGGACTTGCCGGCCGCCGGTTCAGCCGCCGCAATGGCCGCAACAGGCACCCTGGTCGCGGGCGTACTCGGCGGTGCGGGTGATGCGGATCTTCCACAGATCGGGGCCGGATTGCAGGTAATCCCACTCGAAGGCCCCCTGGCGCTCGGTGTGGAACTGGTAGAACAGCGGGCGCGGATCGTGGTCGTTGGCCAAAACGAAGCTGTCGCCCACCGGCAGCGCGTCGAAGGTGGCGAAAATCAGCGGATGCCGCTCGCGCGGGGGAGTGAGGCGGATGTCCAGAACGGTCTCGGTCATCGGAAGGCATCTCGTCGGTTGGAGTCGGATGCGGCAATAACACATCCGTCCGCTGGGGCTTGGCGTTGAGCTTGGTCAAGCCTCGGAATCGTCCTCGGCCAGCGCCCGCAGCCGGTCGGGCTGGCGCAGGATGATCCGCTGACGGCTGCCGCCGATGATGCCCTGGTGGTCCCACGCCGCCAGGATGCGGCTGACCGTGTGCAGGGTGGCGCCGGCGGTATCGGCCAGGAGCTGGCGGCCGACCGGGATGGCGATCTCCACTCCGCCGCTGGTGCTGGTCCCCGCCTGGTCGGCCAACCGCAACAGGGTGCGGGCCACTCGCCGCTCGGCCCGCTCGGTGGCCAGTTCGCGCACCCGGTCCTGGGCTTCGCGCAACCGCCGGCCGACCGCTTCCAGGGCATTGAGGCCCAAAAGGGGCGTGGCCAGGATCGCCCGGCGCACCGCCTCGGCGTCCCAGGCCAGGGCGGCGCTGTCGGTGACCGCCTCGGCTGTGCCGGGATAGCAGCTTCCGCCCATCACCGCCACCCAGCCGAAAATCTCGCCCGGACCCACCATCCGCACCACAACTTCGGCACCGTCGAGACCCGCCTGCACCAGCTTGACGTAGCCGGCGGTCAGCAGGTAGCAGCGCGCCGCCTGATCGTCGGCCAGAAAAAAGGTGGTGCCGGCCGCCGCCTGCTGGGGGCGGGCCACCGCCAGCAGGCCGGTCAGGTCGCAGCCGGTCAGTCCGCGGAACAGGCCGGCCCGGCGCAGGTCGGTAGAGCTAATTCCCAAGTGATTTGCTCTCCTATTTGCGCTGGCGCAAAGACGAAGGGGGGCGGATGAGGCAGCATCGGGGAAATGCCTTACTCCAATGGAGACGAACATGGGAAGCAAGACCGAGCTTTTTCGCACCCACCACACCCAGGTTCGTGGCCTGGTTGAACGGATCGAGTCACTCCTTGACCCCGCCGCGATCACCCGCGATCCGGCGCCAGTGGCGCGGGTGGTTGTCGAGCTATTCGGGAAATTCGGGGTGCACCTGTCCATCGAGGACGCCACCCTGTATCCCCGGATGATGGGGCACGCCGATATCCGCCTGCGCCAGACGGCCGAGCGGTTCCAGCGCGAGATGGGCGACCTCAAGACCCGCTTCGACCTGTACCGCAGCCAGTGGCCCGGCCCGACCACCATCGCCCGCGACCCGGAGGCCTTCGTGGCGGCGACGCGCGAAATCCTGGTGACCCTGAAGCGGCGGATCGCCTGCGAGGATAGCGAACTCTACGACCTTTACGACCGCGTGGCGTGACGGCCGCTCAGGCCCCGGTGCGAAATTCTCGCGGCGGGGCCTTCGATGCGTCGGGCACGGGAACCTCCGGCTTCCGTCGGGCTCAGGGCCGGCGGCGCGCCGCCCCGGCGATCACCCCGCCGGCCAGCAGGAAGGCGGCGCACCACAGGCCGGCCGAGGCCACCAGCAGCGGCGCCATGGCCAGCGGTGCGGCAACCCGCAAGGCCGCCGCCGCCAACAGCATCCCGGCCACCGGCCAAGCGACCCGCGGGAATGGCCCCGGCCGCCGTTCGCGGATATGCACGGTGCGCAGCATCATGGTGGCGGTGACGATTCCGATCCCGGCGACGGTCGCCAGATGCAGGGTAGCGGGCGCCGGCCACAGGCCGGTCCAGGTGGCCGCCGCCGCGGCGACCAGCCCCAGCGCAAGGGCGGCATACCCCAGTTGCAGCGGCCCCAGCGACGGATCGCGAAGCGCCAGACGCAGCCGCCAGCGGGATTGGCGCATGCCGGCGGCGATCCCCGCCGCCAGCATGCCCGGTGCCGCCAGCCGACCCGGCAAGTCCGCCAGATGCCCGATGGCGGCGACCGCCAGCCCGGCGATGCACACCCATTCCAGCCAGGGACGGTTGCGGTCGAACAGGTCCTGATTCTCCTTGCGGCGGACCAGGCCGGCCATGGCCGCCGGGATCAACCGGCCGCCCATCACCAGGATCAGCAGGGCCGTCAGGTCGAAAGCCAGCAGGATGCCGCGGCGGCCGAAGCCAGCCAGGACCAAGCCCTCGGCCAGGGTGAAACCGCCGATCAGCGGCGCGAAGACCATGTTGCGGGCGGTACGCGCCGCCCGCCAGAACGGCAACCCGGCCAGCACGAACAGCACGACCGGAAAGGCCAACTGGGCCGGCCCGGCGGCAATGCCGCCCCAGTTGGACCACGCGGCAATGCCGCCCCAGTCGGACCACGCGGCAATGCCGCCCCAGTCGAACCACGCGGCGATGCGCCCCAGACCCCAGCAGAGCGCCGCCAGGGCCAGGGGGTAGAGCGTCACCCGGGTCAGCAGATAGCCGGCAATCACCGCCCCGGCATAGCCCAGCAGCATCTCGTGGCCGTGGCGCAGCACCGGGTCGCAGCGCAGGCAGCCGCCGCCGATGGCTCCCGTCCATTCCGCCACCCACAGCGGGACCGCCACCGCCGCGTAGAGGCAGGCGAGGGGGAAGAACAGCAGATAGGCGCGGGGATAGCGGCCACTGCGCGGCACCGGGGTGGGGGAGGGAGTCTGCGGGTCGGCCATCCCCCTTTCATGCCCCGGCTGACCATCGGCGATCAAGGCTCCGGCGCGAAAATTTCGCGCCGAACGCCAAGGGACCTCAGAGGAATAGGTCGGGCAGCAGCGGCGATCCGGGGGAAACGGCGTAAGGGGCGAAGTCGGTCACCCCCTCCTCGGCGAGAACCTCCTCGTCCAGGAGGAAGCGGCCGGTAATCTCGCGGCTGGGGCGGGTCAGCAGGGCATGAGCCGCATCGGCGACGATCTCGGGCCGCCGGCACAGGTCGGGCTTGACCATGCCGCCCAGCATGGCCAGGGCGGCGGTGGCGACCACCGTCTTGGGCCACAGGGCGTTGACCGCGATGCCGTCGTCGCGGAATTCCTCGGCCAGTCCCATGACGCACATGCTCATCCCGTACTTGCTCATGGTGTAGGCCAGATGCGGCCCCAGCCAGCGGGGCTCCAGCGCGATGGGCGGGCTGAGGACCAGAATATGGGGGTTGGCCGCCCGGCGCAGATGGGGGATGCAGGCCTGGGAGCACAGGAAGGTGCCGCGCATGTTGACCGCCGTCATCAGGTCGAAGCGCTTGGCCGGCGTCTCCAGGGTGCCGGTCAGGCTGATGGCCGAGGCGTTGTTGACCAGGATGTCGATGCCGCCGAAGGTCTGGGCCGCCTGGGCCACCGCATCGGCGATCTGCTCCGGGTCGCGGATGTCCACCGCCAGGGGCAGGGCGCGGCCGCCGGCCTCCTCGATCTCGCGCGCCGCGCTGTGGATGGTGCCGGGCAGGCTGGGATGGGGCTCGGCGGACTTGGCGGCGACGACGATATTGGCGCCGTCCGCGGCCGCCCGCAGGGCGATGGCCTTGCCGATGCCGCGGCTGGCGCCGGTGATGAACAGGGTCTTGCCGGTCAGAGTACGCATGGGGGTCATTCTCCTGCCGCCATCTGCGGCGGCTGTTGGTCCTGGGGGCGGTCCATGGCGGGCCAGGACGCCACCCAGGGGGGAAGTTCGGGCGACGGGGCGGAATGGCCGAGCAATGCGGCCAGGCGGGCCGGCGGCACCAGGCCGTGGGGCGCGACGAAGGCGGCGCGGACCACCGCCTGACAGGCCAGAGTGCCGCCGGCTTCAATGCGGTGCTCGATGTAGAGCCACTTCTCGTCCCAGCCGAGCACCCGGCTGGTCAGCGCCAGGGCTTGGAAGGGACGCAGCGGACGGCGGAACCGCACTACGGCGGCGCCCAGTACCGCCTGCCAGCGCTGCCGCAGCAGCGGGCGCCACAGCCCGCTGCGCAGGATCAGGTCCAGGCGGCCCAGATCCATCAGCGCCATGTAACGGGCGTTGTTCATGTGGATATTGATGTCCAGGTCGTGCGGCATCACCCGGAAGCGCAGCCGCGATTCGCCCAGCCATCCCAGGCGGGGCCGGAAGAGGGCGGCGATGAACACCCCGAGCAGGCGCAGCCAGAGATTCATGCGTCGTCCCTCCGCCGGTGCGAGGCGGCCTTAGAAGGCGTCCTCGGGGAAGTCCATCAGGGGGGCGCCGCCCGCCATGATGATCGAGAACAGCGCCCCGGTCTGGGGCAGCATTTTGTCCATGAAGAAGCGGGCGGTGGCGATCTTGGCGCGGTAGAAGGCATCGTCGCCGCCGCTGCCGAGCCGGGCCTGGGCCACCTGCACCATGCGCGCCCACTGATAGGCCATGGCCACCAGGCCGAACAGGCGCAGGTAATCGGTGGCCGCCGCCCCGGCCTCCTCGGGCCGGGCCATGCCGATCCGGGCGATCTGGCCGGTGGCCTGTTGCAGCCGCACGAAGGCCTTGCCCAGCGGCCGCACGAACGGGCCCAGGGCGTCGTCCTCGGCATGGGCGGCGATGAACGCGCCCACCGGATGGAAGAACTGGCGCAGGGAACGCCCGGCATGGGCCGGAAGCTTGCGCCCCACCAGATCCAGGGCCTGAATGCCGTTGGTGCCTTCGTAGATCTGGGCGATGCGGCTGTCGCGGATGTACTGCTCCATGCCGTGCTCCCGGATGTAGCCGTGGCCGCCCATCACCTGGACGCCCAGATTGGTGGCCTCGAACGCCAGGTCGGTGAACAACGCCTTGACGATGGGGGTCATCAGGGCGACGAAATCCTCGGCATCGCGGCGGGCCTGCGGGTCGGGGGAATGGGTCTGGACATCGATGGCGTGGGCCACCCAGGCGCCGATGGCGCGGCAGCCTTCGACCGAAGCCCGCATGGTCAGCAGCATGCGGCGCACGTCGGGATGGACGATGATGGGATCGGCGGCCTTGTCGGGGGCCTTGACCCCGCCCAGCGACCGGCCCTGGACGCGGTCGCGGGCATAGGCGACCGCCCCCTGGTACGAGGCTTCGGCCAAGCCCAGGCCCTGGATGCCGACCGCCAGGCGTTCCTCGTTCATCATGGTGAACATGGCGCGCATGCCCTTGTGGGGCTCGCCCACCAGCCAGCCGGTGGCCTCGTCGAAATTCATCACGCAGGTGGCCGAGGCCTTGATGCCCATCTTGTGCTCGATGGACCCGCAGGCGACCCCGTTGCGCGATCCCGGCCGGCCATCGGCGCCCGGCAGGAACTTCGGCACCAGGAACAGGCTGATGCCGCTTGTCCCCTTGGGGGCGTCGGGCAGGCGGGCCAGCACCAGATGGATGATGTTTTCGGTCAGGTCGTGCTCGCCGGCCGAAATGAAGATTTTGGTGCCGGTAATGGCGTAGCTGCCGTCGGGCCGTGGCACCGCCTTGGTGCGGCACAGGCCAAGATCGGTGCCGCAATGGGGCTCGGTCAGGCACATGGTCCCCGACCAGGTGCCGTCCACCAGAGGCGGCAGGTAGCGCTGTTTCAGCGCGTCGGAGCCGTGGGCGTGAAGGGCGAGATAGGCGCCGTGGCTGAGGCCCGGATACATGCCGAACGACAGGTTGGTGGCGCAGATCATCTCTTCCACCAAAGAATTGACCGCCTTGGGCAGGCCCTGGCCGCCGAATTCGGGATCGCAGGCGATGCCGGTCCAGCCGCCCTCGCGGAACAGGCGGTAGGCCTCGGCGAAGCCCCGGGGCACGCGGACCACGCCATTCTCGAAATGACAGCCTTCCTCGTCGCCGGGGCGGTTCAGGGGGAACAGCACGTCTTCGCAAACCTTCGCCGCCTCTTCCAGTACCGGGTCGAGCAGGTCGGAGGTCATGTCTTCAAGTCCCGGAAGCCGGGACAGCGCTGCGCCGTCGTGCAACTCGTACAGAACGAAGCGCATGTCGCGCAGGGGAGCCTTGTAGGTCGCCATGGTCGTTTCCTCGTGGTGCCCCCTCTCCGGGCGGAAGAGGGGGCGGATGTCAGTTGCGCAGGGGCTTGCCGGTCTCCAGCACGCTTTCGATGCGCGCCAGGGTGTCGGGGTGGCGCACCAGCCGCATGAAGCGCGCGCGTTCCAGCTCCAGCAGGTCGTCCTCGCTCAGGGTGCGGGTAATGTCGGTGTCGCCGCCGGCCAGCACCTCGGCCAGCGCTCCGGCCACCACCAGGTCGTGGCGGGTGGCGATGCCGCGCCGGTGGAAGCTTTCGGCCGCCAGCCGCAGGCCTACCGCCGCGGTCTCACCGGGCAGCGTATAATCCGGCGGGGTCGGCGGGGCGTAGTCGCGGGCCAGATCCAGGGCGCGGGCCTTGGCATCGGCCAGCAGGCGGTAGCGGTTCATGGTGATGCCGTCGGTGGGCCGCAGGAACAGCAGTTCCTGGGCCTCGGCCGCCGACTTGGCGACGGTGGCGGTCGAAACGGTTTCGAACACCTTGGCCACCGGCGGCATCGGCCCGCGCGGCAGCCGGCCCAGGCGGGCCCAGCGGTGCAGCATCTCCTTGCAGCCGCCCCAGGCGGGGATCAGGCCGACGCCGCATTCCACCAGCCCCATATAGGTCTCGGCATGGGCCTGAACGGCGTCGCAATGCAGCAGGATTTCGCAGCCGCCGCCGAGCGCCAGGCCCGACGGCGCACCCACCACCGGGAAGGGCGCATATTTCATCGCCTTGTAGGTCTGCTGCCCGGTGGCGACGATCTGCTCGATCTCGCTCCAGGCGGCGAGGTTGGCGGCGAACAGCGCCATTCCCAGATTGGCGCCGGCCGAGAAGTTGCTGGCCTCGTTATAGATGACCAGCGCCTTGAACCGCTCCCCGACCACCTTCAGCGCCTTGGACAGCAGGGCCATGGTGTCGGGATCGAGGGTGTTGAGCTTGCTGGTGAACTCGAAGCACGCCACCCCGTCGCCGATATCCCACAGGGCCGCCGATCCGTTCTTCAGCACCGGTGCGGCGGCCAGCTTGATGTCGGCCAGCAGCAGCACGCCGTCGGGGCGGGCGATGTCGCGGTAGGTGCCGTCCGGCCCCAGGGCCTGGCGGCGGCCCTCGGCGACACGGTAGAAACGGCGTCCGGCGGCGCGGCGCAGCAGCTCGGGCACCGGCAGACCGCTTTCTTCCAGCCGGGCCGCGAACCAGTCGGTGCCCAACTGGTCGATCAACTCGAACGGGCCGAATTTCCAGTTGTAGCCCAGCCGCATCGCCTCATCGACCGAGGCGATGTCGTCGGCCACCTCCGGCACCAGCATGGCGGCATAGGACAGGGTGCGGGCCATCACCTGCCAGGCGTAGCGCCCGGCCTTGCCGGGGGCCTGGAGCACGGCCTTGATTCCGCGGGGCAGGTCCAGGGCGGGCTTGCGTTGCGGCCGGTACTGGCCGGTCGCCAGGTCGATGGCCTCCTTGACCTTGCCGCCGCCGGCGCGGTTCAGGCGGTAGAACCCGCCCTTGCCCTTGCGGCCGGTATAGCCCTCGGCCAGCATCCGGTTGATCAGCGGCAGCTCGCGGTGCGCCCCGTGGAAGGGGTCGCCGGGCGGCAGGGATTTGGCCATGCTGGCGTTGACATGGGGCATCAGGTCCAGCCCCACCAGATCCAACAGGCCGAACACGCCGGTCTTGGGGATGCCCATCGGCTTGCCGACCACCGCGTCGGCGTCCTCGACGTCCAGGCCGGCGTCGATGGCCTCGACCACCGCCACCTGGAGCCAGTAGACGCCCAGGCGGTTGGCGATGAAGCCCGGCCGGTCCTTGCACGGCACGACGCTCTTGCCCAGGGCGACGTCGGCGAAGCGGCCGACCCGCTCGATGGCCTCGGGACGGGTCTGCTCGCCGGCCACCACTTCCAGCAGCCGCATGTAGCGGGGCGGGTTGAAGAAGTGGGTGATACAGAAATCCCGGGCGAAGGAATCGGGCAGTCCGGCGGTCAGGGTGGCCAGGGGAATGGTCGAGGTGTTGGACGACACCACCGACCCCGGCTTGCGCACCGCCTCGATGCGGCGATAGAGCGCCTGTTTGACATCGAGCCGCTCGATCACCGCTTCGACGATCCAGTCGCACTCCGCCAGCTTGTCCAGATCGTCCTCGGTGTTGCCGGGGGTCACCAGGCGGGCGGCCCGCTTGGTCATGAAGGCGGCGGGATCGGCCTTCAGCAGCTTGTCGATGGCTCCCTGGGCAATGGCGTTGCGGTTGGCCGCGCCCTCCGGGACGATGTCGAGCAGCACCACCGGGATGCCCGCGTTGGCGACATGGGCGGCGATGCCCGCCCCCATGACGCCGGCGCCGATGACGGCGACTTTGCGGATGTCGGCCATCACATCGCCTCCAGGACGGTGGCGATGCCCTGGCCGCCGCCGATGCATTGGGTGGCCAGGGCGTAGCGGCCGCCCTGGCGCCGCAGCAGGGCGGCGGCCTTGCCGGTGATGCGGGCGCCGGTGGCGCCCAGCGGGTGGCCCAGCGCAATGGCGCCGCCATCGAGGTTGACGGTGGCGGGGTCGAGGCCGAGGTCGCGGATGCAGGCCAGGGATTGCGAGGCGAAGGCCTCGTTCAACTCGACCACGCCGACCTGGCCGAGGTCGATGCCGGCGCGGGCCAGCGCCTTGCGGGTGGCGGCGACCGGGCCGATGCCCATGATCTCCGGTGCGCAGCCGGCCACGGCGATGGCGGCGATGCGGGCCATCGGCGTCAGCCCGTGGCGTTCGGCGTACTCGTCCGAACAGACCAGCACGGCGGCGGCGCCGTCGGTGAGCGGCGACGAGGTGCCGGCTGTGACCGAACCCGCCTGGTCAAAGGCCGGCTTCAGCTCGGCCAGGGCTTCGGCCGTGGTTTCCGGGCGGATGCAGCCGTCGGCATCGATGGTGCGCCCGCCGGCCGTGATGGCGACGATTTCATCGCGCAGATGGCCCGCCTGGTGGGCGTGCGCGGCGCGCCGGTGGGATTCGGCGGCGAAGCGCTCCTGCTCGGCGCGGGTGATGCCCCACTGGCGGGCGACGTTCTCGGCGGTGTCGCCCATGCCCAAATAGGCGCCGGGCAGGTCGCGGCTGAGGCCGGGATGGGGCATGGGGTTGTAGCCCATCATCGGCACGCGGGTCATGCTTTCCACCCCGGCGCAGATGAAGGCGTCGCCCGCCCCCATCCGGATGGCGCCGGCGGCGGCGTGCACCGCCTGCATCGACGAGCCGCAGAAGCGGTTGATGGTCTGGCCGGCCACGCTCTGCGGCAGGCCGGCCAGCAGCCCGACCAGCCGGGCCAGGTTCAGGCCCTGCTCGCCTTCGGGAAAGGCGCAGCCCAGGACCAGATCCTCGACGTCGTGGGGATCGATCCCGGTGCGGGCGACCAACTGGCGCACCACCTGGGCGGCCAGTTCGTCGGGCCGGGTTGTAGCCAGTTCGCCCTTTTTGGCCGGAGTGAACGGGGACCGGGCATAGCCCGCGATAACCACGGATTTCATCGGCTGCTCTCCACGCTGGATGCCTTGAGGGGGGCCGGCGGGAGAGAAGGGGGGAAAGAAACGCTTCTTCCCGTCAGGCCGGTTCGATGGCGGCGCCCTTGGCTTGCAGGGCGTCGATTGCGGCTTGCCGCATGTCCTTCAACTCGTGCAGGGTCTCTTCCAGGGCACGCCGCTGGTCCTCCAGCATGCGCATCCGGTCGGCGACCTTGACGACGAGCAACTGCAACTGTTCGACCTGGGTGGTGTCCACCGCGTACAGGTCGAGAAATTCCTTGATGTCCTTCAGGCTGAAGCCCAGGCGCTTGCCGCGCAGGATCAGGATCATCCGCGCCCGGTCGCGGTGCGAGTAGACCCGCGTCGTGCCGGCGCGCTGCGGCGCGATCAACCCCTGGTCCTCGTAGAACCGGATGGTGCGTTGCGTCACGCCCAATTCGCGGGCCAAATCGGTGATCGAGTAGATTTTGTCCATCCGGGGCTTCCCTTTTCGTCTCCGCTGGTTGACGTTGGGAGAAGAATCCTTCCCTGCACGTCAGGCGTTGGGCGCGCATAATGAACATGGTTCGTCCCGATCTCCAATAAAATTATGGTTCACGCTGAGGCGGAGGGTTGCGGCCGCTCGTCCTTGGCCCGCTCCTCGGCCACCAACTCTTTTTTGCTGAGCTTGCCCACCATGGTTTTTGGCAGCTGGCTGCGCAGCTCGATCTCCTTGGGCATCTCGATGCGCGACAGGTAGCCGGCCAGGAAATCCCTGATCTGGTCGGCGGTGGCGTCGTGACCGTCGCGCAGCCGCACGAAGGCTTTGGGGGCCTGGCCGCGGTAGGGGTCGGGGATGCCGATCACCACCGCCTCGGCCACCGCCGGGTGCTGGTAGAGTGCCTCTTCGACGGCCCGGGGATAGACGTTGTAGCCGCCGCACAGGATGACGTCCTTGATGCGGTCCACCAGGAACAGGTAGCCGTCGCGGTCCAGGGTGCCGATATCGCCGGTGCGCAGCGCGCCGTCGATCATCACCGCCGCGGTGTCGTCGGGGCGCTGCCAGTAGCCGGCCATCACCTGGGGGCCGCGCACGCAGACCTCGCCCTTCTCGCCGGGTTCTGCCAACCGGTGCGGGTCGGTGAGCGAGCGGATCTCGATGACGGTCTGGGGCATGGCCAGCCCCACCGAACCGGGCCGGGCCTCGCCGCCGAACGGATTGCAGGTGGCCACCGGGGCGGTTTCCGACAGGCCGTAGCCTTCCACCAGATGGCAGCCGGTCAGGCCCTCGAACCGGTTGCGCACCTCCAGCGGCAGCGGCGCGCCGCCCGAGATGCAGTAGCGGATGGACGACAGATCCCAGTTCCCCGACTGGGCGGCACCGTTCAGCGCGGTGTAGATGGTCGGCACGCCGGGGAACAGGGTGGGGCGCTTGCGGGTGATGCATTTCATCACCTGCTGCAAATCGAAGCGGGGCAGCAGGATCAGCTCGGCGCCCAGCGCGACGCCCAGGTTCATCCCCACCGTCATGGCGAAGACGTGGAACAGCGGCAGGACCAGGAGCATCTTTTCGCGGCCCAACTCGATGGCCGGCACCCAGCGCCGCAATTGCTCGACATTGGCCGACAGGTTGGCGTGGGTCAGCATCGCTCCCTTGGGCACGCCGGTGGTGCCGCCGGTATATTGCAGCACCGCCAGGTCGCGCTCCGGCTCGATGGCGACCGGCCGGACGGTGCCGTCGTTGGCCACCAGCCGCTCGAAGCCGACGTGGCGCAGGTCGTTGGGAACCGGCGCCACCTCGGAACGCTTGAACACCGAGAACATCACGCTTTTGACCGCCGGCAGGATGCCGGTCATGGAACAGACGACCACCCGCTCCAGGCAGGAGGTCTCCAGCATCGCCGCCACCTTGGGATAGATC
This sequence comes from Pseudomonadota bacterium, assembly GCA_021818185.1. Lineage (GTDB taxonomy): Bacteria > Pseudomonadota > Alphaproteobacteria > Rhodospirillales > Magnetospirillaceae > JAKAFA01. Next base: position 3,190 of record JAKAFA010000052.1, on the reverse strand, counting down.
TGGCGGATGTCCAGGGTCACCATGATGGTGGTCCCCGAATCCTCGATCTGGTGGTGCAATTCCCGCTCGACATAGAGCGGGTTGAAGTTCACCACCACGCCGCCGGCCCGCAACACCGCGTAATAGCAGATCACATAATAAGGCGAGTTGGGCAGGCACAGGCCCACCCGGGTGCCCTTGCGCACCCCCAGTTGCTGGAAGCCGCAGGCGGCGCGGTCCACCAGCCGGGCCAATTCGGCATAGCTGGTGTGGCGTCCAAGGAAGTCGATGGCCGGTCGGTCGGGGCAAGCGGCCACCGTCCGGTCAAGGAGGGTGGTCACCGGGGTGGCGGCAATGGGGGTTGCCCAATCTACGTCGTCGCGCATGGAAATCTCGCCAAACCTGGGTGGGTAGGGCCCGGCTTTCGCCGGGGCAATCGCTCTGGTCAGAACTTAAAATCGATACTCGTGCTGAAAATGTCAGCGTGGTTGCTGTACGAACCGCTCAGCGTCCCCGCGGCGGAATTGGCCGTTTCACTGATGCTGGCGCTGTCGGCGAAAAGGTGGGCGTAGCCCACGTTCAGTTCGGTGCTGGGCAGCACGTTGTAGGAGACGCCGGTGGACAGCCAGTAGCGGTTGGAATCGGGGATGCGGGCGGTCCGGTACTGGTTCTCCACCGGGCTCTGGTCGAACGCGGTGCCGAAATGCAGCGTCCAGCGGTCGGCCGGCTTGTAATTGGCGCCCAGCGCCATGAACCAGGTGTCCTGCCATTGTTCGTTGGTGCTGCTCAGTCCCTGGCCGTTGTCGCCCACCACATTCAGGGTCTTGAACACCGACCAGTGGGTCCAGCTGACATCGGACATCACCGCCCATCGCTGGTCGAGATCGTGGTAGGCACCCAGGTTGAAGGAATCGGGCAGGGTGATCTTGGCCTTGGCCCCCTGGTCGGGGAAGGATGAGGCCAGCAGGCCCGGCGTCCCCTGATACGAGACGTTGCCCGACAATTGGTGGAAGATCCGCGACCGGTAGGTCAGGCCGAACCGGGTGCTGTCGTCGTAGCGGTAAAGGGTGCTGAGCACATAGCCGACGCCGATGTCGCTGCCGCTCACGTTGCCCAGGCCGTCGGAGTAAGTCGAATAGATGGCGGGCGGCAGGTTGGCGCCCGCGCCGACGGCGGCGAAGTTGATGGCGTTGGTCAGGCGGGCGTCCATGTAGTCGATGCGTGGGCCGCCGCCCACCGACCAGTGACTGTTCACCTTGTAGGATACGACGGGCGAAATCTCGATGTCGGTCAGGTCCGAGGCCAGGGCCTGGTAACGGCCGACCCAGTCCTCCTTGTATTCCGAGCGCATGCCGAACGGGGTGGCGACCGACAGGCCGAGGGCCCAGTCGTCGTTCACGTGGTAGACCCCGAAGATCGATCCGATGGCCGCCGCCTTGATTCCGTTGAAGCCGGTGGTGCCCGACACGTTGCCGCCGAACGGGCTGGAATTGGTGCCGCCGAACCTTGCCGAGGGGGCGATCCAGGTGGCCGACCCGGCCAGTTCACTGGTCGACAGCTGGCTCATGCCGGCGGGGTTGTAATAGGCGGTGCTGGCGTCATAGGCCTTGGCGGTCTGTCCGGCGAAGGCGTTGCCCAGGCCCTCGGCGCTGTCCTCGCGCAGGGCGAATCCCGAAGCCCAGGCAGTGGCAACGGTGCTTCCGAATGTGATCAGCCCCAGGAGAGATGCCAAGCTGGCAGTACGTACGGTCCCGGTCATGTCGTTGGGTCCTCCCGTTCGTGGTGGCCGTTCCGTGCGGCCTTGACCAACGATGACTTGTGCTTTCTATACAGTCAACTAGTTTCCGTATACGGAAACGTCAGGGCGCCGCACCTGTGGTGGGGGCGGGGTCCCGCACGAAACGGATGGGATAGCCCATGCGCTCGAAGGCCGCCTGGAGCAGCAGGCCGTCGTTGCCGAACCACAGGTCGCGCTCGATATCGCCGCTCAGGCGGAAATGCTCGGCCGGTTGGGGATGGTCGGCGATGGTCAGGGTCTCGCGGCCCAGATCCTGTACCGCGACCCGATAGGAGCGGCCATCGACGATGCCGTAGAGCAGGCCGCGGCTCAGGATCGCCTCACCCCACAGGGAGAGCGGCAACGTGCCGCGCGGCAGGGTCCGACTCTCGCCGTCGGCGGTCAGGCGGGGGCCGTCGCCGGCATCGATGGCCTCGACATGGTGGAGAGTGCCGTCGTCGTCGGTATTGGAACTCAGCCGCGCGACCCGGTCGCCGCGCCAGGTTTCGGTGCGGTCGTGGCGAAAATGGAAGTCGAGAAACAACACCCGGGCGCGGGTCTCGGTATGGACCCGTACGGTGAGGGCATCGCCGGTTCGGCTGAAGGCATAAGTCTCGTGGCCGATGGGCTCGCCGTCCTTGAGGATGGTGAAGCTTAAGCCGGCCGGCGGGGTCGAAGGGACGGCGGCGGCGCCCGCCGCCGGGGTCAGCCCGGCGAGGCTGGCGGCGAGGGCGGCGGCGGGGAACAGGCGCATGCCAATCTCCTTCCAGGCATTACGTTTACGTCAACGTCATGTATGGTGCGTCATGAAGGCGAGAAGGTCAAGAGGCGCGATGCGACTGGGGTGATTGGGGATCTTCGGTCGAGGGCGAGAACCAGCAGGCCGCTGAACAGGGCGACGTCGGCCCCCGGTTCGAGGGCGAGGTGCAGGTCGGCGAGGTCGCAGGTATCGGTGCGGCGGGGGGCGATCACCACCACGCGGGTGCCGTGCCGGTCACGGGCGGCGCGCAGGCGCTGGAACAGTACCGGGTGGCACCAGGCGAGGTTGGAGCCCACCAGCACCACCAGGTCGGCCTGTTCCAGGTCCTCGTAGCAGCCCGGCACTGTGTCGGAGCCGAAGGCACGGCGGCGGCCGGCCACCGCCGCGGCCATGCACAGCCGCGAATTGGTGTCGACGTCGGCGGCGCCGAGGAACCCCTTGGCCAGCTTGTTGGCGGCGTAATAATCCTCGGTCGGCAACTGGCCGGACAGGTAGAAGGCGAAGGCATCGGGGCCGTGCAGGTCGATCCCCCAATTGTGCAGGGGACAGGCCACCTTGCGGCCGGCGACGATGCCCTCGGCCAGCGGCCCGCCGCGATGGGGGCCGCGGTTGATCGGCGCGAACACCTCGTCGCCGGCGGTGCGGAACTCCTTGCGTTCCGGCCAAGGGACCGG
>JAKAFA010000051.1 GCA_021818185.1 Pseudomonadota bacterium | reverse complement strand
GCTTCGAAGCTTACGCGGCGGCGGCGGGCATGATCGGCGTCCGGATTGCGCATCGGGCCTCCCCGCATTGGCGTCGGATATATGCCCCCGCCCGGCCCCGTTGGGCAGCCTCTCATCGGGATTGCGCCGATGGGGCGGTCCGCCGCGCGGCCGGCAGGCCGTCCGGACACGCAAATGATCCAGCTGGAATGTTGAACTTCGCCGGGCGGCACGCCAAACTGTCGTCCCCTTCAGTCCCTTTTCGTGCGAGGACCGCCTTGAGCCGCCGCATTGCCGTCGCCGTCGCCCTGATCATCGCCCTGGCCGCCGCCCCGGTTCTGGCCCGTCCGGCCTGCCAGACCGAATCCGACCTTGCCGCCATGCAGTTCCGCCAGTTGCAGGTGGAATTCATGGTCGCCGCCCTCAAATGCGACGGCGCCGGCTACGATTACCGCGGGCAATACGCTGCCTACATGCACAAGGCGGGGCCCGAGCTGGCCAGGAACGCCCGTATCCTGAAGGCGATGTTCGTCCGCCAGGGCAAGGGCGCCAGCTACATCGACCGCTACATGACCGGGATGTCCAACGACGTGCAGATCCGCAGCCAGTCCGACGCGAAATACTGCGAAACCGCCGCCCTGGCCTTCGAGCATGCCGCGGCGCTGACGCCGCGCGACTTGCCGGCCTATGCCGCCCAGACCGTCGGCAAGCCCTACGCCGCCACCCCCTGCCCGGCCCGGCCCGTTCGCGCCGCCGCCCACCGGCATGTCTCCCGCAGGCACACCGCCCACGGGCACACCGCGCATGGGCACGCGCCCCACAAGCACGCGACGCACAAGCACGTTTCCCATCAGCAGACCTAGCCCGGACGGTAAGGCGGTCTGGACGCCGGGGGCCCGACCGCCTATATTCGAGCGAAGATCGCCCAAGGATTGCCGCATGTTCGCCGACCAGACATTGACGCCCAAGGAAGCCGCCCGCCTGTGCGCGCTGGGCACCGTCGCCCGCGCGCCGGTGCGCTATGGCACGCTGGCCGGATCGGTGCGCCATTTCCTGTCGCGCGTTGCCGGGCCGCAGCTGGAATTGATGGGCAGCTCCATCGAATTGCTGCGCTACGAAGGCCTGGTGGAGGCGGTGGACGGAACCGGCATGGAAGACGATGCCCTGCTGGCCATCACCCCGGCCGGACGGCGCGAGTTGCACACCCTGCTGACCGCCCGCCTGCGGCCAGGCAGCGACCTGTCGAAGCTGATCATCGCGCTCAAGATGCGCTTCCTTGATTTGCTGGAGCCGGCCGAGCGGCGGGCTCAGGCCGATCTGCTGGCCGAGGGCGCGGAAAGCGAACTGGTCCGTCTGGTCGATCTTCGAGCCCACCATGTGGGCGAAGACACCCATCTGGTGGCATGGCTCGACCACGAGATCCAGGCGCTGGAAGCGCGGCTGGCCTGGCTGGACGGATTCAGCGCCCGCCTGTGACCGACGCCCCGGCGACCGACGGCCAGGATCCCGGCCCCGGCTTGGCCGATGTGCCGGCCGAGAAGCCCCACTTCCTTGGCCACCGCGACCGGCTGCGCCAGCGCTTCCTGGAGGCCCCCGAAGCCCTCCCGGATTACGAGGTACTGGAGCTGCTGCTTGGCATCGCCATTCCGCGCCGCGACACCAAACCCCTGGCCAAGGCGCTGATCGATCGTTTCGGCAGCTTCGCCGACGCCATCTCCGCCGAGCACCGGGTTCTGGCCGGTGTGGACGGCATGGGGCCGGTTTCGGCCACCGTCCTGAAAGTAGTGCGGGAAGCGGCGGTGCGCCTGGCCCGCGCGCCGGTGATCGACCGGCCGGTGATCAGCGCCTGGGACCAGTTGCTGGATTACTGCACCACCGCCATGGCGACCCTGGGCACCGAGCAGTTCCGCCTGCTGTTCCTGGACCGCAAGAATGTTCTGATCGCCGACGAGGTCCAGCAGGAGGGAACGGTGGACCACACTCCGCTCTATCCGCGCGAGGTGGTCAGGCGGGCGCTGGAGTTGAAGGCATCGGCCATCATCATGGTCCACAACCATCCATCGGGCGACCCCACGCCGTCGCGGGCCGACATCCAGATGACCCGCGCCGTGCGCGACGCCCTGACCCCGGTCGGCATCCAACTGCACGACCATCTGGTGATCGGCCGCGGCCGGACCCTCAGCTTCAAGTCCATGGCCCTGCTTTGAACGGCGCTTGAGCCGCGGCGGACGCGGATGGCAGGGATGCCCGGACGGCGGGGCGCGCCCCTTTCCCCCCCGGCCCGCCGCTGTTATCCTCGCCCCACATGGCGCAGCAACAAGCCGGGCCGCCCGTCGTGGCGGTCTTCAACCACAAGGGCGGGGTCGCGAAGACGACGACGGCGTGCAACGTCGCCGTGTGCCTGGCGGCCTGCGGCCTGCGCACGCTGCTCGTCGACCTCGACGCCCAGGGCAACGCCACCGCCAGCTTCGGCCATCTGCCCCTCCCCAGCTTGGGCACCATCGACGTGATGGCCGGGCGAATGGCCCTGGCCGCGGCCACGCTGGATACGCCATTTCCCGGCCTGACCCTGCTGCCGGCCACGACCGGGCTGCGCATGGCCGAACTGGAACTGGGCGGCGACGACCACGCCACCCGGCGGTTGGACGAGCAATTGGCCGAACCGGGAACCGGCGCCGCCTATGACGTCGTGGTGATCGATTGCCCGCCCTCGTTCGGGATGGTGACGCTCAACGCCCTGCTGGCGGCCAGCGCCGTGCTGATCCCCACCCGGCCGGATCCCTTCGCCCACGAGGGGCTGGCCAACACCTGGTACGAGGTGCGGCGCCTGTGCCAGGAAGCCAATACCGCGTTGGGGGTGGCCGGCATCCTGCTGACCATGACCGAGGCGGACGGCGCCATCGCCGACGGCGCCCGCGCCATCCGCGCCGAATTCGGCGAGCAGGTCTACGCCACCGAAATCGCTACCGACCCCCGGGTGGGCGAGGCGGCGCAATTGTCCATGCCGGTGACGGTGCTGGACCCCGATGGGGTAGCCGGCCTGGCCTATGTCGAAGCCACCGGCGAATTGCTGCGCCGGCTGGCCCGCCGCGAGGGGGCCCCGGCTGAATTGCCGGAAAACTGGCTGTCCGACACCCTGAACACCCTGCGCGACTGGCGGGGCGGCCAGCTTGCGCTTCGGCGCGTTCCCGGCGGCGAACGCGGTTGGGTGGGATCACCGCGGGAAATCGGGCCCGAGCCGCCGCCCCGCCACTCGCCCGTGGTGGCCGAGCCGCCGGTGGGCGGCGGCATGATCGGCCGCCAATGGCTGGCCGCCGCCTTCGCCGCCGGCCTGCTGACCGGCGGTGCGGCAATGTTTGCCGCCCTCCAGTTGGGATGGCTTTGACAGTTGTGGCCGTCAGGACTTCCCCCTATAATCCGCGGCGATGACCAAGACATACTTCGACATCGTCCGACTTATCGAACGGCTTCACCGGCATTTCCTCGACGTCTTGCGCACCGAACTTCGGCGGCTCGGCGTTGAGGACATCAATGCCGTGCAGGCGCTGCTGCTCTACAACATCGGCGAAAACGAAGTGGTGATCCGCGACCTGAAGGACCGCGGGTATTACCAGGGCTCCAACGTCTCGTACAATATCAAGGCGCTGACTGAAGCCCAGTATCTGGCGCAGGAACGCTCGCCCCATGACCGCCGGTCGGTTCGTCTGCGCCTGACGGAAAAGGGCCTGGAGCTGTGCACTGCGGTGCGCCGGATGCAGGACGATCTGGCCGGCGCCCTGGACGGCGATGCCAGCCGCGACCTGGACGCCGCCCTCGGCACGCTGCAACGGCTGGAACGCACCTGGAGCGATTTCATCCATTACGGCCGGCCGCGCGACCCTTAGCGCCGCCCGTTACTGAACCAGCGCCACGGTTCCCGGACCGTTGGGGTCGGTGATCTTGCGGATGGCGACGTTGTTGCAGGTATGGTCGTACTTGCCGCCGGAATTGAAGGTCAGGGAATAGCCGACCACTTGGTTGCACTGGGCCACCGACGAGCCGTCGTCGAAATCCACCGCCGCCTGCGGCGCATAGACCGCGCCGTCGATGGAGGATTGCGAGCCGCTGTTGATGCTGACGTTGCCGCTGCCCGGCTTGAAGAACACCACGCCGGCATAATTGTAGGCGGTGGCGACCCCGCTGAAGGCGTCGGCGGTGGGGGCGGAGAAGTTCACCTGCACCCCGTCGCCGATATTCAGATTGCCCAGCAGCACGAAGGTGACGCCGGTTCCCGACACCCGCGCCCCGCTGTTGAAATTCATGTCGCCCTGGATGTAGTAGGTGCCGGCCGGGAAGGTGACGGTGCCGCCCAGGTTGACGTTGTTGTAGCAGCCGGGGCCCGTCGGGCTGCCGCTGTTGGGAAAGCCGGCGCAATTGCCCGGCAGGATGTAGCTGAGGCCGTTATAGGGATCGGTGGCCGGGCTGGAGCCCGGATAGAGATCGCCGTCCACATGCGAGCCGTTGTTCTGCACAATATCGCCAGGGGTGGTGACGTCGGTTCCGCTGTAATGGGCGCCGCTGTTGAACAACACGGCCTGCGAACCGGTACTGTTGGCGGCCATGCCGCAGGACGGCAGGGTGATCTGGGCGCCTCCGTCCACGATGACGTTGTCGAGGGCCAGCATGCAATCCTCGACGGTGTTGGCGGTGCCCGTGGTGCTTGCCACCGCCGTGGCGGTCACCGTGACCGTCTGATTGGCGGCGGTCCCCTGCACCAGTTGGAACAGCGGCCCCATGAACACGGTGGCCACCGGCTGGCTGACCTTGGCCTCGACATAGCCGGCGACGCCCTTGTAGGCGCCCTGGGTCGGCGGCATCGAGATGACGACGCTGGCATTGCCTTGGCCGTTGGCGAGGCTGGCGGCGGCGTCGCCCTGCCCTTCGGCGGCGTAACCGGCGGTATTGCCGGCCACATAGGTTGCGGCCGCCCCCAGCGCCGCCGCATCGGCCGCGTTCTGCAACGCCTGGCGCTGCGCATACAGCATTGCCACGTCGGTCGCCAGACCGACGAAACCAATCAGGATGGTGGCGGCCAGCGCGGCCAGGACGAGGATCGACCCCCGTTCGTCGCCGGACAGATGGCGCAAGCGGACAGATGCGGACATGGCGTTCATAGGACCACAAGGATTCTTGCCGCACAGTGAAGGCTGTCACAGATACCGGCCGGCCCCGGCGCTAGGCTGGCCCTGTAATCGGTCCCTTTCGTCGCGGGGATGGAGATGTTCGCCGCCCTTGGCCAGGTCTTTGCCGCCTGCTGGCGCGACCGGCGCGCCGCGATCGCGGTGGAATTCGCGCTTCTGGCGCCGGTGCTGGTCGTGCTGCTGCTGGGGGTGGCCGATTACGTGCTGGGTTTCAGCGCCCTGATCCAGTTGCGCAATGCCGTAGCGGCCGGTGCCTCGTACTGCGTCCAGAACGGGGCCGGCGCCTGCACCGCCGCCCAGGTCGCCACCCAAGCGGCGGCGGCCACCGGACTGGCGGTTGCGACCTCGCAGGTCGGCGTCAGCCTGGCCTATGGCTGCGCCACCAGCGGCGGCGTCACCATGCAAACCACAGCCACGCCCAATTGCGCCACCGGCTACGCGCCGGGGCAATACGCCACGGTGAGCGCCAGCTACACCTATGTCACCACCCTGGGCCAGGTCAGCATTCCCCTGTCGGCCCAGACGATCGTGCGGCTGCCATGATGCTCCGGACACTCCGCTCGCTGGCGGCGGATCGCCGCGGCGCCGCCGCGGTCGAGTTCGCGCTGGTTGCACCGGTCTTCCTTGCCCTGCTGCTGGGGATCGTCGAATTCGCCTACCAGATGTGGACGCGGGTGGCGCTGGATTACGCCCTGGCCCAGGCGGCACGCTGCTATGTGCTGGGCTATGTCGATAGCGGCGCCGGGACCGATTGCTCGTCGGTGGCCGGCGCCACGGCCTATTTGCAGACCCTGGCGACCGGAGTGGCATTTCCTGCCGGCGCGCTTGCCGTCACCAGCCCGGCCACCGGATGCCTGAAATACACCTATGCCGCCACCTGGCTGGTTCCCGGCATCATGCCGGTCGCCGCCCCCACCTTCACCGGCACGTCATGCTTCTATTACTGACCCGATTTGGCCGGATCGGCCCCGTCGTCGCCGCTACGCACGCAATTGCCGCCGGCACAGGCCCAGGTGACGGTGCGGCCGCCCAACTGCTTGACGTCCTTGCCGCTGGCCGCGGTCACCGCCACCGCGTTGGCGCCGCCCGCCCCCACCATCACCGTCGCTTCGGCCATGGGTCGGCCGGCACTGTCCAGCACCGTCAGGTTGGTGCCCCCCACCTTGCGGCCGAACACCACCACCGTGGTCGGATTCTCCACGCTGACCTGAGCTACCGCCGGGTTGCCGATCACCACGTCCTTGGCCGGCCGCGGCAGACGAACCACGCCGGCCTGGCCGACCCCCAGTTGCAGCGCCATCCGGATTTCGGCGGCATGGAGGGCGGCCGGGACGGCGGACATACAGCCGATGGCCAGCAGGGCAACGGCGGCACGACGGAAAGTGACGACGGACATGGGGACCTCGCCTGGCCAAGTGAAATCCATGCCATGATATGGCGAAATTGAGGATAAACGCAATTGCGCAATTTGCCGATATTGTTAAAGTAATGATCAAGACGATGACAAGGAACGCCGCCATGCCGCAACCAAACTTACGCGCCGTTGCCATTCTGATGGCCGGTCTGCTGGCCGGATGCGCCGCCGCATCCGACGCGCCCGCCCCATCGGACTTGGCGGCGCGGGTTGACCCGGCGCTCCGCATGGCGGCGATCAGCGCCGAGGCCAGCCACGATTACAAGGGCGCCGCCCAGCATTGGCGCACCCTGCTCGCCCACCACCCCGACGACCAGGGGATCGCGGTGTCCCTGGCCCGCGCCCTGCGGTTCAGCGGCGACGGCCAGGAGGCCGCGGATCTGATGCAAGCCACGGCCGCCCGCCTGGGCCACAATTCCGACCTGATGGCCGAGATGGGCAAGGACTATCTGGCGGCCGACCGCATGGGGCTGGCCCGCCGCTCGCTGGCCGAGGCCGGCCGGCTCGACCCACGGCGCTGGGACGTCCCCGACGCCCTGGCCATCTGCGACGACATCGAGGGCAAGCCACAGGCCGCCGCCGCCCATTACGCCGCGGCGCTGAAGCTGTCGCCCGACAACCCCCAGGTCCTGAACAACCTGGCCCTGTCGCAGGCGTTGGCCGGCAGGCTGGACGCGGCCATCGCCACTTTGCGGCGGGCCGACGACCAGCCCACCGCCGGCCCGGAAGTCCGTCAGAACATGGCGTTCCTCCTGGCGCTGCGGGGGGATTCCACCCAGGCCGAGCGCATCGCCACCCACGAATTGCCCACCGGCGCCCAGCGGGCCAACGCCGACATCTACCGCGCCATTGCCCGCGCGGTACGGCCATAGGGGGAGCCGGCCGGGGGATGAACCAGGCCGCCCAGAACCTGGCGCAGCTCGGCCGGCGGCACCGGCTTGTGGAGCATGGCGGCGTCGGCCGCGTCGATCTCGTTCAGCCGATCGGACGCGGTATCGCCGGTGAGCACCACGCTGGGCACCGTCGCCCGGCAACAGCTGCGCACCGCCGCAATGGCCTCCAGCCCGGTGCGGCCCTGGCCCAGGCGGTAATCGGCGACGACGGCCTGGGGCGGACCGCATCGGTCCAACTGCGGCGCGATCTGCGAGACGGCGTCATCGGCCGACTGGGCCACCGTCACCCGGTATCCCCAGGTGCGGATGAGCGAAGCCAGGGCTTCGGCGACCATCCGCTCGTCATCGATGACCACCACCCAGCCGTAGCCCGGCGCGACGCAGGCGGCCGGCAGGTCGGCAGGCTCCGCGGCCGACCGCCCGACCCGCGGCAATGCCACCGAGAACATCGAGCCTTTCCCCAGGCATGATCGCAAGTCCACCGGATGGTCCAGCAGGCGCGACAGGCGACTGACGATGGCCAAGCCCAGGCCCAGCCCCTTGCGGCGGTCGCGCTCGGAGTTGCCTAGCTGGAAAAACTCTTCGAAGATCATATCCCGGTTGCGTTCGGGGATGCCGATGCCGCTGTCCCAGACCTGCAGCAGAATGCGCTCACCGCGCCGCCGGCAACCGAACACCACGCCTCCGCGTTCGGTGTACCGGACGGCATTCTCCACCAGGTTGCGCAGGATGCGGGCCAGCAGCCCGGCATCGCTGGTCGCCACCGCCGACGACGGCACCATCCTCAGCCGCAGGCCTTTGGCGGCGGCCTGCGGCGCCATTTCCTTCCACACCCGCTCCATTACCGGCCGCACGGCGACGGCGGCCAGACTGGGCTTGACCACGCCGGCATCAAGCTTGGAGACGTCGAGCAGGGCGTCAAGCAGCTCCTTGAGGCTGGACAGGGATTTGTCGAGATCGTCCAGCACGCCGCGGACGGCGTGGTCATGGCGCAGGCGCTCGGCCAGGACGGCGGAAAAGCAGAACAGGGCCTGCACCGGCTGGCGCATGTCGTGGCTGGCGGCGGCCAGGAAGCGCATTTTCGCCGCAGTGGCGGCCTCGATCTTGTCCTTGGCTTGGCGCAGACGCAGTTCGGCGACCTTCGAGGCGGTGATGTCGGTGAAGGATCCGGCCATGCGGACCAGACGCCCCCCCTCGCCGCCCACCGCCACGCCGCGGGCCAGCATCCAGCGATGGCCGCCGCCCGCATGGCGCAGCCGGTGCTGAACCGAGAAATGGGGCGAACGGCCGGCCAAGTGCTGGTCCAACGCCTCCCGCACCCGTCCCGCGTCGTCGGGATGAATGCGGTTCAGCCAGTCGTCCAGGGTGGCGGTCGGCAAGCCGTCGGATGCCGCATCCGCCGGCAGGCCCAGCATTTCGTACCAGCGGGCCGAGTAATAGACCTTGGCGGTGGTCAGATTCCAATCCCACAGCCCGTCATTGGCACCGCGGGCGGCCAGGGCATAGCGTTCCTCGCTGAGCCGCAGGGATTCCTCGGCGGCGCGATGGGCGCGGCGGCGGACGGCCTCGCGCCGTTCGCGCTCGAAGGCCGGCACCATACGGGCAAGGCGGAATTTCGACAGGAAGTCGTGGGCCCCCGCCTTGAGCAGCGCCACCGCGTTCTCTTCGCTGACCACCCCGGACACCACCAGGAACGGCATGTCGCAGCCCATTTTGCCATATAGCGCGAGGGCCGCCTCGGCGCTGAACCGCGGCATGGTGACGTCCGAAATCACCGCGTCCCACGCGGCGTCGGCCAGGGCATTGGCCATGGCCGCAGCCGTATCCACCCGCCGGGATTCCACCTGGTATCCCACCTGAGTAAATTGCCGCACGATCAGAAAGGCATCGTCCTCGCAATCGTCGACGATCAGCAGGCGCAGAGGCCGGTCGGGAGCCGCGGAAGCCGTAATCATCGCGGCGGCGCCTCGTTAAGGATCAGCCAATACAGGCCAAGTTGGCGCACAGCTTCGGTGAATTGCAGGAAATCCACCGGTTTGCGGATGTAGCTGTTGGCCCCCAGTTGGTAGCTCATGACCAAGTCCTGCTCCTCCTTGGACGAGGTCAGCACCACGACCGGGGTCAACTCGGTGGCCGGCGCCATGCGGATGCGGCGCAGCACCTCGATGCCGTCCACCTTCGGCAGCTTCAGGTCCAGCAGCACCACGGCCGGGCGCAACGCCGTGCCGCCATCGAACAGACGGGCCAGGGCCTCGGCGCCGTCATGCGCCACCACCACTTCGTTCTGGATCTTGTTCTTGGCCAGCGCCCGCAGAGTAAGGGCCTCGTCGTCGGGATTGTCTTCGACCAGCAGGATGGGATTGAGAGCCATGTTCCCCCCTGATCTCAGCCGAGGGTGAAGATGAAGGTCGCGCCGCGTTCGACCGCGGCCTCGGCCCGGACTTCGCCGCCGTGCTTGTGGATGATCCGCTGGACCGTCGCCAGGCCGACGCCGGTGCCGGGATATTCGGTGGCACCGTGCAGGCGCTGAAAGGCCCCGAACAGCTTGTCGGCATAGGCCATGTCGAAGCCGGCGCCGTCATCGCGCACGTAGAATGCCCGCCGGTGCCCGGCGGTCTCGCGGCATCCCATCTCGATGTGCGCCGCGTCATGCTTGGCGGTGAATTTCCAGGAATTGCCCAACAGGTTGACCAAAACCACCCGGATCAGGTGGGGATCGGCTTCGGCCCGCATCCCCGTCGCAATGACCACCTCGACCCGGCGTTCCGGCTCGGCCTTGCGCAATTCGGCGACCACCGCCTCGGCCATGGCCGACAGGTCCACTTCCTCGCGATGGACGTCGCCACGGGTCACCCGCGACAGGTTGAGGATATCGTCGATCAGTTGCCCCATCCGCTGGGTGGCGTTGCGCACGCGTTCCAGCGCATCGCGGCCGGCCGGCGGCAGCAGGTCGTAATAATCCTCGAGCAGCACCTGACTGAAGCCGTCGATCCCGCGCAGCGGGGTGCGCAGGTCGTGGGATACCGAATAGGAAAAGGCCTCGAGTTCGCGGTTGGCAAGTTCCAGTTGGGCGGCGCGGTAGCGCAGGTCCTCGTTCAGGGCCCGGATCGCCGCCTCGGCCTCGCGTTCGCGGGTTACGTCCCGCAGGATGGCGGTGAAAACGGTGCGCCGGCCGATCACGATGCGCGAAATCGATGCCTCGGCCGGGAAGATTTCGCCCGATTTGCGCCGGCCGCAGATCTGGCCGCGCTCGCCCATGCGCCGCGCCGTCTCGGGCGCGTGACGGAACTGGGCGACATGGGCGCCGTGACCGGCCCGCGCCTCGGGGGGCAGCAGCAGGTTCAGGGGACGGCCGACCACCTCGTCCGCACCATAGCCGAAGATGCGCTCCGCCCCCTGGTTGAACAGGATGATGCGTTGCCGCTCGTCCACCGAAATGACGGCATCGGCGGCGATATCCAGGATGCCCTTGAACAGCGCCCGCGATTCCAGCATGTCGTCGTTGATGCGCGCCTGGCCGGTGACGTCCAGCGCCACCATGGTCGTTCCCCCGTCCGCGCGCGGGGCGAACTCCACCAGGACCGTGCGCGCCTCGTTGCCGGTGCCCAGCGCTTGCTGCACCAGGACCGGCTGACCGGTATCGCGCGCTTGGGCGGCGGCGGCGGCGAAGGCGGCGGCGGCGGCCGGTGCGAACAGGTCGGCATCGCCGGCGCCGGGGAGCGTGCCTCCGGCCAGGCCGAACCACGCCATGAACCGGACGCTTCCACCGAGATACCGGCCGTCCCCGTCGCGGATCGCCACAGCCAAGCCGCTCTGGTCCAGCGCAAGACGGAGCGGATCGGGGATGGATGCCATCGCCTGGATCCTTCCATGAATCGTATCCCGCCGCTCCGGCATAGCGCCCTTGGATGGGGCGGGCCGCCATCGGTTATACGACCTCCGTCGTCATCGGCTCCGACACCAATGGCGGTATTGGGCCAAAGCGGTAGCCGGCCAGCCCATGCAACGGGTGGCGGATCAGCGCATGTTGGCGATCTGGATGGCGGCGGGACCGGCGATGGCCATGAACAGGACGGGCAGGAAGAAGACGATCATCGGCACGGTCAGCTTGGCCGGCAGCGCCGCCGCCTTCTTTTCCGCCGCCGCCATGCGGGACTCGCGGTTCTCCTGGGCCAGGACCCGCAGGGCCTGGCCGACGGGCGTGCCGTATTTCTCGGCCTGGACCAGGGCGGTGCACAGGGATTTGACCTGCGGCAGGCCGGTGCGCTCGGCCAGATTGTCCCAGGCCAGCCGACGATCGCCGAGGAAGGCCAGTTCGGCGGCGGTCAGCCCCACCTCTTCGGCCATTTCCGGGCAGGTCTCACCCACGTCCTCGGTGACGCGAAGCAGGGCGCCTTCCACCGACAGGCCGCCTTCGACGCAGATCACCATCAGATCGAGGGTATCGGGAAAGGCCAGTTCCAGGACCCGCTGGCGCTTCTGGATGGCATTGGCCAGCAGGATGCGCGGCAGCCACACGCCGAAGGCCAGCCCGCCGACCACCGCGCCCCCCCGCGCCGCCAGGCTGGCATGGGCCAGGGCGGAATTGGCGTAGAGCAGCGCCAGGGCGAACAGCAGCACCGGCGAGGCGACACGGGAAAAGGCATAGGTCACCGCCGCCGAGGGCGCACGCCAGCCGGCCTGGGCCAGCTTGGCGCGGACGTCGCGGCCTTCCAGCCGGTCCTGGAGCTTCAGGCGGGCCAGTATGGCGCGCATCAGACCGACATGGCGCCGGGGCGGCAGGCGGCGGGCGGCCGGCTTCAAGGCGTCGCGCTGGCGCACCGACAGTTCCTGGCGCTTGGCGGCGACCGCCTTCAGGCGGCTGGACAGCTGGTTGCGATCGGTCACCGACAGGCCGACCGCCATCACCGAGGCGAAGGCCGCCACCGCGGCGATCATCGTGATGAGAGTGGAGAGGTCCATGGCGCCCTCCGTCAGATATCGAAATCGATCATCTTGCGCATCACCAGGACCCCGACGCCCATGGTGGTGAGCCCGATGCCGATCAGCAGATGGCCGGTCGAGGTGGTGAACAGCCGGCCGATATAATCGGGCGCCACCGCGGCGAGCAGCAGGGTCACCGCCACCGGCAGCGAACCGATGATCATTGCCGAGGTCTTGGCCTCGGAGGCGTAGGCCTGCACCTTGTCGCGCATGCGCTTGCGGGCCCGCAGCACCTCGGACAGCTTGGCCAGGGTCTCGGCCAAATTGCCGCCGGTCTGCTGCTGGATGGTCAGCACGATGGCGAAGAAGCGGAATTCGGTGGTCGGCATCCGCTCGACAGCGCGGGCCAACGCGTCCTGCAAGGGCAGGCCCAGCTTCTGGCCCTCGGCGATCAGGCGGAATTCGGCGCCCAGCGGATCGGGCAGTTCGCGCCCGACGATGGTGATGCACTCCCCCAGCGGCAGGCCGGTGCGGATGCCGCGCACCACCACGTCCAGGGCATCGGCGAAGGCGCCGGTGAAGCGGGCCAGACGCCGCCGGGCCAGGATCGCCACCACCAGCTTCGGCAGGCCGAGACCCAGGACGGGCGGCGCCAGCACCAGGCTGACGCGCGGCAGATCGGCCAGGGCGCAGAAGGCGGCGACCACCAGGGCGATGCCGCCGCAGGCCAGCAGGAAATGGGCGGCCTCGATGCGCAGCCCGGCCATCATCAATTGTTCGCGCAGGGCCGAGCGGCCGGTCTTGGCGCGGCTTTCGTCCAACTGCTTCAGACGGGCCTGGATGCTGCGCCGCCGCGGGGTGGCCAGCACCCGCTCCAGCTTGGCTTTGTCGGCCTTGCCCGCCACCTGGGCAACCCGCCGGGCCAGCCGGGCGCGCGGACCATAGAACAGCTGGATGAGGCCCCAGGCGAACAGGCCCAGCAGCAGCAGCAGCACCAGCACCACGGCCAGGACCACCGGCGGCGGGGTGGTGAGCAGGTCAGCCATGGCCGGCCTCCGCCAGGGCTTCGGCCAGGTCGCGCTCCAGGCCGAAATAGCGGGCACGGTCCCAGAAGGCCGGACGGAGGCCGGTGGCACGGTGGCGGCCAAGGATGCGCCCGCCCGAATCCTCGCCCTGAAACTCGAATACCAGCAGGTCCTGCAGGGTGATGACGTCGCCCTCCATGCCGGCCACCTCGGTGACGTGGGTGATCTTGCGCGAGCCGTCGCGCAGGCGCGCCGCCTGGACGACGACGTTCACCGCCGAGGCGATCTGTTCGCGCACCGCACGGCCCGGCAGATTGTAGCCGCCCATGGCCACCATGTTCTCGACGCGAGACAGGGCGTCGCGCGGGGTGTTGGCATGGATGGTACCCATCGAGCCGTCATGGCCGGTGTTCATCGCCTGCAACAGGTCGAAGGCCTCGGGCCCGCGCACCTCGCCGACGATGATCCGCTCGGGGCGCATGCGCAGGCAGTTGCGCACCAGGTCGCGCATGGTGATCTGGCCGGCACCCTCCAGGTTGGGCGGACGGGTTTCCAGGCGCACCACATGGGGCTGCTGCAATTGCAGCTCGGCGGCGTCCTCGCAGGTGATGATGCGTTCGGCCGGGTCGATGTAGCGGGTCAGGCAGTTGAGCAGCGTGGTCTTGCCCGAGCCGGTGCCGCCCGAGATCAGCACATTGACCCGGCAGGCGCCGATCACTTGCAGGATCCTGGCGCCGGCCGCGGTAATGGTGCCGTACTGGACCAGGGTGTCCAGGGTCAGCTTCTCGCGGCGGAACTTGCGGATGGTGAGCGTGGGGCCGTCGAGGGCCAGCGGCGGGGCGATGACGTTGACGCGCGAGCCGTCGGCCAGGCGGGCGTCGCAGATGGGGCTGGCCTCGTCCACCCGCCGGCCCACCGCCGAGACGATGCGCTGGCAGATGTTCATCAGCTGCGCATTGTCGCGGAACTTGATGTCGGTCAGCTGCATCCGCCCTTCGGTCTCGATGTAGACCCGGTCGGCGCCATTGACCATGATGTCGGCGATGTCGTCGCGGGCGATCAGCGGCTCTAGCGGCCCCAGGCCGAGGACATCGTTGCAGATGTCGGCGATCACCACCTGCTGCTCGGCGGCCGACAGCACCAGGCTGCGCATGCTGATGATTTCGGAGACGATGTCCGAAATCTCCTCGCGCACCGCCGCCGGATCCAGCTTGGCCAACTCGCCGGGATCGACCGAATCGATCAGGTCATTGAAGATGGCGACCTTAATGTCGGACAGCCGCTGGTCCAGGTCGTTGTCGCGCGCCGCGGCCGATGCCGGCGGCGCCGCGGCAGCCGATGGCGCGGCCGGGCGAGGCGTCGGAGCGGGCGGGGTGCTGCGACGGCCGAACATGGGCGGCTACTCCCGATCCGGGACGCGGCCGGGCGCCTTCCCGCGGGTCACGTCCTCAACCATGCCAACACCCCCTTCCTGGCGCGCGCCTTGGCCTCCGCAGGCTGGCGTCCCAGCAGCTGGGTGGCGAAGGCGGCGATCTGTTCGGGGATCTTATGGGACTTCCCCGCCTCGCGCAGCATCTGGCCGTTGTTGGCGGCGGTGCCGAACAGCAGCGGATCGAAGGGCAAGGCCAGGGCCAATTTCAGGCTCAGGGGGGCAGCGCCCAGGGTTTCCTCGAAATCGCGGGGCGACAGCTGGGTGCGTTTGGCGGCGTCGAGCTTGTTGAGCACCAGGCGGGCCGGCGCCGCGTCGCCGCGCTTGGGCCCCAGAACCTCGGCCATGGTCTTGGCATCGCGCAGCGCAACCAGATCGGGGGTGGCCACCAGCACCGCTTCGTCCGCCGCCACCAGCATGTGCTGCGTCCACGGGCTCCACAGGCGCGGCAGGTCGATCACCACCGCCGGCGCCATGCGCGCCGCCAGATCCACCAGCCGGTCCACCGCCTCCAGCCCGACCTCGCCGGCCGCCCGGAGGTCGCCCGGCGACGGCAGCACCGACAGCGCCTCGTCATAAGCAACCAGGAAACGTTCCAGCAACACCTCGTCGAGGCGGTCGGGATGGGCCAGCACGTCGGCCACGCTTTGCTTGGCGTCCAGGTTGCAGGCCAGCAGCGAGGTGCCGAACGCCAGGTCCAGGTCGAGGTAGATGGCGGCTTCGCCCTGGCTGCGTCCCATGGCCCAGGCGGCGTTCTGCGCCAGGGTCGAGGCTCCCGCCCCGCCCCGGACGCTCCAGAAGGCCACCACCCGGCCGCGGCTGGGCGCCGACGGATCGGCGAAGATGGCGCTCAGGGCGGTTGCCACCTGGCGGGCGGTGACCGGCCGCAGCAGGTAATCGCTCACCCCCTGGGCCAGCAGGCGGCGATAAAGGGCGATATCGTTGCGTCCGCCGATCACCACCACGCGGGTCCCGGGCTCGCAGACCTCGGCCAGCCGTTCCAGGCGGGCCAGCAGCACGGCGTCCTCGCCGTCGTCCTCGACCACCACGACCTGGGGGGTCGGACGGTCGGCGTAGTGGGCGGGGGCGGCCTCCAGCCCGCCCGGCAGCAGGGCGATGCGCGATTTGGCGAAGGCGCGGTCGTCGCGCACCGCCGCCAGCGCCTCGGCGGCCTCGGGGGTCAGGGAGAAGAAATCGGCGGAGATGCGATGGAGCATGGCCGCTTCCCCTACTTGCCGGCGCCGATGTCGGAGGCGGTCGAGCCGGTGGAATCCTCCTTGGCCGAACCGGTGGCCACGCCGCGGCGGTATTTGTCGAGCACATCGGCCGCCCGGTTGCCGTCGCGGCCGCTGGAATCGCGCATCCGCACCAGATCGGCGGGGTCCTGCACCATCAGGCCCAGGTTGCGCTGGATGGCGCAGCCGAAGGACGCCATATCGCCATTGGCGTAATCGGGGGTCACCGGGCGGGTTCGGGGGCCGCAATCGGGCGTATCGGCAACCCACACCGGCACCGTCACCCGGGCGGTAAGGGCGGCCGGGCGGCCATTGGGCGGCGGCTTCAGCGGGATCAGGCTGACAGCCACCTCGCCGGCCGGCAGGGACAGGGCGGCGGCCACCTGGCGGCCGAAGGCGGCGGCCGCCGCCTGCGCCGGCACGCCGGGCCCCGCACCCACCGTCACCGTCACCGGGCCGGCGCCCCGGCGGATATGCTCGCGGCCCAACTGGTCCAGCCGGGTCAGGTCGGCGGCGGCCAGTGTGCCGCCGCCAGCCGGCGCGGCGATCTCGGCCACCGCCTCGTGCCGGCTGACGCCCACCGGATAGCGCTGGCGATAATCGTAATTCGCCATGTCGACGCTGCCGCAACCGGCAAGGGCCAATGCAAGGAGGATGGAAAACTGGCGAGGGGTCATGGCGGCGCCTCCCTATTGCACGACATAGCCGAACGGGCCCTGGAGCCGGCCGGGCACATGGGGCAGGTCGTGCGGGTGGACGTAGACCTCCTGCAATTTGTCGAACAGGAAGCGATCCAGGTCCGAGGACGGGACGAAGCCCTCCGCCCCGGTGGTCAATTGCCCGGCCGAGGTCGGCTGCACGATGAAGGCCGAGACGATCACCACCAGTTCGCTCTGGTCGTGCTGGAAGGAATTGGAGCGGAACAGCTGGCCCAGGACCGGCACGTCCATCAGGCCGGGAAAACCCGAGGCCACCGAGGCGATGTTGTTCTGCAACAGGCCGGCGATCATGATCGACCCGCCCGACGGCATTTCCACCACGGTGCCGGCGCGCCGCACCTTCAGGCCGTAAACTGTCAGATTGCCCACCGCGACGTTGAAGCTTTTGTCCACGTCGCTGACCTCGGTCTGGAGCTTCAGGCTGATCCGGCCGGGGTCGAGCACCGTGGGGGTGAAGTTGAGGCCGACGCCAAACTTCTTGAAGTCGATGGCGATCTGGCCGTTGAACACCGAGACCGGCACCGGGAACTCGCCGCCGGCCAGCATGGTGGCGGTCTCGCCGGACACGGCGGTCAGGTTGGGTTCCTCCAGCGTGCGAACCAAATTCTGGCTTTCCAGCATGGTCAAGGTGCTGGTCAGCTGGCCGATTCCCAGGCTGAGGGCGGAAAAGGCCTCGGCCGGCTGGCTCAGCGCCCCGCCGCCAAAGGTGGTCCACAGATTGGGGGTGTAGACCGCCGCCCCGTTGGAAACCGTGTAGGTGCTGGTCTGCGGCTGGATCGGGCTGGCCGAAATGCCGACGGCCCCCGCCCGGAACGGCGCCACCACCTGGCCCACCCCCAGTTCCTTCAGCGCCGATTTCTCGATCTCCGCCACCTTGACCTTGAGCAGCACCTGCTGTTCGTTGACCACCCGGATCAGGTTGACCAGATTGGCGTCTTCCTTGACGAAGCGCCGGGCCAGCCCGCGAGCGGTGGCGCCATCGGCATCGGTGCGCACCGTGCCCGACAGGTAGATGCTGTCGCCCACCGCCGCCACCTTGAGGCCGGTTTCGTCGGGCAGCACCTGGGCCAGGGCCTCGCGCAGGGCGTCGGTATCGATATGCACTTCCACCTCGGTGCGCCAGATGGTGCGGCCTTGGGCGTCGCGGAACTGGATATTGGTCTGGCCCAGGCCCCGGCCGACCACGAAGACCTCGGTGGGAGAGCGGACGATGACGTCGGCGATGTCCGAGTTGCCGACGATGATGTCGTGCGCCTCGGCCGGCATGCCGGTGACCTGGATGGTCTTGTTGAGCGCCACCCGCAGGGCCGCTCCTGTCGGCACGTCGGCCTCCAGGCCGATGGAGCCTGGTGTCGGCTGCCCCAGGGACACCATCTTGGCCCGCGGCGACGCGGCGGGCGCGGGCGGCGGCGCCGCGGATTGGGCCAGGACCGGCCACGGGGCACAGCAGGCCAGAACCAGGAGGAACAGGATGCGGGGCGCAAGGGTCATGGTCAAAAGCTCTTGGTCGAGATGGCGCCGCCCCGGTTGATCCGCACCGCGGTACGGTGATGCCGCACCGCGGTGTGGCCCTCCGCGTCGCCGCTACGCACCGCCTCCAGCGCCTTGCTGACTTCGGTGTCGGGGGTAAAGGTCTTCGGCCGGGCGGTGGGGCCGGGCTCCTGGCCCTGGCTGCGCAGCACCAGCGACAACTGCCCCATCATGCCGGCGGTGGTCAGCACCTCGCTCTGCTTGGGGGAGACCTCCAGGGTGGCGGTCTTGCCCAGGATGGCCGCGCCGTCGCGCCCGCGCGCGATCTGCTGGTCGATGGCCAGCACCCGCACGTTCTCCAGGATGGTTTCCGAAGCGTACTGGGCGACGGGGCCGCGCTCGCTGCGCTTGCCCTCTTCGCGCGCCACGTCGGCGCCCA
Source organism: Pseudomonadota bacterium (assembly GCA_021818185.1). GTDB lineage: Bacteria > Pseudomonadota > Alphaproteobacteria > Rhodospirillales > Magnetospirillaceae > JAKAFA01. The sequence goes on along the minus strand of JAKAFA010000051.1, from coordinate 953 downwards.
GCACTACATCCACCCGGTCGCCCGGCATCACGAAGCCCGATACCGCGCTGGGCGTGGTGATGGCAATGCTGATGGCCCGCATCCCCGGGGCCAGCATGCCGGCCAGGATGCCGGCTTCGGGCTTGAACACGGCGGAATCGGTCAGCGGCTGGCTTTCCGCCAGCCCGAAGCGGGTGGCGCGGCCGACAAAGCGCGCGGCGGGGTCCGGTCCGGCGCCGCGGATGACAAGGTGCGGATTGCCCGCCGCCGCCGGCCATTTGTCCCAGCGCAGGTCGCCAGCTTGCAGCACCGCGCCGGCCGGCACGTCACGCGCCGCCACCAGCACCTCGACGGCCGCGGCGGACGCTTCATGGCGCTCGGCCGACGTGGCCAGCCAGCGCTTGGCGAGAAAGGCCGCCAGCCCCGAGGCGACGAGTGCGACGACGACGAGGATCACGGCGATCGGACGCATGACGTTCCCCTCCGATCACGGCGCCAGGGCGGGAGCCAGGGCCTCCCACCACCAGGCCACCGCCCCGGCGGCGATGGCCAATCCGTAGGGCAGATGCCCGCCACCGGTCGCCCGCCCCCGCAACCGTCCCGCCAGCAGCACCGCCAGAGCCAGCAGCCCCCCGGCCAGCGCCATCACCGCCAGCACGCAGGCCAGGCCGCCGAACCCGCACCACACCGCCACCCCGGCCAGCAGCTTGACGTCGCCGCCGCCCCACACGCCCAGCCGGAACAGGGCGGCGCCCGCCGCGAACACCACCAGGCCGGCAGCCAGATGCGCCACCAGGGCGGCGCCGGCCGGCGGCCGGGCGAGGGCGGCGATGACGAAGGCGGCAAGCAGCAGCAGCGGGTCACGGTTGGGAATGCGGAAACGGCGCAGGTCGGACAGCGCCGCATCGGCCAGCCCCCCCAGAAACAGCACCTGCGCCAACCAACCCGCCACCGGCATGATTGCCCCCCTCAAT
>JAKAFA010000050.1 GCA_021818185.1 Pseudomonadota bacterium | reverse complement strand
GCTGGGCGAACTGGCGCTGGGCCGCAACGTGCTGGTCGCCTTCATGCCGTGGAACGGCTACAACTTCGAGGACTCCATCCTCATCTCCGAGCGCATCGTCCGCGAGGACGTGTTCACCTCGATCCACATCGAGGAATTCGAGGTGATGGCCCGCGACACCAAGCTGGGCCAGGAGGAAATCACCCGCGACATTCCCAACGTGGGTGAGGAGGCGCTGAAGAACCTGGACGAGGCGGGCATCGTCTATATCGGTGCCGAGGTCAAGCCGGGCGACATCCTGGTGGGCAAGGTGACGCCGAAGGGCGAATCGCCGATGACCCCCGAGGAAAAGCTGCTGCGCGCCATCTTCGGCGAAAAGGCCTCGGACGTGCGCGACACCTCGCTCCGCCTGCCGCCCGGCGTCACCGGCACCATCGTCGAGGTGCGGGTGTTCTCGCGCCGCGGCGTGGAAAAGGACGAACGCGCCCTGGCCATCGAACGGGCCGAGATCGAGCGCCTGGCCAAGGACCGCGACGACGAACGCGCCATCCTGGAGCGCTCGTTCTTCGCCCGCCTGAAGCAGGCGCTGCTCGGCCACAAGGTGGTCAGCGGCCCGCGCGGCGTGAAGGCCGGCCAAGCGGTGAGCGAGCCGATGCTGGCGGAACTGCACACCTCGGCCTGGCGCAACATCGCGGTGGACGACGACGCGGCCATGGCCGACGTCGAAAGCCTGACCCGGACCTTCGACCAGGCGGTGGAACGCCTGCAGGAGCGGTTCGAGAACAAGGTCGAGAAGCTCCAGCGCGGCGACGAGCTGCCGCCCGGCGTGATGAAGATGGTCAAGGTGTTCGTCGCGGTGAAGCGCAAGCTGCAGCCCGGCGACAAGATGGCCGGCCGCCACGGCAACAAGGGCGTCATCTCGCGCATCGTGCCGCTGGAGGACATGCCCTATCTGGAGGACGGCCAGCAGGTCGATATCGTGCTCAATCCGCTGGGCGTGCCCAGCCGCATGAATGTCGGCCAGATCCTGGAAACCCATCTGGGGTGGGCCTGCGCCGGCCTGGGCCAGCAGATCGGGGCCATCGCCGACCGCTACCGCCAGGGCGCGCTGCAACTGGCCGACCTGCGCGGCAAGCTGGAGGACGTCTACGGGTCCGAGATCTACAAGGACGAGATCGCCGACCTGGAAGACGGCCAGATCCTGGAACTGGCCCACAACCTGCGGCCCGGCGTGCCGATCGCCACGCCGGTGTTCGACGGGGCGCGCGAGCAGGACATCTGCAGCATGCTGGAAAAGGCGGGGCGCCACCGTTCGGGACAGGTCACCCTGTTCGACGGCCGCACCGGCGAGCCCTTCGACCGCAAGGTCACGGTCGGCTACATCTACATGCTGAAGCTGCACCATCTGGTGGACGACAAGATCCACGCCCGCTCCATCGGCCCCTACTCGCTGGTCACCCAGCAGCCGCTGGGCGGCAAGGCTCAGTTCGGCGGCCAGCGCTTCGGCGAAATGGAGGTGTGGGCGCTGGAAGCCTACGGTGCGGCCTATACGTTGCAGGAGATGCTCACGGTCAAGTCGGACGACGTTTCCGGCCGCACCAAGGTCTACGAGGCCATCGTGCGCGGCGACGACAACTTCGAGGCCGGCATCCCCGAGTCGTTCAACGTGCTGGTCAAGGAACTGCGGTCGCTCGGCCTCAATGTCGAGCTGACCCAGCGCAACTACTGATCCATACCAATGTAGGCGGGAGGGCGTCAGCCCTCCCGCGGGCCCGAGTTCACGCGGGAGCAGGTCAATGAACGAGCTGATGAAGATCTTCGGTCAGGCGGGCGGTACCCAGTCCTTCGACCAGATCCGTATTTCCATCGCCTCCCCCGAGCGCATCCGCTCGTGGTCGTACGGCGAGATCAAGAAGCCGGAAACCATCAACTACCGCACCTTCAAGCCGGAGCGCGACGGCCTGTTCTGTGCCCGCATCTTCGGCCCGATCAAGGATTACGAGTGCTTGTGCGGCAAGTACAAGCGCATGAAGTATCGCGGCATCATCTGCGAGAAGTGCGGCGTCGAGGTTACCCTGGCCAAGGTGCGCCGCGAGCGCATGGGCCATATCGAGCTGGCCAGCCCGGTCGCCCATATCTGGTTCCTGAAGTCGCTGCCCAGCCGGATCGGCCTGCTGTGCGACATGACGCTCAAGGACCTGGAGCGCATCCTCTATTTCGAAAATTACACGGTGGTCGAGCCCGGCCTGACGCCGCTCAAGCTGCATGAGCTGCTGTCGGAAGAGCAGTACCAGCGGGCGGTCGAGGAATACGGCGAGGATTCCTTCACCGCCAAGATCGGCGCCGAGGCGATCCGCGACATGCTGTCGGTCATCGATCTGGAATCGGAAAAGGACCGGCTCAAGATCGACCTCAAGGAGACCACCTCCGAGGCCAAGCGCAAGAAGCTGGTCAAGCGTCTGAAGCTGGTCGAGGCCTTCCTGGAATCCGGCTCGCGCCCCGAGTGGATGATCCTGGAGGTGATCCCGGTCATCCCGCCGGAACTGCGTCCGCTGGTTCCTCTGGATGGCGGCCGCTTCGCCACCTCCGACCTCAACGACCTCTATCGCCGCGTCATCAACCGCAACAACCGCCTGAAGCGGCTGATCGAACTGCGCGCCCCCGAGATCATCGTGCGCAACGAAAAGCGCATGCTGCAGGAGGCGGTGGACGCCCTGTTCGACAACGGCCGGCGCGGCCGCGCCATCACCGGCGCCAACAAGCGCCCGCTGAAGTCGCTGTCCGACATGCTGAAGGGCAAGCAGGGCCGCTTCCGCCAGAACCTGCTGGGCAAGCGCGTCGACTATTCCGGCCGTTCGGTGATCGTGGTCGGCCCCGAGCTGAAGCTGCACCAGTGCGGCCTGCCCAAGAAGATGGCCCTCGAACTGTTCAAGCCGTTCGTCTACGCCAAGCTTGAGCTGTACGGCATGGCCACCACCATCAAGGCGGCCAAGCGCATGGTGGAGAAGGAGCGTCCCGAGGTCTGGGACATCCTGGAAGAGGTCATCCGCGAACATCCGGTGATGCTGAACCGCGCGCCGACCCTGCACCGTCTGGGCATTCAGGCCTTCGAGCCGGTGCTGATCGAGGGCAAGGCCATTCAGCTGCACCCGCTGGTCTGCACCGCCTTCAACGCCGACTTCGATGGCGACCAGATGGCCGTGCACGTGCCCCTCAGCCTGGAAGCCCAGCTGGAAGCGCGCGTGCTGATGATGTCGACCAACAACATCCTGTCGCCCGCCAACGGCAAGCCGATCATCGTCCCGTCGCAGGACATCGTGCTCGGTATCTATTACATCACCATGGAACGGGACGAGCAGCCCGGCCAGGTGGTGCGGGTGACCACCACCGCCGAGATCGAGGCCGGTCTGGCCAAGGGCAGCCTGTTCTTCTATTCGCAGGTCAACCCGGCGCAGCTGCCCGACACCAAGGACCTGGATTCCCTGCTGGCCGCCATTGGCCGCAAGGAGGTCACCGCCCACCGCGCCCTCAAGGTCACCGACCGCAAGGTGCTGGAAGCCGGCCTGGCCAGCCATGACATCCGGGTGTTCAACTGCGCCAAGCCCGGCACTCCCTTCGCCTTCACCTCGGTCGACGAGGTCGAGCAGGCGGTGGCCGGGGGCCGCGCCGTCCTCTACCGCATCCCGACCTTCGCCGGCATCGGCGAGATCGAGGAGGCGTTGGCCGCCAAGACCATCACCCTGCATCAGCGGGTCAAGACCCGCTTCAAGACGGTGGACCCGGATGGGCAGCCGATCACCCAGATCGTCGAGACCACCCCGGGCCGCATGCTGCTGTCCCAGGTGCTGCCGCGCCATCCGGCGGTGCCGTTCTCGGCCATCAACCGCGTGCTGACCAAGAAGGACATCCAGAACGTCATCGACGTGGTCTATCGCCATTGCGGCCAGAAGGAGACGGTGATCTTCGCCGACCGCGTCATGGGCCTGGGCTTCAGCCACGCGTTCCGCGCCGGCATCTCGTTCGGCAAGGACGACATGGTGGTGCCCGCCGCCAAGGAGAATCTGGTCGGCGAGACCGAGGAGCGGGCCAAGGAATACGAGCAGCAGTACCAGGACGGCCTGATCACCCAGGGCGAAAAGTACAACAAGGTGGTGGACGCCTGGTCCAAGTGCACCGACGACGTGGCCGACGCGATGATGAAGGAAATCTCGCGCCTGGAACCCGGCCGCCCGGTGAACTCCATCTACATGATGGCCCATTCCGGCGCCCGCGGTTCGGCCGCCCAGATGAAGCAGTTGGCCGGTATGCGCGGCCTGATGGCCAAGCCCTCGGGCGAGATCATCGAGACGCCGATCATCTCCAACTTCAAGGAAGGCCTGACCGTGCTGGAGTACTTCAACTCCACCCACGGCGCCCGCAAGGGTCTGGCCGACACCGCGCTCAAGACCGCGAACTCGGGTTATCTCACCCGCCGCCTGGTGGACGTGGCCCAGGACGCGATCATCGTCGAGGAGGATTGCGGCACCACCAACGGCCTGACCGTCTCGGCGGTGGTCGAGGGCGGCGAGGTCATCGCCCCCCTGGGTGAACGCATCCTCGGCCGTTCGGCGGCCCGCGACATCGTCCATCCGGTGACCGGCGAGGTCATCGTCCCCGCCGCCGAGATCATCGGCGAGTCGGAGGTCGAAGCCATCGACGCGGCCGGCATCGAGACCGTGGCCATCCGCTCGGTGCTGACCTGCGAGGCGGGGGAAGGCGTGTGCGGCACCTGCTACGGCCGCGACCTGGCCCGCGGCACGCGGGTCAATGTCGGCGAGGCGGTGGGCGTCATCGCCGCCCAGTCGATCGGCGAGCCCGGTACCCAGCTGACCATGCGCACCTTCCACATCGGCGGTGCGGCCCAGCGCGGTGCCGAGCAATCCTCGATCGAGGCGACCGGCGAGGCGACGGTGCAGATCATCAACCGCAACGTCGTGACCAACTCGACGGGCGCCAAGATCGTCATGAGCCGCAACTGCGAAGTGGCGCTCACCGATGAAAACGGCCGCGAGCGGGCTCGCCACCGCGTGCCCTACGGCGCCAAGCTGCTGGTCGAGGAAGGCGGCAAGGTATCGAAGGGCACCAAGCTGGCCGAGTGGGATCCCTACACCCTGCCGATCGTCACCGAGACGGCGGGTGTCGCCCATTTCGTCGATCTGGTGGAAGGCCTGTCGATGCGCGAAGTGGTCGACGAGGCCACCGGTATCGCCAGCAAGGTGGTGGTCGACTGGAAGCAGCAGCCGCGCGGCAGCGACCTGCGTCCGCGCGTCGAGCTGCGCACCGAGAAGGGCGAGCCGGTTCAACTGGCCAACGGCCTGGAAGCCCGCTACTTCCTGTCGCTGGACGCCATCCTGTCGGTGGAGAACGGCCAGAAGGTCAATGCCGGCGACGTCCTGGCCCGCATCCCGCGCGAAGGCTCGAAGACTCGCGACATCACCGGCGGTCTGCCGCGCGTCGCCGAGCTGTTCGAGGCCCGCAAGCCCAAGGACCACGCCATCATCGCCGAGATCGACGGCCGGGTGGAATTCGGCAAGGACTACAAGTCCAAGCGCCGGGTCTTGGTGGTGCCCGAGGATGGCGATCCGGTCGAATACCTGATCCCCAAGGGCAAGCACATCTCGGTGCAGGAAGGCGATTACGTCCGCAAGGGCGATTCGCTGATGGACGGCAACCCCGTGCCGCACGACATCCTCAAGGTGTTGGGCGTCGAGGCGCTGGCCCAGTACCTGATCAACGAGATCCAGGAGGTCTATCGTCTGCAAGGCGTGAAGATCAACGACAAGCACATCGAGGTGATCGTTCGCCAGATGCTGCAAAAGGTCGAGATCACCGATCCCGGCGACACCACCTTGCTGGTGGGCGAGCAGGTCGACCGCGTGGAGTTCGAGGCCGAAAACGCCAAGGCGATCCGCGAACAGGGCCGTCCGGCCAGCGGCACCCCGGTGTTGCAGGGCATCACCAAGGCGTCGTTGCAGACCCATTCCTTCATCTCGGCGGCCTCCTTCCAGGAGACCACCCGCGTGCTGACCGAGGCGGCGGTGTCCGGCAAGGTCGATACGCTCAACGGCCTGAAGGAGAACGTCATCGTCGGCCGCCTGATCCCCGCCGGCACCGGCGCGGTGATGAACCGTCTGCGCGAGATCGCCGCCAAGCGGGATCGCGAGATGGAGGTCGAGGGCGGCGCCGAGGGCGAGGCTCCGGCCCTGGCCGCGGTGCCGGTCGACGGCACCCAGCCGCCGGCCCCGCCGGCGGAATAGGCCGGGTCCGATCGGTCCGAAGAGAAAGCCCCCGTCGCGATTGCGGCGGGGGCTTTTCCTATGGGCGGTACGACCTCGTACCCTTCGACTCGTACTCCTCGCACCCTATTGGAAAACCAGCGCTTTTCCCAAGTCGTCCGCCTCGGCGTCCCGCTTGGTCAGCGGCGCCAGGCCGAAGCGGCGCTCGATCAGTTTCAGGATCGACAGGGTGGTGTAGGGGGTGTGGTCGACATAGCCCCGGCGGGCGAAGGGCGAGATGATCACCGCCGGCACCCGCGACCCCGGCCCCCAGCGGTCCCCTTTGGGTGGGGCGACATGGTCATAGGCGCCGCCGTTTTCGTCGTAGGTCACCACCACCACCATGTCGTGCCATTGCGGTCCGTGTTCGAGGTGGCGCAGCAATTCGGCGGTGTGGCGATCCCCTTCGGCGATGCTGGCGTAGCCGGGATGCTCGTCGTCCTCGCCCCCCGGCTTGTAGAAGGTTACCCGGGGCAGGGTGCCGGCATCGATGTCGGCCAGCAGCCGGCCGCCGTCCCGCAGGTGCCCGGCCCGCGCCCGGGTCCCCGGCGCATAGGCCCGGAAATAGACGAAGGGCTGGTGGTGGTACTGGAACAGCGGCGGGGCGTGGCCGGCCTCGGCCTCGGCAAAGCCATCGGCATACCACGCCCACGAGATCCCCTTGGCCGACAGGCGCTCGCCGATGGTCGGCTGGTCCTGCGGCGGCAGCAGCCGCGAGGGGTCGGTAATCCGCGGGCTGTGCGGCATGAAGGCCGGCTGGATGGTGTTGATCGCGAAGCCGTCCGGGGTGACGGCGCCGTCCTTCACCAGCCGGCCAGTCGAGTCCAGTCGGGCGCGCAGGGCGGCGGGCGCATCGGGATAGCGGGGCACGCAGGCGCAGACCATCATCAGGTGATTGAGGAACGAGCCGCCGAACGCCCCCATGAAAAAGTGGTCGGCCAGGGTATAGCGGCGCGCCCAGTGCCACAGGGCGGTCTGGGCGCCGTCGTAATAGCCCATGGGCAGACCGCCGGCATCGGACCATGCCACAAACATGTCATTCCGGCCGCCGTCGATCTGGGCGATGTTCTGGTAATAGCGGTGAACCATGTCGCCGGTCTTCGCTCCCAGCGAAACGTAGCGTTCCATGGCGAAGGGGCGGTTGGGCAGGTCGGCCGGAAAGCGCGGATCGGGCCGCGGCGGCCGGGCGGTGGTATCGATGGGCTGGGGCAGGCTGGCGTAGGGCTGGCCGGCCCGGTCCACCTGTTTCGGCGCCTCTGCCAGGGCGTCGGCGATGCCGGTGGCCCCGGGATAGAGCCCGAACAGGGAATCGAAACTGCGGTTTTCCAGATAGATGACGACGATGTGGCCGACCCGGTGAAGGCCGTCCGCGTCCTGGCGGTCTCGCGCCGTCCCGCCGGCCAGGGCCGCCGGACCCAGGCTCGCCAGCATCAGGGCCGCCGCCGCGGCCCGCCTTATTCGTCCCAAGCGCATTCCGCCCTCCTTGCCAAGGGGTGGTCGTCCCATGGTAGCGGCAGCCGGCCGGTCGGCCGATGACGTTTATGTTTCCGATGGCGGCGGCGGCGGCGGTTCCTCCTGGCTGAGCTGCTGGCCGACCGGCGGCGGCAGCGGCACCGGAAAATAGGGGGTGGGCGGCGGGACGCTCGCCGCCACCGCCGGCGGAGGCGGCAGGTTCGCCGCCTCGGCGGTCGTGGTGCCGGGGGCGTCGTCCGGCCGGGGCTCCGGGCGCAGGGAGGCCAGTTCGGCGCGCACCTCCATCGGCTGAACCCCCTCGACCGCGTCGCTGAAGCTGGCCTGCACCGAGCGATAGAGCGAGGCGACGCTGCGGGCGTGCCGGCTGCCCGGCTCGTGGAACAGTTCGGGATTGGCCCGCGCGGCGTCGGGCAGCAGGCCGGCGGCGTCGCGGCGCGGCTGGACGTCCATGCGCTCCAGCACCTTGGCGGCGCCCGCCGCCCCCAGGAAGTGGGCAAGATAGAGGTCCGAGGCCGAAACCGGCCGGCCCAGCCGGTGTTCCAGGCTGCGCTGGTTCTGCTTGGCGTATTCCGCCGCCATGATCGCCGAGGTCTTGGGGTCGCGCCGCAGCTCCAGGATGGCGTGGCGGGTGGCGGCATCGGCGACGTACGGCTTGCCGTTGCGGTCGACATGGATGGAGGCGGCGTATTTGCCCAGCCCATAGGCCGCGCCGTGGCGTTTGACCATGGAGAGCCAGGTGGTCGCAGTGAACTGGTACAATCCGGCCGCCGAGGAGCGCGCATTGTGGGCGGCGGGGTCCAGCCCGCTCTCCTGGTTGGCCTGGGCCAGCAGGAATTCAAAGGAGACGCCGGTCGCCGCGGCGGCGGCTCGCACCGCCGAGACCACCCGGGTCTCGGCGGCAAATGCCGGATCGGCGCCGGCAATGGGAGCGGAGGCGTTGTGCATGGCTTGCCCTCAGCCCGGTTGAAACGCTATGGCGCGCCATTATAAACCAGAGTCGTTAGCGGAGTCTGTCGCCCCGGCGGGCGGGGGGAACCGCCCGGCTGCGGCCGGCCGCGGCGGCCGACTCTTTTGCTTGACGGGGCGGTGGTCGGTAAATAGGATGCCGCCTTCTCGGGGGACTGGTGTAGGCGGTCCGCCTATACGCTGTTGCCCCGCGATTAGCGAAACACCATTCGAGACGCCGAACGGGTCGGCGACCGAAACCCGAGGAAGCCCCGGAGGCCTGGCCGCCGGTGGTTTTTTGTTCTTGGGGTGACGGTTCGCCCCGTTCGATGAGGAAGTGAGCTGAATGCCGACGATCAACCAATTGATCCGTAAGCCGCGCCAGCCTGTTGCGGCGCGCAACAAGGTCCCCGCCATGGAGGCCTGCCCGCAGAAGCGCGGCGTGTGCACCCGCGTGTACACCACCACGCCGAAAAAGCCCAACTCGGCCCTGCGTAAGGTCGCCCGCGTGCGCCTGACCAACGGCTTCGAGGTCACCTCCTACATCCCCGGCGAGGGTCACAACCTGCAGGAGCACTCGGTGGTGATGATCCGCGGCGGCCGCGTCAAGGACTTGCCCGGCGTCCGCTACCACATCATCCGCGGTACCCTCGATACCCAGGGCGTCAAGGACCGCCGGCAGCGCCGGTCCAAGTACGGCGCCAAGCGTCCGAAGTGAGGAGCTGACCCATGTCCCGTCGTCACGCCGCCGAGAAGCGCGAGATCACCCCCGACGCCAAGTATGGCGACTTGGTGATCGCCAAGTTCATGAACTGCCTGATGCTGGATGGCAAGAAGTCGGTGGCGGAAGCCATCGTCTACGGTGCCCTCGACAAGATCCAGGGCCGCACCGGCCAGGACCCGCTCAAGGTGTTCCACGAGGCCCTCGACAACGTCAAGCCGGCCCTCGAAGTCCGCTCCCGCCGCGTCGGCGGCGCCACCTATCAGGTACCGGTGGAAGTTCGTACCGACCGTCGCCAGGCGCTGGCCATCCGCTGGCTGATCGACTATTCCCGCAAGCGGTCCGAGACCACCATGGTCGACCGGCTGTCGGGTGAGTTGCTGGACGCGGCCAACAATCGCGGTGCCGCCGTCAAGAAGCGGGAAGACACCCACCGCATGGCCGAGGCCAACAAGGCTTTCTCGCACTACCGCTGGTAACCCCGAGCACGAGACCCCGAAATGGCCCGTACCACGCCTCTCGAGCGGTATCGCAATATCGGCATCATGGCTCACATCGATGCCGGTAAGACCACCACGACCGAGCGTATCCTGTACTACACCGGCAAGTCCTATAAGATCGGCGAAGTGCACGAGGGCACCGCCACCATGGACTGGATGGAGCAGGAGCAGGAACGCGGCATCACCATCACCTCGGCGGCCACCACCTGCTTCTGGAACGATCACCGGATCAACATCATCGACACCCCCGGCCACGTCGACTTCACCATCGAGGTGGAGCGCAGCCTGCGTGTGCTCGATGGTGCGGTGACGGTGTTCGACTCGGTCGCCGGCGTCGAGCCCCAGTCGGAGACGGTGTGGCGTCAGGCCGACAAGTACGGCGTGCCGCGCATCTGCTTCGTCAACAAGATGGACCGCATCGGCGCCAATTTCTATCGCTGCGTCGATATGATCAAGGACCGGCTGGGCGCCCGTCCGTTGGTCATGCACCTGCCGATCGGCGAGGAAAGCGGCTATGTCGGTATCGTCGACCTGCTGCGCAATTGCGCGGTGATCTGGTCCGAAGAGACCCTGGGCGCCAAGTTCGAGGATCAGCCGATCCCCGCCGACCTGGCGGACAAGGCGGCCGCGTACCGCGCCCAGCTCATCGAGGCCGCGGTCGAGATGGACGATGCGGCGATGGAACAGTATCTGGGCGGCGAGGAACCCGACCTCGACACCCTGAAGAAGTGCATCCGCAAGGGCACCATCAGCATGAGCTTCGTGCCGGTGCTGTGCGGCTCGGCCTTCAAGAACAAGGGCGTGCAGCCCCTGCTCGACGCGGTCATCGACTTCCTGCCGGCTCCCATCGACATTCCCGCCATCAAGGGCGTGAAGGCCGGGAGCGACGAGGAGATCGCCAAGCACTCCACCGACGACGAGCCCTTCGCCGGCCTGGCGTTCAAGATCATGAACGACCCTTTCGTGGGATCGCTGACCTTCGTGCGCATCTATTCGGGCGTGGTGGAATCCGGCTCCTACGTTCAGAACACGGTCAAGGAGAAGCGCGAGCGCGTCGGCCGCATGCTGCTGATGCACGCCAACTCGCGTGAGGAGATCAAGGAAGCCCGCGCCGGCGACATCGTCGCCTTCGCCGGTCTCAAGGACACCACCACCGGCGACACCCTGTGCGACCCGACCCCGTCGGCGCAGGTGATCCTGGAGCGCATGGAATTCCCTGAGCCGGTGATCGAGGTGGCGGTAGAGCCCAAGTCCAAGGCCGACCAGGAGAAGATGGGCATCGCCCTGTCCCGCCTGGCCGCCGAAGACCCGTCGTTCCGCGTCTCCTCCGATGCCGAGAGCGGCCAGACGGTCATCAAGGGCATGGGCGAACTGCACCTTGAGATCATCGTCGACCGCATGAAGCGCGAATTCAAGGTCGAGGCCAATGTCGGCGCGCCGCAGGTGGCGTACCGCGAGACCATCTCCAAGGCCTACGACTGCGACTACACCCACAAGAAGCAGACCGGCGGCTCGGGCCAGTTCGCCCGCGTCAAGATCCGCTTCGAGCCGGGCGAGAAGGGGTCGGGCTTCGTGTTCGAGAACAAGGTGGTCGGCGGTTCGGTGCCCAAGGAATATGTGCCCGGCGTCGACAAGGGCCTGCGGTCGGCCATGGATAACGGCGTGCTCGCCGGCTTCCCGCTGATCGACTTCAAGGCCACCCTGATCGACGGTGCCTACCACGACGTCGACTCGTCGGTGCTGGCCTTCGAAATCGCCGCCCGCGCCGCCTTCCGCGAAGGCATCGCCAAGGCCGGCCCGAAGCTGCTGGAGCCGATGATGCGGGTCGAGGTGGTGACGCCCGAGGAATACATGGGCGACGTCATCGGCGACCTCAACAGCCGCCGCGGTCAGGTCAACGGCATGGACCAGCGCGGCAACGCCCGCGTGATCACCGCCATGGTCCCATTGGCCAACATGTTCGGCTACGTGAACACCCTGCGCTCGATGTCGCAGGGCCGCGCCCAATACACAATGCATTTCGACCACTACTCGGAAGTCCCGCAGAACGTCTCTGAGGAAATCCGGGCCAAGATGGCCGGCTGAAGAATACAGGAGTAAGGACAATGGCGAAGGCGAAATTCGAGCGCACCAAGCCGCACTGCAATGTCGGCACCATCGGTCACGTTGACCATGGGAAGACCTCGCTGACCGCGGCGATCACCAAGGTTTTGGCCGAGACGGGCGGTGCGACGTTCACGGCGTACGACCAGATCGACAAGGCGCCGGAAGAGAAGGCGCGCGGCATCACGATCTCGACGGCGCATGTCGAGTACGAGACGACGAACCGTCACTATGCGCACGTCGACTGCCCCGGTCACGCCGACTATGTGAAGAACATGATCACCGGCGCGGCGCAGATGGACGGCGCGATTCTGGTGGTTTCGGCGGCCGACGGCCCGATGCCGCAGACCCGCGAGCACATCCTGCTGGCCCGTCAGGTGGGCGTGCCGGCGCTGGTGGTGTTCATGAACAAGGTCGACATGGTGGACGACCCGGAACTGCTGGACCTGGTGGAGCTGGAGGTGCGCGAGCTGCTGTCCTCCTACGACTTCCCCGGCGACGACATTCCGATCGTCAAGGGCTCGGCGCTGTGCGCGCTGGAGGACCGCAGCCCGGAGATCGGCCGTGAGGCGATCCTGAAGCTGATGGCCGAGGTCGACGCCTACATTCCGCAGCCGGAGCGTCCGGTGGACAAGCCGTTCCTGATGCCGATCGAGGACGTGTTCTCGATTTCGGGCCGCGGCACGGTGGTGACCGGGCGCGTCGAGCGCGGCATCATCAAGGTGGGCGAGGAAGTCGAGATCGTCGGCATCCGCCCGACGGTGAAGACCACGGTGACCGGCGTCGAGATGTTCCGCAAGCTGCTGGACCAGGGCCAGGCGGGCGACAACATCGGCGCGCTGCTGCGCGGCACCAAGCGCGAGGACGTGGAGCGCGGCCAGGTTCTGGCGGCTCCCGGCTCGATCACGCCGCACACCAACTTCAAGGCCGAAGCCTACATCCTGACCAAGGAAGAGGGCGGCCGCCACACGCCGTTCTTCACCAACTACCGGCCGCAGTTCTACTTCCGCACCACCGACGTCACCGGCATGGTCAAGCTGCCGGAAGGCACCGAGATGGTGATGCCGGGCGACAACGTGTCGATGGACGTCGAGCTGATCGCCCCCATCGCCATGGACGAAGGCCTGCGCTTCGCCATCCGCGAGGGTGGCCGCACGGTCGGCGCGGGAGTTGTTGCCAAGATCGTCAAGTAGGCGTATAAGGCGGGGCTTCGGCCGCGCCGACCCGATGGGCCGGCCCCTTGACGGGGGTCGGCCCTCGTGGTCCCAGACCGGAAGGCCCCGTCATCGGCGGGGCGCCGGGTCCGGGTGGTGTACTCAAGGAGTGTAGCTCAACTGGTAGAGCACCGGTCTCCAAAACCGGGGGTTGGGGGTTCGAGCCCCTCCACTCCTGCCACCGCCTGCGGCACTGTATCCCGGCGCGATGGCGCCAACTGATTTTTTGGAAGAGAATGGCAAAGACGTCCCCCAGCCAGTTCGTCAAGCAGGTGCGGCAGGAGATCTCCAAGGTCACCTGGCCCGACCGTCGCGAGACCGGCCTCTCCACCGCCATGGTGTTCCTGATGGTGTCGGTGGCCGCCGTTTTCTTCCTGCTGATCGATCAGGTTTTCGCCTGGATGATCAAGCTGCTGTTCGGACTGGGAGGCTGAGGGATGGCCGCCACCGCCCGCTGGTACGTGATTCACGTCTATTCCGGCTTTGAGAAGAAGGTCTCCCAGAGCATCCGCGAGCAGGCGGAGCAGAAGGGCATGGCCGAACTGATCGAGCAGGTCCTGGTGCCCGTCGAGGAGGTGGTGGAAGTCCGCCGCGGCTCGAAGGTCAATGCCGAGCGCAAGTTCTTCCCAGGCTACGTGCTGGTGAAGATGGTGCTGACCGACGACACCTGGCATCTGGTCAAGAATACCGCCAAGGTCACCGGGTTCCTGGGCGGCAAGGGCCGGCCAGTGCCGATCACCGATGCCGAGGCCGACCGCATCATCCGCCAGGTGCAGGAAGGGGTCGAACGCCCCAAGCCCTCCATCACCTTCGAGGTGGGCGAGCAGGTGCGCGTCTGCGACGGCCCGTTCACCTCGTTCAACGGCCTGGTCGAGGAAGTCGACGAGGAGAAGGCCCGCCTCAAGGTGGCGGTGTCGATCTTCGGCCGCTCGACCCCCGTCGAACTGGAATATTCCCAGGTCGAAAAGGTCTGACCTGTGGTCTAGCCGCGCGCGCCGCCGGCCGTCCGGCGGCGGCGCGTTTCGTTTTCCCGTCGCGGGGCAGGCCCCGTGCGGGGTGGGGGCGGGAGGCCGGCCATTGGCCGTACCGCCGATCCTGACGCCAGAGGATTTGAGAGATGGCAAAGAAGATCGTGGGCTATATCAAGCTCCAGGTGCCAGCCGGCAAGGCCAATCCGTCGCCGCCCATCGGCCCGGCCCTGGGCCAGCGCGGCCTGAACATCATGGAATTCTGCAAGACCTTCAACGCCCAGACCCAGGGCCTGGAGGTCGGCATGCCGATCCCGGTGGTGATCACCGCTTATTCGGATCGTACCTTCACCTTCGTCACCAAGACGCCGCCCGTGACCTACTTCCTGAAGAAGGCCGCCGGCATTCAGAAGGGCACGACCACCCCCGGCAAGGGGACGGTCGGCCAGGTGACCATGGCCCAGGTGCGCGAGATCGCCGAAAAGAAGATGGCGGACCTCAACGCCAACGACGTCGAGGCGGCCAGCAGCATGATCATCGGTTCGGCCCGCTCCATGGGCCTCAAGGTAGTGGAGTGAGACAATGGCCACGGGTAAGCGTCTGAAGGCGGCCTACGCCGAGATCGACCGCAACAAGTTCTATGCCCTCGCCGACGCGGTGAAGGTCATCAAGGGCCGTGCTGTCGCCAAGTTCGACGAGACCATCGAGATCGCCCTCAACCTGGGCGTCGACCCCCGCCACGCCGACCAGATGGTGCGCGGCGTGGTCGAACTGCCCCACGGCACCGGGAAGACCGTGCGCGTGGCGGTGTTCGCCAAGGCCGACAAGGCCGAGGAGGCCCGCAAGGCCGGGGCCGACGTGGTCGGCGCCGAGGAGCTGGCCGAGAAGATCCAGGGCGGGTTCATGGACTTCGACCGCTGCATCGCCACCCCGGACATGATGGGTGTGGTCGGCCGGCTGGGCAAGGTGCTGGGGCCGCGCGGCCTGATGCCCAACCCCAAGCTGGGCACCGTGACCCCCAACGTCACCGAGGCGGTGCGCGCCGCCAAGGCCGGCCAGGTGCAGTTCCGCGTCGAAAAGGCGGGTATCGTGCATGCCGGGATCGGCAAGGCCTCGTTCGGCGAGGACAAGCTGGTCGAGAACATCAAGGCGTTCATCGACGCCATCAACAAGGCCAAGCCCAGCGGGGCGAAGGGCGCCTACCTCAAGAAGGTGTCGCTGTCCTCGACCATGGGCGCGGGCGTCAAGCTCGACATCGCCTCGCTGGGGGCGTAAGGCCGCGTTGTAATCCGTTTCCCCCGGTGACGGGGGATGCCGGAAGGCCTCGTCCGCGGGGCCTTCCAAACCTGTCCGAGACCGTAGGTGCCCAAGGGGTTCGCCCCGGCGGCTTGAAGGGATTTCCCGCCTGCGCAGACAGAAGGGCAAACCGTTTCCCGCCCGCACCGGGATATCCCGGCCGGGCGCTACGGCTTGAAGCTTCTGGGACAGGCCGCCGGCTCCGCCGGGCGGGCTTCCCGCCGGGTTGGGCCACTGGGCAAAGGCCCGCCGCCGTTTCCGCCGAGGGATGTTTCCCGACGCGGCGCCGACGACGGGCTCTGTGATCGGAGACGAAAGTGGACCGAGCTACAAAGAAGGAGTGGGTCGGCTCGCTGCACGGCACGCTCGGGGATGTCGGTCTCGTCGTCGTCACCCACTACAAGGGGTTGACGGTTGCCGAGATGACGGACCTGCGCGGCAAGATGCGGGGCGCCGGTGCCAGCTTCAAGGTGGTGAAGAATCGGCTCACCCGTCTCGCCCTCTCGGGAACCGAGTACGAGAACATTGCCGACCTGTTCAAGGGCCCGACGGCCATCGCCTTTTCGAAGGACCCCGTCGCCGCCGCCAAGGTCGCCGTCGAATTCGCCAAGGCCAACGACAAGCTCAAGATCCTGGGTGGATCGCTGGGCACCAACCGCCTTGACGTCGACGGTATCAAGGCGCTCGCCACGCTGCCCTCGCTCGACGAGCTGCGCGGCCGCCTGATCGGCATGATCTCGACCCCGGCCACCCGGATCGCCGGTGTGCTCCAGGCTCCTGCCGGCCAATTGGCCAGGGTCCTGCGCGCAAAGGCGGAAAAGGACGAAGCCGCGTGAGAATCGACTACCAATCCCGGAATTCAAGCCTTATCTAGGAGTTTACAATGGCTGATCTCGCTAAGCTCGTTGACGAGCTGTCCGCGCTCACCGTCATCGAGGCGGCGGAGCTTTCCAAGCTGCTCGAAGAGAAGTGGGGCGTTTCCGCCGCCGCTCCGGTCGCCGTGGCGGCCATCGCCGGTGCCGGCGCCGCCGCCGCTCCGGTCGCCGAGGAGAAGACCGAGTTCGACGTGATCCTCGCCGACGCCGGCGAGAAGAAGATCAACGTCATCAAGGAAGTCCGGGCCATCACCGGCCTGGGCCTGAAGGAAGCCAAGGACCTGGTCGAGGCCGCGCCGAAGCCCGTGAAGGAAGGCGTGTCCAAGGACGAGGCCGAGAAGATCAAGAAGGTACTCGAAGAGGCCGGTGCGAAGGTTCAGGTCAAGTAACCTGTCGTTCGGGTCCCCCGAAGACCAGGGGCCGGGCGTGGTGGCGTCAAACGCCGCCGCGGCCCGGCCTGCTGGCGCTTCCGGAGAAGGGAAGCGGCAAGACCGGCGCCGTCGGGGCGGTGCCAATCCCGCCGGGCCGAGGGCCCCGGGAAGGTCGTCGGGATGCCAACGGCAGCCCGGCGGGTTTGTTCCAGTTTACCGGGCGGAGGCTCTTCCGCCCGTGGTTTCCGGCGCCGGAGCGCGGCGTGCCGGGGCCGAAACCGACATGAGGACGAGGAGCGGCAATGGCTAAATCCTACACGGGTCGGAAGCGTGTGCGCAAAAGCTTCGGGCGGATCCCCACGGTTGCGCCGATGCCCAATCTGATCGAGGTGCAGAAAAGCTCTTACGATCATTTCCTCCAGATGGACACGCCGCCCGAAAAGCGCGCCAGTGTCGGTTTGCAGGAAGTCTTCAAGTCGGTCTTTCCGATCAAGGATTTTTCAGAGCGCGGCACCCTCGAGTTCGTTCGCTACGAGCTGGAGCAGCCGAAATACGACGTCGAGGAATGCCAGCAGCGCGGCATGACCTTCGCTGCGCCGCTCAAGGTGACCCTGCGCCTGGTGGTGTGGGACGTCGACGAGGATACCGGGGCGCGGTCGATCCGCGACATCAAGGAGCAGGACGTCTACATGGGCGACATGCCCCTGATGACGGCCAACGGCACCTTCGTCATCAACGGCACCGAGCGCGTCATCGTCAGCCAGATGCACCGCAGCCCGGGCGTGTTCTTCGACCACGACAAGGGCAAGACCCATTCCTCGGGCAAGTACCTGTTCGCCGCCCGGGTCATCCCCTATCGCGGCTCGTGGCTGGACTTCGAGTTCGACGCCAAGGACATGGTCTATGTGCGCATCGACCGGCGCCGCAAGCTGCCGGTGACCACGCTGCTCTACGCGCTGGATTGCACCGACACCGACCGGCTGCGCCAGGCCCGCAAGGCCGAAGGCCGCGCCCTGGAGGCATCGGAAACCCGCGGCATGAGCGCGGAAGAGATCCTCGATTTCTTCTATGAGAAGCTGGTCTACACCCGCGGTCCCAAGGGCTGGAAGACCACCTTCCAGGCCGAGCGCATGAAGGGCGTCAAGCTGGTCAGCGACCTGATCGATGCCGCCACCGGCGAGAAGGTGGCCGAGGCCGGCACCAAGATGACCCCGCGCCTGGGCAAGAAGCTCAAGGAGGCCGGTCTGCAGGAGATCCTGGTCCCCTCCGAGGATCTGGTCGGCCAGTATGTGGCCGAGGACATCGTCAACGAACGCACCGGCGAGATCTTCGTCGAGGCGGGCGACGAACTGACCGCGTCCTCCCTCGCCGAACTGGAGAAGGCGGGCGTCACCGAGCTGCCGACCCTGTTCATCGACCACATCAATGTCGGCCCCTATATCCGCAACACCCTAGCCATCGACAAGAATTCCTGCCGGGAAGAGGCGCTGATCGACATCTACCGGGTGATGCGCCCGGGCGAGCCGCCGACGCTGGACACCGCCGAGGCGCTGTTCCAGGGCCTGTTCTTCGACGCCGAGCGCTACGACCTGTCGGCGGTCGGCCGCGTCAAGATGAACTCGCGGCTCAACTTCTCCGACAAGGAGGTGCCCGACACCACCCGGGTGCTGCGCCGCGACGACATCCTGTCGGTGATCAAGGTCCTGGTCGAACTGAAGGACGGCAAGGGCGAGATCGACGACATCGACCATCTGGGCAACCGCCGCGTCCGCTCGGTGGGCGAGCTGATGGAGAATCAGTACCGCGTCGGCCTGCTGCGCATGGAGCGCGCCATCCGCGAGCGCATGTCCTCGGTGGACATCGATTCGGTGATGCCGCACGACCTGATCAACGCCAAGCCGGCGGCGGCGGCGGTGCGCGAGTTCTTCGGCTCGTCGCAGCTCTCGCAGTTCATGGACCAGACCAATCCGCTGTCGGAAATCACCCACAAGCGGCGCCTGTCGGCCCTCGGGCCGGGCGGTCTGACCCGCGAGCGTGCCGGCTTCGAGGTTCGCGACGTCCA
This sequence comes from Pseudomonadota bacterium, assembly GCA_021818185.1. GTDB lineage: Bacteria > Pseudomonadota > Alphaproteobacteria > Rhodospirillales > Magnetospirillaceae > JAKAFA01. The sequence continues at coordinate 888 of JAKAFA010000050.1, read as the reverse complement.
TCCCACCCATTACGGCCGCATCTGTCCGATCGAGACGCCGGAAGGCCCGAACATCGGCCTGATCAACTCGCTGGCCACCTATGCCCGGGTCAACCAGTACGGCTTCATCGAGGCACCGTATCGTCGGGTCCATGACGGCAAGGTCACCGACGAGGTGGTCTATCTGTCGGCCATGGAGGAGGGGCGCTACACCATCGCCCAGGCCAATTCCGAGCTGGACGGCGACGGCCGCTTCGTCCACGACCTGGTGTCGTGCCGCCAGGCCGGCGAGTTCGTCATGGTGCCGCCCAGCGAGATCACCATGATCGACGTCAGCCCCAAGCAGCTGGTGTCGGTGGCCGCGGCGCTGATTCCGTTCCTCGAGAACGACGACGCCAACCGCGCGCTGATGGGCTCGAACATGCAGCGCCAGGCGGTGCCGCTGCTGCGCGCCGAGGCGCCGCTGGTCGGCACCGGCATGGAGCAGGCGGTGGCCCGCGATTCGGGCGCGGCGATCACCGCCCGGCGGACCGGCATCGTCGATCAGGTGGACGCCACCCGCGTCGTGATCCGCGCCACCGAGGACGTGGCCGCCCATGAATCCGGCGTCGACATCTACAACCTGCTGAAGTTCCAGCGCTCCAACCAGAACACCTGCATCACGCAGAAGCCGCTGGTGGCGGTGGGCGACCGCATCCGCAAGGGCGACATCATCGCCGACGGTCCCAGCACCCAGCTGGGCGAACTGGCGCTGGGCCGCAACGTGCTGGTCGCCTTCATGCCGTGGAACGGCTACAACTTCGAGGACTCCATCCTCATCTCCGAGCGCATCGTCCGCGAGGACGTGTTCACCTCGATCCATATCGAGGAATTCGAGGTGATGGCCCGCGACACCAAGCTGGGCCAGGA
>JAKAFA010000291.1 GCA_021818185.1 Pseudomonadota bacterium | reverse complement strand
TGCCTGTCGCTGATGGGCCATCGCTCCCCCTCTCCCCTCACCCGAACCGGTTGCTCCGCGGGAATCCCAGCGGCGGCAGGCGGCCGGCGGAGGCGCGTTTGCCGAGCCAGGGGGTGAGGTCCTTTTCGCTGCGGTCGCGTTCGCCGCTCCGCCAGCTCAGGCCCTCGGCCAGGGTGAACACCTTGATGTCGGCCATGCCGCATTCGCGGTACTTTTGCAGGATGACGCCGCGGCCGCGGCTCATCACCGGCACCTCCTCGGTCTTGAACACCAGCAGCTTGCGGTTTTCGCCGATCACCGCCACCCCGTCGCCCTCGGCCGGCAGGCAGAAGGCGGCGCGTTCGCCGGCATCCAGGTTCAGCACCATCTTGCCGGCGCGGGTCTGGGCCAGCACCTCGCTTTCCTCGACCAGGAAGCCGCGGCCGACATTGCTGGCCACCAGCAGCTTGCGGCCCGGCTTGTGGACCAGCAGGGCGGTGACCTCGGCCTCGTTGGCCAGGTCGACCATCAGGCGCAGCGGCTCGCCGTGGCCGCGGCCGCGCGGCAGCTTGTCGCCGCCCAGGGTGTAGAACCGGCCGTCGCTGGCGAAGACCAGGATCTTGTCGGTGGTCTCGGCCTTCAGCGCCAGCTTCAGGCCGTCGCCCTCCTTGAACTTCATGTCCTCCGGATTGTCGGCGTGGCCGCGCAGCGCGCGAATCCAGCCCTTTTCCGACAGGACGACGGTGATGGGTTCGCGCTCGATGAAGGCCTCGATGGGCACCACCACCGCCGAAGGCGCCGCGCCCAGTTCGGTGCGGCGGCGGCCGAGAGCAGTGGCGCCGCCGAATTGCCGGGCGATCTCCGCCACCTGCCCGGCGATGGCGGCCCAGCGTTTGCCCTCGTCGGCCAGCAGCGCCAGCAATTCGCCGCGTTCGGCGGTCAGCTGGTCGTGCTCCTTGCGGATCTCGATCTCCTCCAGCCGGCGCAGGCTGCGCAGCCGCATGTTGAGGATGGCCTCGGCCTGGTTTTCGGTCAGGCCGAAGGCGGCAATCAGCGCCGGCTTGGGCTCGTCGGATTCGCGGATGATGCGGATCACCTCGTCCAGGTTGAGGTAGGCGATCAGGTAGCCTTCCAGCACCTCCAGGCGCTTGTCGATCTTGTCCAGCCGGTGGCGCGACCGCCGCTCCAGCACCTCCATGCGATGGTCGAGGAAGGCGCGCAGCACCTCCTTCAAATTCATCACCCGCGGCACCGCATCCTTGTCCAGCACGTTCATGTTGAGCGGAACGCGGACTTCCAGATCGGTCTGGCGGAACAGCTGTTCCATCAGCATGTCGGGCTCGACGGTGCGGTTGCGCGGCTCCAGCACCACCCGCACATCCTCGGCGGATTCGTCGCGGATATCGGCGAGAAGCGGCAGCTTCTTGTCGTTGAGCAGTTCGGCGACCTTTTCGATCAGCCGCGATTTCTGCACCTGATAGGGGATTTCGGTGACAACGATCTGGTAAAGGCCGTGGGACAGCTTCTCCACGCCCCAGCGCGCCCGCAGGCGGAAGGCGCCGCGGCCGGTGCGGTAGGCCTCGGCCACCGCCTCGCGGGTTTCCACCAGCACGCCGCCGGTGGGGAAATCGGGGCCGGGCATGTGGGCGATCAGCGCCTCGACGGCGCAATCGGGCTCGGCGATCAGGTGGGTCAACGCCGCGCAGATCTCGCCGACGTTATGGGGCGGGATGCTGGTGGCCATGCCCACCGCGATGCCGGCGGCGCCGTTGGCCAGCAGGTTGGGGAAGGCGGCGGGCATCACCACCGGCTCTTCCTCGGTGCCGTCGTAGGTCGGGCGGAAATCGGCGGCGTCCTCGTCCAGCCCCTCCATCAGGGCGGCGGCCACCGCGGTCAGCTTGGCTTCGGTGTAGCGCATGGCGGCGGCGTTGTCGCCGTCGATATTGCCGAAATTGCCCTGGCCCTCGACCAGCGGATACCGCACCGCGAAATCCTGGGCCAGCCGCACCAGGGTGTCGTAGACCGCCACGTCGCCATGGGGGTGGTACTTGCCGATGACGTCGCCGACCACGCGGGCGCACTTCTTGAAGCCGCCCTCGGGGTCCAGCTTCAACTGACGCATGGCGTAGAGCAGGCGCCGATGCACCGGCTTCAGCCCGTCGCGCACGTCGGGCAGCGAGCGCGACACGATGGTCGACATGGCGTAGGCGAGGTAGCGCTCGCCCAGCACCTTGGTCAGGGCCTGCGGGATTTCACCGGCGGGTGCGGCTTCGGTCGTGGTTCCGGTCATGGTTCCCCAGGAAACAATTCGCGGCGAACTATAGTCCGCTACCCCCGGAACCGGTCAACAAGTCGTGAACGGGCGGGCGGCATCGGGATGGCGTGCGGCCCCAGCACATGACGGTCGAGGAAATGGCCGGTCAGCGCCAGCCCGGCGCGGATCTCGGCCGCATCCCCCTCGCCGCCCGCCACCAGGAAGCGCGGCAAGGCCAGCAGCCGGTCGCGATAGGGCGCGCCGGCCGACAGGGACACCGCCCGCCCGGTGCGCGGGCTGACATAGGCCAGTTCGTCGTTGGCGCGCCCCACCCCTTCGGCGGCGGCCGGCGGCGGAGCCGGTACTCCGGTGGCCGCGCAGGCCGACAGGTCCAGCCCGTAGCCGAGCGCCCGCAGCAGTGCCAGTTCCCAATGGACGTAGACACTGGGCCAGCTTTCCGCCGCCAGGGCGTCGAGCAGAGCCAGCAGGGCCTCGAACACCGCCTCATGCGGCTGCCGCTCGGGCAGGGCCGCCTCGCACAGGGCGCAGGCCGCCGCCAGTGCCGCCAGCCGGCCGGGATCGTCCATGGCCGCCGCGGCGTGGGCGCCGACCAGTTCGCAGCGCAAGCCGCCCAACTGGTCGGCCAGCCGGGCCCGCCACCTGGCATCCACCCGATTGCCGGGCAGCAGCACGCCGCGATAGGCCTTGGACTGTCCGCCGCGCACCAGCCCGGGATGGCGGCCGTGGGTGCGGGTGAGCAGGCTGGCCACCGCCGCCCCCTCCCCCAGCCGGCGCACCGCCAGCACGATCGCCTCGTCCCGCCACTCCATGCGCGGCCCGCTTCCCGTCAGGCCGCCCGCACGTCGTCGAGGAAACTGCGCACCACGTCGCGCAGGATGCCGGCTTCCCGCGCCAGCGCCTGCGAGGATTCCGCCACCCTTCCGGCCTGGGCGCCGGTCTCGCCCGCCGCCTGGGTGACACCCCCGATGGTGGCGGTGACCTCCTGGGTGCCGGCCGCCGCCTGTTGGACGTTGCGGGCGATTTCGGCCGTGGCCGCCGATTGCTCCTCGACTGCCGAGGCGATGGCAGCGGCGATCTGGTTGATCTCCTCGATCCGGCCGACGATGTCGGTGATGGCCCGCACCACGTTCTGGGTTTCCGATTGCACCGCCCCCACCTGGGCGCTGATCTCGTCGGTGGCCTTGGCGGTCTGATTGGCCAGGCTTTTGACCTCGCCGGCCACCACGGCGAAGCCCTTGCCCGCCTCGCCGGCCCGCGCCGCCTCGATGGTGGCGTTCAGGGCCAGCAGGTTGGTCTGCGACGCAATGTCGTTGATCAGCCGCACCACCTCGCCGATACGGGCCGAACTGTCGGACAGCCCCTGGACGGTGCGGGTGGTGCGCGACGCCTCTTCCGACGCCCGGCGCGACACTTGGCTGGATTGCTCGACCTGGCGGCCGATCTCGGCGATGGAAGCGGCCAGTTCCTCGGCGGCGCTGGCCACCGTCTGCACGCTGACCGTCGCCTGCTCGCTGGCGGCAGCGACGGTGGTGGCCTGCCGGTTGGTCTGTTCGGCATTGGCCGACATCGCCTGGGCGACGCCGTTCATGTCGGAGGCCGCCGACGACACGGTGTCCAGCGCCCCCGAAACCCGGCGCCCGAAGCCGGAAGTCAGCGTTTCGACCGCCTGGACCCGGCGCTCGCGGGCGGCCTGGTCCGCCTCGCGGGCCGCCCGCAGGTCCTCGGCGCGGCGGGCGTTGTCGCGGAACACCTGGGCGGCGCGCCCGACTTCGCCCAATTCGTCGCGGCGGTCGACGCCATCGATGGCGATGTCGAGATCGCCGGCGGCCAGGGCCTTCAGGTTG
>JAKAFA010000049.1 GCA_021818185.1 Pseudomonadota bacterium | reverse complement strand
GCCCCACAGCAATCCCACCACCACGAGGATGGCGGCTCCCAGGCCGAGGGACTGGAGCAGCAGGTCGGCAATTACGGCGCCGGCCGGGCCGAGGGCGTTGCCGACTTCGGAATCGACCGCGGTGTCAAGGCTGGGATCGGCGGCGTTGGCGGTCAGCAGGGCGGTTCCGACGGCGGCGGCCAGGCCGGCCAGGCCCAGGCCGCCGAGACGGACCCCGGCTCTGCGCAGCGCCTCGGCCGAGCCGGCCGGTAGGAATCCCGGGCGTGCCCCGGCCTTCGCCATGGCGCTAGAGCACCTGCGCCAGGCGGGCCAGTGCCCGCTCGGTGGTGGCCAGATCGTGGACCAGGGCAACGCGGATGAAGCCCTGGCCGGGATTCACTCCGTCGACAGTGCGGGCAAGATAGGCGCCCGGCAGGACGCGGATGCCGGCCTCTCGCCACAGCCGCAGGGCGGCCTGTTCGCCATCGCCTACCTCCAGCCACAGGAAGAAGCCTCCCTCCGGCCGGCGGAAGCCGAACCGCCCGCCCAGGATCGCCTCGGCCATGTCGATCTTGGCGCGGTAGAGGCTGCGGTTCTCGTCCACATGCGCCTCGTCCCGCCACAAAGCGGCGGCGGCGGCCAGCACCGGCAACGGCGTCGCCGCGCCGCCGTAGGAGCGCAGGCGGGCGAAGGCGGCCAGTACCGTCGGATCGCCGGCCACGAAACCCGAACGCAGGCCGGGCACGCTGGAACGCTTGGACAGGGAGTGAAACACCATCACGTTTGCGAAGCCGTCGCCCAGGACGGCGCAGGCGGACAGCGCCCCCGTCGGCTCGTTTGCATCCCAGATTTCCGAATAGCACTCGTCCACCGCCAGGATGAAGCCGTGGCGGCGGGCCGCCTCGACGGTGCGCTTCAGCAGGGCGGGACTCGCCACCGCGCCCTGGGGATTGGCCGGGCTGCACAGATAGGCCAGCGCGGTACGATCCAGCAGCTCGGCCGGCAGGGCGGCGAAATCCGGCTGGGACCACGGCCCGCCCGCCCCCGGCACGAAGACCGGTTCGGCACCGGCCATCAGGGCGGCACCGGCATAGACCTGATAGAAGGGATTGGGCAGCAGCACCACGTTGCGGCGGGGGTCGCCGCAGGCGACCTGGGCGCTCATATAGAGCGCCTCGCGCGTGCCGGCCACCGGCAGCACCCCCCGGTCGCGGTCCACTCGCCCGGCGGGCAGGCGGAAGCGCCGTTCCAGCCAGTCGGCCACCGCGCCGCGGAAATCGGCGGTGCCGTCGGCCGGCGGGTACTTGCCCCAGCCGGCAGCCTGCTCGGCCAGCACGGCGGCCAGCAGGGCCGGCGCCGGGTGCTGCGGCTCGCCGATGGACATCACCAGGGATTGGGGGGTGGCGGGGCCGCCCAGCAGCTCGGTCAGGCGGCGGAAGGGATAATCGGTCAGGAGATCGAGACGCGGATTGAGCATGGACCGGCCCAGATGGAAGACGGGGTCTGTTCTACCCCAATCCCGGCCGGTTCGGCAGCGGAAAAGCGCGCCGGCCGTGCCGGGTGGCGGGGCAAAGAAAAGGGGCGCGGGAGAACCCGCGCCCCAGTCCGACGGGACAGGCCCGAGGGGGAGTTAGTGCACCGTCTCGCCGTGCAGGGCGAGGTCCAGGCCTTCGCGCTCTTCCTCGGGGCTGACACGCAGGCCCATGACCGCGTCGATCACCTTGAGGAGGATGAAGGACACCACGGCGGTGTAGGCCATGGTGGTGCAGACACCGATGGCCTGGGTCACCACCTGGCCGGGATTGCCCTCCAACAGGCCGGAGGTGCCGCCGATGGCCTTGACCGCGAACACGCCGGTCAGCAGGGCGCCGACGATGCCGCCCACGCCGTGCACGCCAAAGGCGTCAAGCGAGTCGTCGTAGCCGAACATGTGCTTGAGGCCGGTGGCGCCCCAGTAGCAGACCAGGCCCGCGATCAGGCCAAGGATCAGTGCGCCCTTGGGGTCGACGAAGCCCGAGGCCGGGGTGACGGCGACCAGGCCGGCGACGGCGCCCGAGATGATGCCCAGGACCGACGGCTTCTTGCGGATCATCCATTCGGCAGCCATCCACGACAGGGCGGCGGCCGCGGTGGCGATCTGGGTCACGGCCATGGCCATGCCGGCGCGGCCGTTGGAGGCGACCGCGGAGCCGGCGTTGAAGCCGAACCAGCCCACCCACAGCAGCGAAGCGCCGGTCAGCGACAGGGTCAGGTTATGCGGCGCCATGTTTTCGTTGGGATAGCCCTTGCGCTTGCCCAGCACCAGGCAGGACACCAGGCCGGCGATGCCGGCGTTGATGTGCACCACGGTGCCGCCGGCGAAGTCCAGCACGCCCAGCTTGCCGAGGAAGCCGATGGCGTTGCCCTTCTCGTCCGTCGCCCAGACCCAGTGCGCGATCGGGGCATAGACCAGGATCGACCACAGCGTAACGAACACCAGCATGGAGGAAAACTTCATGCGGTCCGCGAAGGCGCCGGTGATCAGTGCCGGGGTGATGATCGCGAAGGTCATCTGGAACATCATGAACACCGATTCCGGTACCGGGTTCGGCAGCGCCAGGTCGTTCATGCCCATCCCCGACAGGAAGATGCGGTCGAAGCCAGGCAGGTAGGGGTTGCTGCCGGTGAAGGCCATGCCGTAGGTCAGGGCCATCCACACGACGGTGACGACACAGGTGATGGCGAAGCTCTGCATCAGCGTGCCGAGCACGTTCTTCTTGCGCACCATGCCGCCGTAGAACAGCGCCAGGCCGGGAATGGTCATCATCAGGACGAGCGCGGTCGACGTCAGCATCCAGGCGGTCGCGCCGGTATCCAGCACCGGCGTGGCCGGAGCGGCGGCGGCCGCGGCGGCGGCGGGTGCCGCTGCCTCTTGGGCCATGCCCGTCGACGCGAGGAGCGTGACGCCGAGCGCCGGGCCTATGGCGATAAGGACATCTTTCAAACGTATGCTCATGGTTACCCCCGAAGCGGCTCAGCTTGCAGTTCGTGCCGGCGGTTCGGGCCCCCGATTGGTCCCGGAGCCCCGACCGGCTCAGTCCCCTTAGAAACAAGAAGCGTGCCAACCCGCGATTTGCCTGGATTCCTCCGGTATGCCTGCCGGATGGCCCCGCCCGTTCCCGGCGCTATGACAAAAAAATGGGCAGCAGTCCGAAACCCTGCCCGCCGGATAAGCAAGAACCCCGGCCGGCGGCCGGACCGGGGCAAACAAAAAGCCCGGAGGGAGAGTCCTCCGGGCTTTGCCACTCATGACCGGGACGGATGGGAACCAGGCCCGATCCCAGCGTTCCTTGCCGGTACCGGCCAGTTACAGCGCGTCGGCGTTGGATTCGCCTGTACGGATGCGGAACGCCTGCTGGATTTCCATGACGAAGATCTTGCCGTCGCCGATCTTGCCGGTCCGGGCCGCGGTTTGAATGGTTTCGATGACGCGGTCGGCGATGTCGTCGTTGACCGCAACTTCGATCTTCACCTTGGGCAGGAAGTTCACGACGTATTCGGCGCCGCGATAAATTTCGGTTTGCCCTTTCTGCCGCCCGAAGCCTTTGACTTCGCTAACGGTCAAGCCCTGGACGCCCAACGGCATGAGCGCTTCGCGCACTTCGTCCAGCTTGAAGGGCTTGATGATGGCCATGATCAGCTTCATCGTCTGGTCCCCACGCATTGCACGGGCTCTTCCCACGGCTGCGGACCCCGCCCCCGAAACGGGCGGTGCCGGGAACGAGCCCCATTTTCCTCGGGCCGCCAACGACCCTTCCGCAGGGCAATCCTATTCAAATCGCGTGCCGATTGGCAGGTGCCGCCGCTTTCGGCCACTTTGCCGCTCCCCGCCGGCTGCGCCGGCCGGGTGGATGCTCAAATCCTGGGCGAGATTCCGTGCGGTTGCCTGTTTCCTGCGCGGCGGCGGGGCGCCCCCGGTTTGGGCGGCTTGCGCCGCCGGCCGGGCGATGGCATCACTGACCGATGAGCATCGACCCTCCCCTTTCTTCCGCCGCCGCGGCCCTGACCGTCGAAGTGGCGGTGGTCGGCGCCGGCCCGGTGGGCAGCCTGGTGGCCGCCCTGCTGGCCGGCTGCGGCCTGACCGTCGCGGTGATCGAAGCCGCCGAGCCCGAAATCCTCTGCCGGCCGGCCAGCGACGGCCGCGCCATCGCCATCGCCCTGTCGGCCAAGCGCGCCCTGGCCGCCGCCGGGCTATGGGAATTGATGGCCGATGCCGCCGAGCCGATCCTGGATATCCGGGTGACCGACGGCGCCTCGCCGCTGTTCCTGCATTACGACCATACCCAGGTGGGTGACGAGCCCCTGGGCTGGATCGTCGAGAACGAGATCATCAAGACGGCCAGCCTGACGCGGTTGGCCGCCCTGCCCGGCGTAACCCTGCTGGCGCCCGCCCGGGTGGCCGAGTGGCGGTATGGGGCCGGCGGGGCCGAGGCCATCCTGGTCGATGGAAGGCAGGTGCGGGCCGCCCTGGTGGTGGCAGCCGACGGCCGTGCCTCGCCGACCCGGGCGGCGGCGGGGATCGGCATCGACCGTTGGGATTACCACCAGAGCGGCATCGTCTGCGCCATCGCCCACGAACGCCCGCATGACGGCGTAGCCCACGAGCATTTCCTGCCGGCCGGGCCTTTCGCCATCCTGCCGATGACCCATAACCGCTCGGGCATCGTGTGGACGGAAAGCAGCGCGGCGGCGCCGGCCATCGTCGCCCAATCCGATGCCGACTTCCTGGCCGAGTTGGCCTCGCGCACCGGCAGTTTCCTGGGGCGGGTCGAGCTTTCGTCGCCGCGCTTCTCTTACCCGCTGTCGCTGCAGATGGCGCGGCGGATCACCGCGCCCCGCCTTGCCCTGGTGGGCGACGCCGCCCACGGCATGCATCCCATCGCCGGCCAGGGGCTGAACATCGGCATCCGCGATGCCGCCGCCCTGGCCGAGGCGGTGGTAGATGTCCGTCGCCTCGGCCTCGATCCCGGCAGCCCGGCGGTGCTTGAACGCTATGGGCGCTGGCGCCGCTTCGACACCCTGGTGATGCTGGCCGCCACCGATGGCCTCAACCGCCTGTTCTCCAATGCGGTTCCTCCGCTACGGCTGGCCCGCGACCTGGGCCTGGCGGCGGTCAACCGGCTGCCGGCGGTCAAGCGCCATTTCATGCGCCACGCCATGGGCCTGGTGGGCGACCTGCCGCGGGTGCTGCGGGGCGAACGGCTGTAGGGTCAGGCGACGATGCCGGCTACCACGGCGCCGAGGGCGTCGCGGGCGGCGGCGGGGTCGAGGGCGACTTGCAGGCCGCGCTGTCCGCCGTTGAGGAAGACCTTTGGCAGGGCCAGCGCGCTTTCCTCCAGCACCACCGGGACGGCGCGCTTCTGGCCGAACGGCGAGATGCCGCCCACATGGTAGCCGGTCAGGCGTTCGGCCTCGGCCGGCTTCATCATCTGGGCCGACTTGCCGCCGATGGCGGCCGCCAGCTTCTTCATCGCCACTTCCCGGTCCGAGGGCAGCACGGCGCAGACCGGCTTACCGTCGACCAGGGCCATCAGGGTCTTCAGCACCATTCCGGGATCGACGCCCAGGCCAGCGGCGGCCTGAAGGCCCACCTTGTCGGCGCTCGGGTCGTAGGCGTAGGTGTGCAGTTCGTAGGCGACTTCGGCCTTGTCGAGGGCCAGGGTGGCCGGCGTGGTCCGGGCCATCGGCGGCCGGCTCAGCCGCAGCCGCCGCCCGTACCGCCGCCGCCGCACCCGCACCCGCTCTTGGCCGGCGCCGGGCCGGCGCCCGGATCGCGCGACAGGCCGGCCGCCGCCAGGGCGTCGAGATAGGCCGACCAGATACGGTCGCGGTTCTCGCCCAGTTCGTAGAGATAGTCCCAGGTGAAGATGCCGCTGTCGTGCAGGTCGTCGAAGACAATCTTGACGGCATAATTGCCCACCGGTTCGACCGCGATGATGCCGATCTGCGACCGGCCGGCCACCAGCTTCTTTTCACCCGGACTGTGGCCCTGTACCTCGGCCGAGGGGCTTTCGACCCGCAGCAGCTCGGCCGGCAGTTCAAAGACTTTGCCGTCCTCGAAGGACACGACCAGCGTCTTGTCGGCCTTGCGCACCGTCAGGCTCTCGGGGGTGTGGCGGGTGCCGAAGGTCATGGCTGGGCTCCTTCCTCGTCCAGGCGTCGGGCTTCGTCGGGCAGCATGATGGGAATGCCGTCGCGGATAGGATAGGCCAGGCCGGCCCGCTCGCTGACCAGTTCCTGCCGCTCGGCGTCATAGCGCAGCGGCCCCTTGGAGACCGGACAGACCAGGATTTCCATCAGCTTGGGGTCGATGCCGGGAACGCGGTCGGTCATGGCAATCCTTCAGTGTACAGTGGAGCCGCCGCCGCCTTCGGCCAGCAGCTCGCGTTGGATGATGGCGATCATCAGGCGGCAGCGCTCGGCATGGGTCGGCGCTTCCAGCAGGGCCTGCTTTTCCTCGGTCGAGAACGGGCAGGCCATGGCCATGCGGTCGGCCAGCTCGGCGTCGGACAGGTTGTCGAGCGCGTCGAGGTCGGACTTGAGCCCCAGGCCGAGCCCGTTCAAATGGGCCCGGATCAGCGCCAGCAGCCGGTCGCGCTCACGCAGCACCACTGCTACCGGCGGGTCTTCGTCCTGGGGAAAGGCGGTATAATCGGCCAGCACGCGGCGGTAGCCGGAGCGTTCCGCTTCTTCGCCCGCGATGCGGAATCGCCGCAGGCCGGTGGCGGTGATCAGGTAGCGGCCGTCGCCGGTCTCGCCGAAGGCGGTGATCCGGGCCAGGGTGGCGACGGCATGCAGGCCGGCGGCCGGCCCGCCGATTCCTTCCTGCGGCTGGACCAGGGCGAACAGCCGCCCGGCGCCCAGCGCCTCGTCCACCAGCGCCAGATAGCGCGGCTCGAACACTACCAGCGGCAGGCGGCCGCCCGGCAGCAGGATGGCGCCGGGAACCACGAAGGCGGACACCACTCCGGGAGGGGCGCCGGACTGGACACCGCGTACCATGGCTCGCCGCCCGATCAGGAGAACAGCAGGGCCGACAGCCGGCGCCGGCCGGCGATCGTGCGCGGGTCGGTGGGGCCGAAGGCCTCGAAGAACTTGACCAGCTGCTTGCGCGCTCCGTCGTCGTTCCAGGTGCGGTCGCGGCGGAAGACCTCCAGCAGCTCGTCCACCGCCGCCTCGTGCTCGCCGCCGGCATAATAGGCCATGGCCAGGTCGAAGCGGGATTGCAGGTCGCCGGGATCGGCGGCCAGCCGGCGGCGCAGCTCGGCCGCCGGGCCGACCGCGCCGGCGCTGTCCTGCAATTCCAGGGCAGTGCGCACCGCCGCCACCTCGGCATGGCGGGCCACCGCGTCGGGTAGCTGCGCCAGCATCCGCTTGGCCGAGTCGGTATCGCCCAGGGCCAGCAGGCAGCGCAGCAAGCCGGCGATCGCCGAAGCGTTCTCGGGGTCTTCCTGCAATACGTCCTGGAAGACCTGCGCCGCGCCCTCGGCATCGCCTTCGGCCAGCATCTGCTTGGCGTGCTCCAGGATCTCGGCGATGGAAGGGCCGGCCTCGCCGCCGATCAGGCGCTGGACGAAAGCCTTGATCTGACCTTCCGGCAGGGCGCCGACGAAGGCGTCCACCGGCCGGCCGCCCTTGAAGGCGTAGACCATCGGCACGGATTGGACGCGCAGCTGCGCCGCCAGTTCCTGGTTCTGATCGACGTTGATCTTGACCATGCGCACGGCACCGCGCTGCTCGCGCACCACCTTTTCCAGCAACGGACCCAGCTGCTTGCAGGGGCCGCACCACGGGGCCCAGAAATCAACGATGACCGGCACGCGGGCCGACATCTCGACCACGTCGGCCATGAAGCCGGCGGTCGAGCCGTCCTTGATCAGGTCCTTGTCGCCGCTGCCACTGCCGCCGGCTTGGGGCTTTCCGCCCGCACCGAAGATAAGGTCCATGGTATTGTCCCAGCTTGCCGATTTTGACCCGCAATAGATGGACTGTCACCGTGCGGCTGGCAAGGGCAAAGCGAGTCGCGCGCCTCGCCGCCCCGTCCGATGGGTCTGTCGAAAAAGGGCCATAAAAAGTGCTTGCGCGCCGCGTCGCTTTGCGTATTATCCGCCTCCTCCGGACGCCGAAACCGACGGCCGGAACCGACGCGGAAGCGGGCGTAGCTCAGGGGTAGAGCACAACCTTGCCAAGGTTGGGGTCGAGGGTTCGAATCCCTTCGCCCGCTCCAAGTCGGCCAAGGCAGAGATAGCGAACGCGGCCGGGCTTGGTGCCCGGCCGTTCGCTTTTTTAGCCGCCCGTATCAGCAGGCCGGCAACACCCTGGCGAGCGTGGCGCAGATCACGGTGATTTCCGCCGGCTTACGCAGGATCTGGAGATTGCGGTGGCGGGCGAAGAGGCGGCGGGCCGTCTCGTCCTCGCTGGCGAGCACCACGACGGGCAGGCGTGGGCCGTGCCGCCGGCGGATTTCAGCGACCAAGTCGGCGCCATCGCTTCCGGCTCCGTTGAAATTGGTGACGACGGCATCGCAGGGCGTCGCGACAAGCTGGCGGATCGCCTCGCCCCCGCTGGCGGCCGTTATCACCCGCAATCCCTGGCCTTCAAGCAGGTCGCTCAATGCCGCGACAATCATGGGGTCGTCGACGACGACCATGACGCGGCAGGGCTTATCCATCGTCCTCCTCCGGTTGCCGGCGGAGGAGTGGCGGGCACAGCGTCTCCACCAGGCGCCGGGCTGCCTTGCGACTTAAGGTGGGCTCGCTAGCCATGACCGCCGCCGCCGCGTGCTCCATGGCCTCGGCCGCGTCCCGCCCATGGCGGATCGCCTCGTCCGTCGCCCGTGCGACGATTTCGACCAGCGACGGCACGCTAATTACCGCCGCCGGCATCCGTATTAGTCCCGGATGTCATCGGTCCCAACCCCAAAGGCCATATCCGCTCACCCCATGCCTCAATCGCCAGACGTATGAATAACATGCCGCCGCATGAATCGGAACTATCGTTCCTGGAATGATCGTTCCTTATCCTGTTCCCATGCGTCATGGATCTCAGGACGGTCATGGCGGCCAATGTGCGTCGGGTCCGTCATGAGAGGCGGCTGACGCAGGAAGAATTGGCCGAGCGGGCCGGATTGAGCGCCCGCTATGTCGGGGCGATCGAGCGCGCCGCCGTCTCGGCGAGCGTCACCGTCCTCGGCCGGGTTGCCGAGGCGCTGGGACTGGACCCCGCCGACCTGCTGAAGCGGTCCGACAAAGCGGAGTAGCGATGCCCGTTTCCGGCGCCCCGGCCCCCGCCGGCCGTCAGCGGTTCAGGGCCTGCATCGCCGGCGCCGCATAGCGCTCGCCGGCGGCGGCCCCCCGGGGGAAGACGCTGTTCAGTTCGCGGCAATCCCCGGCGGTCAGCTCGACTGACAGCGCGGCGAGGTTCTCCTCCAGCAGCCGCACATGCTTGGTGCCGGGAATGGGGGTGATGTCGTCGCCCTGGGCCAGCACCCAGGCCAGGGCCAGTTGGGCCGGGGTGCAGCCCTTGCGCCGGGCCATGGCCTGGACGGCATCGACCAGGCGCAGGTTGTCGGCGAAATTGGCGCCGGAAAAGCGCGGGTTGTGGCGGCGCCAATCGTCGTCCGCCAGATCCTCGGGGCGCTGGAATCGGCCGGTCAGGAAGCCGCGGCCCAGCGGGCTGTAGGCGACGAAGCGCACCCCCAGCGCCCGGCAGGTCGGCAGGATCTCGTCCTCGGGGTCCCGGCTCCACAGGGAATATTCCGTCTGCAATGCCGCGATGGGATGGACGGCCGCGGCCCGCCGCAGGGTGGCGGGTGCAGCCTCGGACAGGCCAAGATGGCGCACCTTGCCCTCCCGCACCAGTTCGGCCATCGCCCCTACCGTCTCCTCGATGGGGGTCGCCGGATCGACCCGGTGCTGGTAGTAGAGGTCGATGGTTTCGATTCCCAGCCGGCGCAGGCTGGCCTCGCAGCATTGACGGACGTAGTCGGGACGGCCGTTGACCCCCAGGAACTCGCCCTTGGCGCCGCGCATGTTGCCGAACTTGGTGGCCAGCACCACCCGGTCGCGCCGGCTGCGGATGGCCCGGCCCACCAGTTCCTCGTTATGGCCACAGCCATACATGTCGGCGGTATCCAGGAAGGTCACCTCCAGGTCCAGGGCGCGGTGGATGGTGGCAATGGATTCGGCCTCGCTGCCGCCGCCGTAGAATTCCGACATGCCCATGCAGCCCAGGCCGAGGGCCGATACGGGAAGACCGGGAGCGAGGAAACGGGTCAGCATCGCGGAGGTCCTTTCGGCGGGGGGGCGTTGGTCGAAAGCATAGAGTGTTCAGTTGGGAGTGGCGGCGCGCCCCGCCAAGGGCGGCCACCGCACCCCGCCCCGCCCGCGACGTGGCACGGCAGGGCAGGGCAGGGCAGGTCTTTACGACTGTAGGGAGTTCTCCCCGGCGATACTACGCGGAAACGCCCATCGCGGAAGCGTCGGCCGTCCGGCCCTTGGATTTGCCGCGGCGCTCAGCGCCGAAGCCGGATCATCGCGGCCCGGATCGCCCGCCAGCGTGCGGCACCGGCCTGGTCCCCGGTCCCCTCGCACTTTTCCTGGTGCTTGGCGGCATGGGCAGGTGCGAACTCCCCCAGCAGCCGCAGCAGCAATGCGGCATCCCGGTAATGGTCGAAGCATTCGACCTTGCGTTCCCCACTGCCGCGCAGCGAGTCGGGCATCAACCACACACCTCCGAAAGTCATACCCCTCTCGAAGGTATTAGCCAACCCTTGTGCTTAGCAAGATGGATTTTGACGCATAGGTTTATCCCGCCGTCTCCGGCGGGCGCGGGCGAGGCAGCCAGAACCGGCCGGAAATGCCGACGCGGCCGACAACGTAATGGTGCCGCAGGGCGGCGAACACGTCGTCGCCGAAGTGGAAGAAGCGATTGGGCATGGTTTGTACCCCCGGCAGATCGTCGGGGGAATGGCTGGGCGTGTCGCTGATCACCAGCACCGGGATTTCCTGGTGGCGCAGGCGGGCGACCAGCACGTCGGACGGCAACCGGCCCCAGTGGATGGCCTGATTGACTCCGAACGGGTCGTAGAACAGCGGTTTGCCGGCGCGGAAGCATAGCAGGAACGACTGGCATAGCGCCGGCCCGGGTATGGCACGCAGATAGGCGACATCGGCGTGGAACAGCCGCTCGCGCCGGGCCATCTCGCCCGCCGCATCGACGTAAAAACGGCCGAAGGCCAACGGCGCGATGACAATCACCCCGGCATTGGCCGCCAGGGCGACCATCGAGCGGGCGCCCGGCAGGTGCATCGTCTCGCCCGCTGCCTGGGCGGCTAGGCCGGTGCCGATGGCCAGGGCGATGTATACGTCGAAAAAGACGTTGACGTCGGTATTGTTGCCCCCCGCGAACGCCATGCCTTGCAGCAGGGCCAGCCCCAGGTAGCCGGCCAGCAGCCCGCGCGGCCGGCGTCGGCGGCTGGCGATCAGGGCGAGGCCGACCACCGCCAACGGGGCCTGCAAGCGGTCCAGCTGGTCGATGGTCAGCAGAAAGCCGTGTTCGGGGTCGTAGATGCGCGACACCAGCAATTGGACGAAGAACGTCTTGCCGACCAGCAGCGCCAGCGCCGCCCCGGCCGCCGCCGCCAGCCCCAGCCCGGTGGCGAAGAAGGCGGCGCGGCCGGCCGGCGGACCCCGGCGCAGCACATCGGCGGCCACCAGCAGCGGCACCACTGTCAGATTGTGCTTGCACAGGACGCCCGCCGCAAACAGCAGGGCAACTGCCGCCAAGCGCCCGGGGGTGGGCGCGCCCCGCAGATAGAGAGCGAAGCCAGCGAGGATGAGGGTGTGGGCCAGCAATTGCGGATCGTTCATGCCGACATAATCGGTGGCGAGAGCGGCGAACAGGCCGATGCAGGTGGCGGCGGCCAGCCCGGAATCGAGGCGCGAACCGCCGGCGGCGCGCACGATGGCGAAGCACGACGCCGCGATGCCGCCCAGGGCCAGGCACGAGGCCAGCCGCCCGGCCAGCACGGGGTCGCCCACCGGCAGGCTCAGCGCTCCCACCAGATAGAATGACAGCGGCGGGTAGTTGTTGAAGGCCAGCGGCGAGTCCAGGACGTAGAGGGATTGGCCGGCGATGGCGCGCAGTTGGTAATAGGCATTCCACCCCTCGTTCTGATCGATCTCGAAATCCCATCCCATCCGGAAAACGGGATAGAGGACCAGGCCGAACGCTAAGGCAGAGAGGCAGAAGACGGTAAGGCGATAGTCCCGATCGTCGTGGATCATCAGCCGGCTCGCATCGAGGATGAGGCGGCAGTATGGCCGAGGCCGGGCGGGTTTGCAGTCCCCCGGCCGCGCTATTTCACAAAGGAAAAATGGGCTTTTATCCGATATTCTAGTAGAGTACTATTTTTATAGATTATAGTGAGGTGTTCATGATCCCCTTTGCCGCCCTCAGCCCCACCCACGCCGCCGCCGGCTTCGCCGTCGGCCTTCTGGTCGGCCTGACCGGCGTGGGCGGCGGATCGCTGATGACGCCGGTCCTGGTGCTGCTGTTCCGTATCCCCCCGGTGACCGCCATCGGTACCGACCTGCTCTACGCCGCCATCACCAAGGCGGTGGGAACCGTTTTGCACGGCGCCGCCGGGTCGGTGGATTGGCGCCTCACCGGCCTGCTGGCCGCCGGCAGCGTGCCGGCCGCCCTGTTCACCCTGGCGCTGCTCTGGCATTTCGGCCTGACCGGCGGTCGGGGCTCCGCCCTGCTCAGCCATGCATTGGGCGGGGCGCTGATCCTGACTTCGGGTGCCCTGCTGTTCCGGGCCCGCCTGCTGGCCTGGGGCGCCAGAACCCTGCCGCCGCCCGATCCGCGGCGGGCGGCGGCGCTGACCGTCATCACCGGCGCCGTGCTGGGGGTGTTGGTGCCGCTGTCTTCGGTGGGGGCGGGCGCGGTGGGGGTTACCGTCCTGCTGCTGCTCCATCCCCGGCTGCCGCTGGCCCGTATCGTCGGGTCCGACATCGCCCACGCCGTTCCCCTGACCTTGGCGGCCGGGGCCGGGCATTGGCTGATGGGTTCGGTGGACCCGGTGCTGCTGGCCTCGCTGCTGCTGGGCTCGATTCCGGGCATCACCCTGGGCAGCCGCCTGGCCACCCGTGTGCCCGAGCGTCTGTTGCGCCACTCCCTGGCCGGGGTGCTGGTGCTGGTGGGTGGCCGCCTGCTGGCTTAGGGTTTGCTCAAATGGGAACTGGTTCTGCCGCGCGGATCGGCTGTGACCCGTGCCGTAACGCGGCGCAAGGAGATGGTATTGACTGTTCCCTGTTGGGCCAGCGCTCTCAGCGTCTGCCATGCCGCCCTGGACGAGGGTCTGGTCTCGGCGAGGAATTCGGGGGATTGCGCCGGCAGATCCTGTCCGAGTTCTGAGGGGCGCCGACCGCCCGACGCACCCTTCCCGCTCCGTGGTACCCGGCTAACACCACGGCCGCCGCCGGCCGGATTACTCTTGTCGCCGTTCAACACGGGCCACGTCCGATGGCCCGGGAATGGGAGATCGACGTCATGGCGAAGAAAATTCTGATGATCACCGGCGACTATGCCGAGGACTATGAAACCATGGTGCCGTTCCAGGCGTTGCGGGCGTTGGGGCTGACGGTGCATGCGGCCTGCCCAGGCAAAAAGGCGGGCGACAGCATTGCGACCGCCATCCATGATTTCGAGGGCGCCCAGACTTATTCGGAGAAGCGCGGCCACAACTTCACCCTTAACGCTACCTTCGAAGGGATCAATCCTGCGGCCTACGACGCGCTGGTGATTCCCGGCGGGCGGGCGCCGGAATACCTGCGGCTCGATTCCAAGGTGCTGGCGGCGGTGCGCCATTTCTTCGATACCGGCAAACCGGTGGCGGCCATCTGCCACGGTGCCCAGCTGCTGGCGGCCGCCGGGGTGCTGAAGGGCCGTGTCTGCTCGGCCTATCCCGCCTGCCGGCCCGAGGTGGAACTGGCGGGTGGCGAGTACGCCGACATCGCCATCGACGCCGCCGTGACCGACCGCAATCTGGTCACCGCTCCGGCCTGGCCGGCCCATCCCGACTGGATCGCCCAATTCGTCGCCGTCCTGGGGGTGACGGTTGCGCATTAGGGTGTGATGCACCACATTCGCATCATGGCCGGCCGCCATTAAGGCGGCGGCCGGCCATGTGCTTGGGGAGGCCGGGCACGGCCCAGGTCCCGTGCCCGACGCGCCCCAGGGCGGCGGCGGGGAGCAGGCATGTGCGAAATCTTCATCAGCGCCGATCCGGTGCTTTACGAAAGCCGGGCGCGGTCGCTTCGGTTGCATGGCGTCTCCACCAGCATCCGGCTGGAGAACCTGTTCTGGTCGGTGCTGGAGGAAATCGGCGAGCGCGACGGCATGACGCTGAACCAGCTGCTGACTCGCCTCTATGACGAATTGACCGAATGCCGGGGCGAAGTGGGCAACTTCGCCTCGTTCCTGCGGGTAAGCTGCGCCCGCTACCTGGCGCTGCAAGTGGCGGGCCGCATCCCCGACGACCGCACGGTATCCTTGCGCAGTCTCGATCCCGCCTGGGTGCTGGCCGAAGAGCGGGCGCAAGGGCGGGCGGTAACGCCGATGGCCCGCGTGGTCCAGAGCGGCTTGCGCTCTGACGCGGTCAGCGCACAAACCGCGACCAGCCCGCGCGGCGCTTGAGCGGCCCCGCAAGAGGCGCGACACGCGGAGTCTAGAGGCGGTTCCGCCTCAGGCCCGCTGAACCTTGCGGCTCCGCTTGGTTTCGTACATGGCCCGGTCGGCCTGTTCGATCAGGGCGTCCGGTTCGGTGCCGTCCAGGGGAAAGGTCGCCACGCCGATGCTGGCGCCCAGGTCCAGGGCGCGATCTTCGAACGCGAAGGGCTGGCTGATCTCCGCGGCGATGCGGCCGGCATGGGACAGGGCGCTGTCGCGGCAGGCGATATCCGGCAGGATGATCGCGAACTCGTCGCCGCCCAGGCGGGCGACGGTGTCCGACTGGCGCGAGATGCGGCGGATGCGCTGGGCGGTCTCGCGGATCGCCGCGTCGCCGGCGCGGTGGCCGTACCGGTCGTTGATGGGCTTGAGGCCGTCCATATCCAGGTTGAGGAGGCCGACCTGCGCCGACTGCCGGTGGGCCAGGGCCAGGCACTGGCGCAGGCGGTCGTAGAACAGCGCCCGGTTGGCTAGGCCGGTCAGCGAATCGTGGGTGGCGCGGTGGTACAGCTCGCTGGTTTCATAGGTGGTCGCGTGGTACATCGCCGCCGCGATCAGGCCGGACATCAGCTCCAGGACGCGGACATGGCCGTCGGTAAAGAACCCCGGTGCCGCCGCCGCGATCTTGAGGACGCCCACCGTCGTGTCGTTGTGGTTGAGGGGGGCGACCACCATCGACCGCAGCCCCACCCGCCGGCAGGCCTCGCGGTCGACCCGCGGGTCGCTTTCCGAATCGTCGCAGCGCAGCACCCGCCCCTGTTCGATGCACAGGCCGGACAGGCTGCCGGCCCGGTTCAGCCGTAATCCCAGCTGGCCCTTGGCGATCCCCGCCGCCGCCCGGTAGACCATTTCGCTGCCCTCGGCCAGTTCGACGATGGCGCCGCTGGCTTCGGTCAGTTCCTGGACGCGGTCGGCGACGAAGGTCATGACGCCGCCGAGGTCGAGGCCGAGTTTGGCAATCTCGGTCTGCGCCCGGATGATTTCCATCAAAATAGCCGAATCGTTGCTTTGCCCGGCGTCCTGCTTATCCATAGTTACTGCCCATTTGCGCGTCACTGGGCAAAAACTAGCCGGATTTCGCTTCAACCGGAAGGGGGAATGACGCATCGCCAATGCCGGTTACAGCGGGCCGGTGCAAAGCGGGCATTTACAAGAACGGATAGACGCAGGCGAAAATTTTTTTCGTCTATCGGCATTCATTGCTGGGGCAGGCTTAAAGAATAAATTTCGCCAAGTCCGCCTTCTTGGCCAAGTCTCCGACCTTTTCCTCGACCAGCTCGGGCGAAATCTCCACCCGGCTGCCGGGAGGCAGGTCGGGGGCGGAGAAGCTGACCTCGTCCAGCAGGCGTTCCATCACCGTCTGCAGCCGCCGCGCCCCGATATTCTCAACGCTGCGGTTGATCTCGGCCGCCAGATCGGCGATGGCGGCGATGGCGTCGTCGGAAAAGGCCAGTTCCACTTCCTCGGTGGCCAGGAGCGCGATGTATTGCTTGATCAGGCTGGCTTCCGGCTCGGTCAGGATGCGGACGAAGTCGTCGCGGGTCAGGGCCTGCAACTCGACGCGGATCGGCAGGCGGCCCTGGAGTTCCGGCAGCAGATCCGAGGGCTTGGCCAAGTGGAAGGCGCCCGAGGCGATGAACAGGATGTGGTCGGTCTTGACGTTGCCGTGCTTGGTGGCCACCGTCGTGCCCTCGATCAGCGGCAGCAGGTCGCGCTGCACGCCTTCGCGGCTGACGTCGCCCGAGACGTGATGCTCGGACGAGCGGGCGCAGATCTTGTCGATCTCGTCCAGGAAGACGATGCCGTTGTTCTCCACCGCCCAGATGGCGTCCTTCACCACCGTTTCCTGGTCCAGCAGCTTGTCGGATTCCTCGGCGGTCAGCACCTGCTGGGCGTCCTTGACGGTCATGCGCCGCGGTTTGGTGCGCGCCCCGCCGAATGCCTTGCCCAGCATGTCCGACAGGTTGATCATCCCCATCTGGGCACCGGGCATGCCGGGGATGTCGAAGGTCGGCAGGTTCGTGCCGGCGGTCTCGGCGACGTGGATTTCGATTTCCTTGTCGTCCAGGCCGCCTTCCCGCAGCATCTTGCGGAACTTCTGGCGGGTTTCGGCCGAGGCGGTCTCGCCCACCAGGGCATCCAGCAGCCGCTCCTCGGCGGCGATTTCGGCCTTGGCGGCGACCTGCTTGCGCAGCCGCTCGCGGGTCATGCCGATGGCGATCTCCACCAGGTCGCGGACGATCTGCTCGACGTCGCGCCCGACATAGCCGACCTCGGTGAACTTGGTGGCCTCGACCTTGATGAACGGCGCCTGGGCCAGGCGGGCCAGCCGGCGGGCGATCTCGGTCTTGCCGACACCGGTGGGGCCGATCATCAGGATGTTCTTGGGCAGGACCTCTTCCTTCAGCCCCTCGGGCAGCTGCTGGCGGCGCCAGCGGTTCCTGAGCGCGATGGCCACGGCGCGTTTGGCGTCGTGCTGGCCGACGATGTAGCGGTCCAGTTCGGAAACGATCTCGCGCGGGCTGAACGAGGTCACGACAGGCTCTCCACCACAATGCTGGTATTGGTATAGACGCAGATGCCGGCGGCCACTTCCATGGCCTTGCGGGCGATGCGCTCGGCGTCCCAGTCTTCGACCTCGGCCAGCGCACGGGCGGCGGCCAGGGCGTAATTGCCGCCCGAGCCGATGCCGATCAGCCCGTCCTCGGGCTCCAGCACGTCGCCCTGGCCGGTGAGCACCAGCGACACCTCGCGGTCGGCCACCGCCATCATCGCCTCCAGTCGCCGCAGGTAGCGGTCGGTGCGCCAGTCCTTGGCCAGTTCGACGCAGGCCCGCATCAGTTGGCCGGGATGCTTCTCCAGCTTGCCTTCCAGCCGCTCCAGCAGGGTGAAGGCGTCGGCGGTGGCGCCGGCGAAGCCCACCAGGATCGAGCCGCTGCCCAGGCGGCGGACCTTGCGGGCGTTGGCCTTGATCACCGTCTGGCCGAGCGATACCTGACCGTCGCCCGCCATGACCACGCGGCCATGCTTGCGGACGGAAAGAATGGTGGTGCCGTGCCAGGAAGGCAGCTGTTCCGACATGAAGAGGGGTTCCGGCAGAAGAAGGGCGGCCGATATTAGCAGAGCGGGACGGGGCGTCCATCCCTGCCCGCAAGAGATAAGGGCGGCCGCCGCGGTTGGGAAGTGGGGCTTAACGAACAATGGCGCAACCGCGCCATTCCTGTTAGTACAGGGCACTCCGCCCCGAGGAGCCGTCATGCGTCAGGCCAGCATCGAGCGCAACACCACCGAAACCCGTATCCGCCTCCGGCTCGACCTGGACGGCGGCGGGCATTATGCCGTCGCGACCGGCATCGGCTTCCTCGACCACATGCTGGAACAGCTGTCGCGCCATTCGCTGATCGACCTGGAGCTGGAGGCCAAGGGCGACCTGCACATCGATGCCCACCACACCACCGAGGATTCCGGCATCGCCGTCGGCCAGGCCTTGGCTCAGGCGCTGGGCGAGCGCACGGGCATCCACCGCTACGGCTCGGCCCTGGTGCCGATGGACGAGACCCTGACCCGCGTGGCGCTGGACCTTTCGGGGCGGCCCTATCTGGTCTGGAAGGTGCGCTTCGACCGCGACAAGGTCGGCGACATGGACACCGAATTGTTCAAGGAATGGTTCCAGGCCTTCGCCAATGCGGCCGGCGCCACCCTGCACGTCGAGACGCTGTACGGCGAGAACAACCACCACATCGTCGAAAGCTGCTTCAAGGCCCTGGCCCGCGCGCTGCGCGAGGCGGTGGAGATCGACCCGCGCAAGGCCGATGCCGTGCCGTCGACCAAGGGCACTCTGGGGGGCTCGCTCTAGCATGCTGGTGGCCATCGTCGATTACGGCTCGGGCAACCTGAGGTCGGCCGCCAAGGCCTTCGAGCGGGTGGTGGCGGAGGAGGGCCTCGCCGCCCGGGTGGCGGTCACCGCCGATCCCAAGCGGGTGGCCGACGCCGACCGGGTGGTGCTGCCGGGCGTCGGCGCCTTCGCCGATTGCAAGGCCGGGCTGGACCGCCTGCCCGGCATGGTCGAGGCGCTGACCGAGCAGGCGCTGGTCCGCGGCCGTCCCTTCCTGGGGATCTGCGTCGGCATGCAATTGCTGGCCACCACCGGGCGGGAGCACGGCAGCCATGCCGGCCTGGGCTGGATCGAAGGCGAGGTGCAGGAGATCACGCCCGCCGACCCGGCGCTGAAGGTGCCGCATATGGGCTGGAACGAGCTGGCCTACGTTCCCGGCGCCCATCCCCTGCTGGACGGGCTGCCCGACGATCCGCACGCCTATTTCGTCCATTCCTACCGCTTCGTCTGCGCCGACCCTGTGCAGGTGCTGGCCCGCGTCGATTACGGCGGCCCGATCGCCGCCCTGGTGGGGCGCGACAACATCGTCGGCACCCAGTTCCATCCGGAAAAGAGCCAGGCCACCGGCCTTCGTGTGATCGGCAATTTTCTGCGCTGGACACCGTAGGCCCGCTTATATAATGGCTGGGCCATTTCCGATTTCAGCGAACAACCGAGCCTGTACATGATCCTGTTTCCCGCCATCGACCTCAAGGACGGCGCCTGCGTCCGGCTCAAGCTCGGGCTGATGGACCAGGCGACCGTGTTCAACGCCGACCCCGCCGACCAGGCCCGCGCCTTCGCCGTTGCCGGCGCGGAATGGATCCATGTGGTGGACCTCAACGGCGCCTTCGCCGGGCGGCCGGTCAATGCCGCGGCGGTCGAGGCGATTCTCGCCACTGTCGAGGTGCCGGTGCAACTGGGCGGTGGCATCCGCGACATGGCCACCATCGAGGCCTGGCTGGAGCGCGGCGTGCGCCGGGTGATCCTGGGCACCGTGGCGCTGAAGGACCCCGCCCTGGTCAAGGCGGCCTGCCGCCGGTTTCCCGGCCAGGTGGCGGTGGGCATCGACGCCAAGGGCGGCCAGGTGGCGGTGGAGGGCTGGGCCGAAACCTCCGACCTTACCGTCCTCGACTTGGCGCTGAAATTCGAGGATGCCGGCGTGGCAGCCATCATCTACACCGACATCGATCGCGACGGCGTGCTGACCGGGCCCAATGTCGAGGCCACCGCCGCGCTGGCCGCCGCCATCCGCACCCCCGTCATCGCTTCGGGGGGGGTATCGTCCCTCGAC
>JAKAFA010000290.1 GCA_021818185.1 Pseudomonadota bacterium | reverse complement strand
CAGGTAGCCGCTGGCCGTCGCCATCACCAGCAGCACCGGCAAGCCGATGAGCAGCGAGAGGGCAAGCCCGTTCTCGGCGGTCTCGATTCCCTCGCTGGAGACCCCGGTTTCGATCAGCGCCCGCCGTCCGTCCCCCAGGCGGAACGGGCAAGAATACAGCAACAGGCGGCCCAGCTTCGCCGTCCGCGGCGCCGACAGCACCGCCGGGGGCGGCGGCAACGCCGCCGGGTCGAAATCGCGTTCCAGGGGCGGGCCCGAGGCATAGACGATCTTTCCGTCGATGCTGATGCGGATGAACCGTCCGTGGTTCTCGGGCGCGAAGCGCTGCTCGATCAGCGGGCCCAGGCCGTTACCGTTGCCGGCAAGCTCGCCGCGCACCGTGTTCCACACCGCTTCGGCTCGCACGGTCAGGCTGGCCCGCGTGGTCTGCCGGATGTAGCGGTTGAAGCTGGTATAGGTATAGATTGCGAAGGCCGCGCCCAGCAGCAGCAGCAAGCCGCAATACCAGGACACCAGGCGAAAGGTGAGCGAGCGGCGGTTCATGCCCCACCCTCGGTGTCGATGGTATAGCCGACGCCGCGGATCGTGCGGATCAGCTTGGGCTCGCTGCCGTCGTCGATCTTGCGCCGAAGCTGGCGGACATAGACATCGACGATATTGGTGAGCCCCTCGAAGGAATGGTCCCAGACCCGCTCGACGATCATCGATCGCGACAGCACCCGGCCGGGATTGAGCATCAGGTATTCAAGCAGCGAATATTCCTTGGGGCTGAGGTCGACGCGTTGGCCGTCCCGCCGCACCTGGCGGGTCAGCCGATCCAGTTCGACGTCCCCCACCTTCAAGGTACTGCTCTTGGCCACCGGCCCGCGGCGCAGCAGCGCCCGCACCCGGACCAGCAACTCGGCGAAGGCGAAGGGCTTGGTCAGGTAATCGTCGGCGCCGGCATCGAAGTTCTCCACCTTGGTGTCGAGATCGGCGCGCGCGGTCAATACCAGGACGGGCGCGTCCTGATGGTGGCCCCGTAGCGAGGTCAGAAGTCTGGTGCCCGAACCGTCAGGCAATTGCAGGTCGAGGATGACAAGGTCGTAATGGGTGGCCTGGGCCATTTCCAGGCCCTCGGCCACCGTCGACGCAGCGTCGACGGCATACCCCTCGCCGCGCAGGCTGCGAAGGAGAATACCGGCCAGCTTTTCCTCATCTTCAACAACTAATATGCGCATTCACATCCTTTGATCGCGCGTTTGAGCCCCCCCCGCCAACCTTGATGAGGGCGCTGCGGATTGTCTTATAGTAAGAAATCCGCAATCCCGGCACTAAATTGTGCTTAACCTCAGTCTTTCCTTAGGCCGCCCCTCGTTCTGTTGAGAGGATCCGCATTATTTCCGCCAATATCTCGCCCGATTCCCGCCCCAATCTCACGGCGCACTCACGTCCGGCTCGGGCGCGTTGTGCGGCGCCAACCCCGCCCCGCCAGTTGCCTGCTGCGCCTTGCGCGAGTGGGCAACGGCGAACACCGTCGGGACGAACAGGAGGGTGGCGCAGGTGGCGAAGATCAGGCCGCCGATGACCGCGCGGCCCAGCGGGGCGTTCTGTTCGCCGCCTTCGCCCAGACCCAGCGCCATGGGAATCATGCCGATGACCATCGCTCCGGCGGTCATCAGCACCGGACGGAAACGGGTGAACCCGGCCTCCAGCGCGGCGGTGACCGCGTCGGCCCCCATCGCCAGCCGCTCACGGGCGAAGCTGACCACCAGCACGCTGTTGGCGGTGGCCACGCCCATGCACATGATCGCGCCGGTCAGCGCCGGCACGCTGAGCGTGGTATGGGTGGCGAACAGCATCCACACGATGCCGGCCAGCGCCGCCGGCAGGGCGGTGATGATGACGAACGGATCGAGCCACGACTGGAAGTTGACGACGATCAGCAGATAGACCAGCACGATGGCGCCGGCCAGGCCGAACAACAGCTGGCCATAGGCGCTGTTCATGGTCTGCACCTGGCCGCGCAGCACGATGGTGGAGCCCCGCGGAGCATCCTTCGCCGTATCCTTCAGAATCTTCTGGATGTCGCGGGAAACCGAACCGAGATCACGGCCCTGTACCGATGCGAACAGGTCGACCACCGGCTGCACGTTGTAGTGGGACACCACGCCGTCGCTGGGACCGCGGCTGACCTTGGCCAGGCCGCCGAGCAGCTGGGTGGTGCCGTGGCTGGTGATCGGCAGGTTCTTCAGGTCCGACATGCTGTCGATGCGGTACTGCGGGAACTGCGCGACGATGGGATAGGACACGCCGTTCTTGGGATTGAGCCAGAAGGTCGGCGCGATCTGGCCGCTGCCCGACAGGGCGACCAGCAGGCTGATCGCGTTGTCGCGCTCGGTCAGGCCGACGTCACTCGCCAGGGTGCGGTCCACGGCGACGTTGATTTGTGGATGGTCGAAGGCCTGCTGGATGCGCAGATCCGCAACGCCAGCCACGTCGCCGATTTTCTTCAGCAATTCCTGGGCGTATTTGTCGTCGGCCTGGAGGTCGTTGCCGACCACCTGCACGTCGATGGGGGCCGGCAGGCCGAAATTGAGGATCTGGGTGATGATGTCGGCCGGCAGGAAGGCGAAGGTCGTGCCGGGGAACAGCCGCGGCAACTGCTCGCGCATCGTCTGCACATAGCCTGCGGTCGGGTGGTGGTCCGGCTTCAGCGAAATCAGGATGTCGGCATCCTCGGGCCCGATGGGCGCCGAATTGCTGTAGGCGATGTTGATGCCGCTGATCGGCAGGCCGATGTTGTCCACCATGCTGTCGATTTCTTCGGGCGGGATGATCTGTTTGATCCGCGCCTCGACTTCATCGCACAGCTTGGCGCTCTCTTCGATGCGGGTGCCGGTCTGGGTGCGGATGTGCAGCTTGATCTGACCGGCATCGACCAGCGGGAAGAAATTCTCACCCAGCCAGGGCGCCAGCCCGAAGGACAGCACCACGAAGGCCAGGAAGGCGACGATGAAGGTTCGCCGATGCGACAGGGCCAGCGACAGCAGATTGTAATAGGCGTCGCGGAAATGGGCGAAGCGCCGCTCGAACCCATGCTGGAAGCGCACCAGCGGATTGCGAGGCCGGTCGTGGCCGTTATGCCCATCCATCACGTATTCGATGTGCCCGGCGCCTTCGTGGACCGTATGCGGCTTGAGCAGGTACTTGGCCATGGTCGGCACCAGGGTGCGCGACAGGATGTACGAGCCGATCAGGGCGAAGACCACCGCCTCGGCCAGCGGCAGGAACAGGTAGCCGGCGACGCCGCCCAGCTGGAACATCGGCACGAACACGATGCAGATGCACAACAGCGAGACGAAGGCCGGCACGGCGATCTGGCGGGCGCCGTCCAGGATGGCGGTCTCCACCTCCTTGCCCTGTTCCAGGTGCCAGTTGATGTTCTCGATGGTCACCGTCGCTTCATCGACCAGGATGCCCACCGCCAGGGCCAGCCCGCCCAGGGTCATCACGTTGATGGTCTGCCCCAGCGCCGACAGCACGATCAGCGAAAACATCACCGACAGCGGGATCGACACGCTGATGATCAGGGTCGAGCGCCAACTGCCCAGGAACAGCAGGATCATCAGCCCGGTCAGCGCCGCGGCGATGGCGCCTTCGCGCACCACCCCCTCGACCGCCGCCTTGACGAAGATCGACTGGTCGCCCACCGCATGCAGATGCAGGCTGGACGGCATGGATTCCTCGATTTTCGGCAGGCGGTCCTTGACCCCCTGGATGATGTCCAGGGTCGAAGCCGAGCCCGCCTTCTCGATGGTCATCAGCACGGCGCGGGTGCCGTTGACGCGCACTACGTTGGTCTGCGGCGGATAGCCGTCATGCACATAGGCGACATCGTGCAGGTAGAGGATCGTATCGTTGGTCCTCTTGAGCGGCAAATCATTCAGATGGTCGATGACCTTGGGACTGGCGTTGAGTTCGACATTGTATTCGAACTTGCCGATCTTCTCGGTGCCGGCCGGCAGAATCAGGTTCTGGGCCGAGATGGCGTTGATCACGTCCTGCGGCGACAGGTGGGCGGCCTGCAACGCCATCAAATTCATGTCGACCTGAACCTGGCGCACCTTGCCGCCATAGGGCGACGGGATGGCGGCGCCCGCCACCGTGGCCAATTGCGGCCGGATGAAGTTCTGCCCCAGGTCGAAC
>JAKAFA010000048.1 GCA_021818185.1 Pseudomonadota bacterium | reverse complement strand
GGGGCTGGGCTCCCATACGGTGGTGGTCAACAGCTTCTCGAAATATTACGGCATGACCGGCTGGCGGCTGGGCTGGATGGTGGTGCCGCCCGACCTGGCCCGCTCGGTGGAATGCCTGCAACAGAACCTGTTCATCGCGCCGCCCACCCTGTCGCAACTGGCGGCGGTGGCCGCCTTCGACTGCCGTGACGAACTGGATGCCCGGGTCGAACACTACCGCGCCAGTCGCGACGTCCTGCTGGAGGAACTGCCCAAGGCGGGATTCTCCCGGCTGGCACCTTCGGACGGGGCCTTCTACCTCTATGCCGACGTGGCCGAACTGACCAACGATTCGGTGGAATTCTGTCGGCGCATGCTGGCCGAAACCGGGGTGGCGGCGACGCCGGGGGTGGATTTCGATCCGGTCCAGGGCGGCCGGACGCTGCGCTTTTCCTTCGCCGGGACGACGGAGGACATGATCGAAGCGGCGCGGCGGCTGAAGGCCTGGAAACGCTAGACCCTCGGCCGCCTCGCCCGGCCGGGCTCAGCTGGCCGCGGCGGCCAGTTCGGGCAGCGGCGGCGGGGCCGGGCGTTCCGACACCGCGCCGGCCAGATAGGTTTCCACCACCCCGGTCAACGGTTCCAGGTGGTTGCCGAAGAAATGGTTGGCGCCCTCCACCGTCCGGTAGTCCACCTGGATGTTGCGCTGGGCCGATAGCTTGTTGGCCAGCTTGGCCGCCGCCGCCTCGGGCACCAACTCGTCGGCGGCACCGTGGACGATCAGCCCCGAGGACGGGCAGGGGGCCAGGAACGAGAAATCGTAGATGTTGGCCGGCGGGGCGACCGAGATGAAGCCGTCGATTTCGGGGCGGCGCATCAGCAATTGCATGCCGATCCAGGCCCCGAAGGAAAAGCCCGCCACCCAGCAGGCGCTGGCATTGGGGTTGTAGGTCTGGGCCCAGTCCAGGGCGGCGGCGGCGTCGGCCAACTCGCCCTGGCCGTTGTCGAAGCGCCCCTGGCTGCGCCCGACGCCGCGGAAATTGAAACGCAGGGTGGAGAAGCCGCGGCGCACGAAGGTGTGGTAGAGGGCGTAGACCACCTTGTTGTTCATCGTCCCGCCATGCTGCGGATGGGGATGCAGCAGCAGGGCAATGGGGGCGTTGTCGGCGCGCGCATGGTGGTAGCGGCCTTCCAGCCGTCCATCGGGTCCATTGAAGATAACGTCGGGCATCGTCTCACCGTGCAGTCTGATTGGCCGCCGCCCCGGCTCCTTAGTTGAGCCGCGCGGTCGGGGAATAATCGGCTGAAAATTGTGATGAAGCCGGCCATACTTGACCGGCTTTGTCGGGCATCCTATATTCACCTTCGATGCGGCCGCCCCCCGGGTGGACGCTCCCGTCTCCCCTCATCCGGGGTACGGCCCGGTTCACTTAGAGTAGCATATTGCCAGCCATGGTTTTCAAGAGGCTTCGCGAAGACATCGATTCGATCCGGCAGCGCGATCCGGCCGCCCATTCGTGGCTTGAAGTTGTGCTGTGCTATCCGGGCCTGCATGCCGTGTTCGTCCACCGGCTGGCCCATGCCTGCTGGCAGCGGGGGTTCCGGGTGCTGGGCCGCTTCCTGTCGCATCTCGGCAAGCTGTTCACCGGCATCGAGATTCATCCGGGCGCCCGCATCGGCCGGCGGTTGTTCATCGACCACGGCACCGGGGTGGTGATCGGCGAGACGGCGGTGGTGGGCGACGACGTCACCCTCTATCACGGCGTGACTCTGGGTGGTACCTCGCTGCACCAGGGCAAGCGCCATCCGACCCTGGAAGACGAGGTGATCGTCGGTTCGGGCGCCCAGGTGCTGGGACCGCTCACCGTCGGCCGGCGGGCGCGCATCGGCGCCAACGCCGTGGTGCTGACCGACGTGCCCCCCGGCGTGACCATGGTCGGCGTGCCGGCGCGGGCGGTGCTGCGGCGGCGCCAGGGCGAGGCGGCGGAATTCTGCGCCTACGGCATGGAGGAGGATCTGCCCGATCCGGTGGCGCGCGCCATCGAGGCGTTGCGCAGCCAGGTCAGTGCCCTCCAGGACCGGCTGGCGCAGCTTGAGGACGGCGAGGCGGCGCCCCGCCATCCCCGGGTGGTGACGAACAACGATGGCGGCAAGGCCGCCGCCGGAGGTCCGTCATGACCGGAATGGGCAACGGGCCGCGGCGGCGGGCGGGGCGCCCCGGGCGCGCGAGCGGAGGACCTGGACGTGAAGCTTAGTACCAAGGGACGATACGCGGTGATGGCAATGGTCGACCTGTCCTGCCATTCCAAAGGCAGCCCGGTGGCCCTGGCCGACATCGCCGAGCGGCAGGAGATTTCCCTGTCCTATCTCGAACAGCTGTTCGGCAAACTGCGCAAGGGCGGGCTGGTCAAGAGCGTGCGCGGGCCGGGCGGCGGATACCTGTTGTCGCGGCCGGCCGGGCAGATGCGGATTTCCGACATCATCATGGCGGTGGACGAGCCGATCCAGACCACCCGCTGCTCGCCGGGCTCGCCGGCCGGCTGCCACCACAACAAGGGGCGCTGCCTGACCCATGACCTGTGGGAGGAACTGGGCAACCAGATCTATCTCTACCTGTCGTCGGTTTCGCTGGCCGACGTGGTGGATCGGCGCATCCTGGGCAGTTCCGGGGTCTTCCGCCCCGGCTTTCCGGCCGAGGAACCCACCGGCATCGTCGCCGCGCAATAGGGTGAACGGAGGCCACGGTGTTCCCTTCCGCCTATCTGGACTACAACGCCGGCGCGCCGGTACGCCCCGCGGTGGCCCAGGCCGTGGCCGCGGCGCTGGCCGAGGCGGGCAATCCATCGTCGGTGCACGCCGCCGGGCGGCGGGCGCGGGCCCGGATGGAAGCGGCGCGGGCGGCGGTGGCCGGTCTGGTGGGCGCCGAACCGGCGGGGGTGGTGTTCACCTCGGGCGGGACCGAGGCCAATGCCCTGGCCTTGCGCGGCTGCGGCCGGCGGCGGGTGCTGGTGTCGGCGGTGGAGCATCCCTCGGTGCGCGACGCGGTGCCGGAGGCCGAACCCATTCCGGTGGACGGATCGGGGACCGTCGACTTGGCGGCGCTGGACCATCTGCTGCGCGCCGACCCGCGGCCCGCGGTGGTTTCGGTGATGCTGGCCAACAACGAGACAGGGTTCATCCAGCCGGTGGCGGCGGTGGCCGATGTGGCCCGCCGGGCCGGCGCCCTGGTTCACACGGACGCCGTGCAGGCGGCTGGACGTTTGAATGTTTCCATGTCGCATCTTAATGTAGACTTTCTGACATTGTCGGCCCACAAGCTGGGCGGTCCGTCGGGAATCGGCGCTTTGGTGCTGGCCGATCCTGATTTTCCTCTGGCACCGATGTTGCTGGGGGGTGGGCAGGAGCGGCGCCGGCGGGCCGGCACCGAGAACCTGGCGGGGATCGCCGGATTCGGGGCCGCCGCGGCGGCGGCGCGGCACGAGGTGGAAGGCGGGGAGGCGGTGGCCGAGATGCGGCGGCTGCGCGACCGGCTGGAGGAACAGGCGCGGGCGCGGGTGCCGGAAACGGTGATCGTCGGCGCCGGGGCCGAGCGGCTGGCCAACACCGCCTGCCTGGCGCTGCCCGGCGTGGCGGCTCAGGTGCAGGTGATGGCCCTCGACTTGGCCGGCGTGATGGTGGGGGCGGGTTCGGCCTGCTCGTCGGGCAAGGTGGCGGCGTCGCCGGTGCTGGCCGCCATGGGATTGGGGGCGGACATCGCCCGTTCGGCGGTGCGGGTCAGCCTGGGCTGGGCCAGTACGGCCGGTGATGTCGACCGGTTCCTGGCGGCTTGGACGGAATTGGCGGCCCGCAAGGGTTTCGATGTATCGGCGGCCGAGGCCGCGTGAGCGAAGGAAGGCAAGGATGACTGCGGTCAACAGCAGCAAGCGTCCCATCTACCTTGATTACCAGGCGACCACGCCCTGCGATCCGCGCGTGGTCGACAAGATGGTCCCCTGGTTCACCGAAAAATTCGGCAACCCCCATTCGCGCAACCACGCGTTCGGCTGGGAAGCCGAAGAGGCGGTGGAACTGGCGCGCGAACAGGTGGGGGCGATCATCGGGGCCGACGCCAAGGAGATCATCTTCACCTCGGGCGCCACCGAATCCAACAATCTGGCGATCAAGGGCGTCGCGCATTTCTATCGCGGCAAGAAGGACCACATCGTCACCGTGGTCACCGAGCATAAATGCGTGCTCGACACCTGCCGCCACCTGGAGCAGGAGGGCTTTTCGGTCACCTATCTGCCGGTGCGCCCCAACGGCCTGATCGACCTGGCCGAGCTGGAGGCGGCGGTCACCGACCGCACGGCGCTGGTCTCGGTGATGGCGGCCAACAACGAGATCGGCGTGATCCAGCCGCTGGCCGAGATTGGCGCGCTGTGCCGCCGGAAGGGCGCCTTCTTCCACACCGATTGCGCCCAGGCGGTCGGCAAGATGCCGCTGGACGTCAACGCCATGAACATCGACCTGATGAGCATCTCAGGTCACAAGATCTACGGGCCCAAGGGTATCGGCGCGCTCTATGTGCGCCGCCGGCCGCGGGTGCGGCTGGTGCCGCTGATCAACGGCGGCGGGCAGGAGCGCGGCATGCGCTCGGGCACCCTGCCGACGCCGCTCTGCATCGGCATCGGCGAGGCCTGCGCCATCGCCAAGGCGGAGATGGAGGCCGAGGCCGAGCGGCTGCGCAGCCTGCGCGACCGCCTGCTGGCCGGCATCCAGGCCAAGCTGCCCGAGGTCTATGTCAACGGCGACATGGAGAACCGCCTGCCCGGCAACCTCAACCTGTCCTTCGCCTTCGTCGAGGGCGAGGGGCTGATGATGGGGGTGAAGGATCTGGCGGTGTCGTCGGGGTCGGCCTGCACCTCGGCGTCGCTGGAGCCGTCCTATGTGCTGCGCGCCCTGGGGCTGGAGGCCGAGATGGCCCACACCTCGTTGCGCTTCGGCCTGGGGCGCTTCACCACCGAAGCCGAGATCGACTACGCCATCAACCACATCGTCGAGGCCGTCAATCACCTGCGCAGCATGAGCCCGCTGTGGGAAATGCACCAGGACGGCGTCGACATCAAGTCGGTCCAGTGGGCGGAACACTGAGTCTGGAGGGAAGGATGTCTTACAGCGACAAGGTCATCGACCACTACGAGAATCCCCGCAACGTCGGCTCGTTCGGCAAGGACGACAAGAGCGTCGGCACCGGTCTGGTCGGCGCGCCGGCCTGCGGCGACGTGATGAAGCTGCAGATCAAGGTCAGCCCCGAAGGCATCATCGAGGACGCCAAGTTCAAGACCTTCGGCTGCGGTTCGGCCATCGCCTCCAGCTCGCTGGTGACCGAGTGGGTCAAGGGCAAGACCCTGGACGAGGCGGCGCAGATCAAGAACACCGACATCGCCCAGGAACTGGCGTTGCCGCCGGTCAAGATCCATTGTTCGGTGCTGGCGGAGGATGCTATCAAGGCCGCCGTCGCCGATTACAAGAAGAAGACCGAGCCCGGCGACGCCGCCGCCGAGTGACCCGCAGACGAAAGGACGCCCGACGATGGCACGCACCGCTCCCCTGACCATCACCGACGCCGCCGCCGAGCGGGTCAAGACCCTGCTGGCGAAGCGCGGCAAACCGGCTGCCGGCATCCGCATCGGCGTGCGCTCCAAGGGGTGCTCGGGCCTGAGCTACACCCTGGAATACGCCGACGAGCGCACCCCCTACGACGAGGTCGTCGAGGAGAAAGGCGTCACCGTGCTGATCGATCCCAAGGCCACCATGTTCATCCTGGGGACCGAGATGGACTGGGTCGAGGACAAGATGCAGAACGGCTTCGTCTTCCGGAACCCCAACGAAAAGGGTCGCTGCGGCTGTGGCGAATCCTTCCACGTCTGAGGCCGCCCCGATGAACGCTTCCGCCGCTGCCGCCTCCGTAGTGTCCTGCTGGTCCTGCAAGGGGCCGGTGGCGGGGCGCGCCCTGTTCTGCTCGGTCTGCGGCGCGGTGCAGGGGCCGGGGGCGGTGGATCATTTCACCCGCTTGGGGCTGGCCCCCGGCTTCGACATCGACCTCGGCCAGCTGGAACGCCAGTATTTCGGCTTTCAGCGCCGACTGCATCCCGACCGGTTCGCCGGCAAGTCGCCCAGGGAAAAGGCCCTGTCGCAGCAGCAGGCCACGGCCCTGAACGAGGCCTACGAGACGCTGAAGGACCCGCTGAAACGGGCTGCGTACCTGCTGGCGCATCGCGGCCGGCCGGTGGACCTGACCGCCTGCGGCACCATCAACGACCCGGAATTGCTGATGGAGCAGATGGAAAAGCGCGAAGCCATCGCCGAGGCCGAATCCCTGGACGACATCACCCGCCTGTCGGCCGAGGCCGATGCCGAGGTGCTGGCCTGCCAGTGCCATATCTCGGCGGCCTTCAACGCCGGCGACCTGGACGCGGCCGGCCATCTGACCCTGCGGCTGAAATACCTGGCCAAGCTGGCGGAGGACGCCCGCAGCCGCAAGGCGCGGATCGCCCGGGCCCGATGATCCACCCCGCCGCGGCGGGCACGCCGCCGGCGCCCCGGCCGATGGACCCGCGGGGCAGCCGGGCCGCGGCGTGACGACCACACCACAGAGGAAAGTGCCATGCTTCTCCAGCTTCACGAACCCGGCGAGACCCCCGGCCCGCACGAGGCGGAAGGCGGACTGGCGGTCGGCATCGACCTGGGCACCACCAATTCGGTGGTGGCCATCGCCCGCGGCGGCGAGGTCGAGGTGCTGCGCGACGGTGAGGGTCGCGGCCTGGTCCCCTCGGTGGTGTTCTATGGCGAGGACGGGCAGGTGGTGGTGGGCGATTCCGCCCGCAGCCAGATCCTGGAAGCGCCGGACCACGTGGTCAGCTCGGTCAAGCGCCTGATGGGCCGCGGGCTGGAAGACGTCAAGGCCCTGGCCGGCACACTGCCCTATCAGGTGGAGCCGGCGGCCGAGGGCGGCATGGTGCGCCTGAAGGTGGCCGGTCGGGTGCTGACCCCGGTGGAGATTTCCGCCGACATCCTGCGCGCCGTCAAGGCGCGGGCCGAGGAGGCCCTGGGCAAGGGCGTGGACAAGGCGGTGGTCACGGTGCCCGCCTATTTCGACGACGCGGCGCGCACAGCCACCAAGGACGCCGCCCGCCTGGCCGGCCTGGACGTGCTGCGCCTGGTCAACGAGCCGACCGCCGCCGCCCTGGCCTATGGCCTGGACAACGCCGCCGAGGGGCTGTACGCCGTCTACGACCTGGGCGGCGGCACCTTCGATGTCTCGCTGCTGCGCATGGAAAAGGGCGTGTTCCAGGTCAAGGCCACCGGCGGCGACGCGGCGCTGGGCGGCGACGACATCGACCATGCCATCGCCGAGCATTTCCTGGCCGAACGGGCCGGGGTATTGGGGGAGCAGCCCATCACGGCCGGCGAGGCCAAGCAGGCGCTGATGGTCGGGCGCATCGCCAAGGAATGCCTGACCCGCCAGCCCCAGGGCGAATGGATGATCGAGGTGGACGGCAAGCCGTCGCGCCATCGCCTGGACCGCGCCGCCCTGGATGCCCTGGCCGAGCCCTTCATCGCGCGGACCATCGCCATCTGCCGCGGCGTGGTCGAGGATGCCGGCATCGACGTCGCCGACATCCACGGCGTGGTGCTGGTGGGGGGCTCGACCCGCATGCCGCTGGTGCGCGCCCGCGTCGCCGAATTTTTCGGCCGCCCGCCGCTCGCCGACATCAATCCCGACGAGGTGGTGGCGGTAGGCGCCGCGTTGCAGGCTGAGGCCCTGACCGCCGGCTCCGACACCCTGCTCTTGGACGTCACCCCGCTGTCGCTGGGCATCGAGACCATGGGCGGCATCGTGGAAAAGGTGATCCCGCGCAACCAGCCGATCCCGGTGGCCATGGCTCAGGAATTCACCACCTACCAGGACGGCCAGACCGCCATGGCCATCCATGTGGTCCAGGGCGAGCGCGAGATGGTCGACCAATGCCGCTCGCTCGCCCGCTTCGTGCTGCGTGGCATTCCGCCGATGGCGGCCGGCGCCGCCCGTATCCGCGTCACCTTCACCGTCGATGCCGATGGCCTGCTTACGGTGGCGGCGCAGGAAACCACCACCGGAGTCGAACAGCAGGTGGCGGTCAAGCCGTCCTACGGCCTGTCGGAAGAGGAAATGGCGCAGATGCTGCGCGATTCCCTGGAGCATGCCCGCGAGGACATGGAGCGCCGGCTGCTGACCGAATCGGTGGTCGAGGCCCGCCGCGCCACCCTGGCGGTCAAATCGGCCCTGGCCGCCGATGGAGACCTCTTGTCGGAGGGCGAGCGACAGGCTATCGATGCCGCCATCGAAGGCGTCGAGCAGGCCATTGCCGCCTCGGACCGCGACGGCGTGGACGCCGCGGTCGAGGGGCTGGAGGCGGCGACCAAGGGCTTCGCCGAGAAGCGCATGGATCGTGGCATCCGCCAGGCTCTGGCCGGTGTCAGCGTCGAGAGGCTGGGCGACGCCCTTGGGGACGGACCCCAGGGCGACTAGGACCGGTCGGACAAGAAGAAGAGAGGGCTGAATGCCGAAGATGACGTTCATTGCCGCCGATGGCAACCGGCTGGAGGTCGAGGCTCCGGAAGGGCTGTCGGTGCTGGAAATCGCCCACCGTAACAAGGTCGACATCGAGGGCGCCTGCGAGGGCTCGCTGGCCTGCTCCACCTGCCATGTGGTGGTGGCGCCCGAGTGGTACGACAAGCTCGCCCCGGCCAGCGATGACGAGGAAGACATGCTCGACCTGGCCTTCGGCCTGAGTGCGACATCGCGGCTGGGCTGCCAGATCATCATGAAGAAGGACCTGGACGGCCTGGTGGTCACCGTGCCGGCCGTCACCCGCAATATGATGGTCGACAAGAAGAAGTAGGGGCCGGCCGATGAAGTGGACCGACGTCACCGACATCGCCATCGCCCTTGAGGAGACCCATCCCGAGGCCGACAACGTCAACCTCCGCTTCACCGACCTGCACGCCTGGGTCTGCGCCCTGCCGGGCTTCGACGACGATCCGGCCAAGTCCAACGAGAAGGTCTTGGAGGCCATCCAGATGGCGTGGATCGACGAGCGGGATTAGCGGTCGCCCTTGCCCATCCTCCCCCGTTGGCGGGAGAGGGGCCGAGCTTCCGCGGGTGTTTTATTGTCAGGCCCGGTCATGGCGCCCTTGACCGGGCGTTTGGCCGTTCGTGGGAGGGCCGCCAATGATCGGCCATTGCCACATCGCCGTCGTTTGGGGCGAAGGGGACGCGGCGTGGGGCGCCTTCGGGGTGGCGGTCCTGCCTCCATCCCCGCGCCGCCGCCCCGCCCCCTCCGCTCAGTCGTGATCGCAGGAGGCCGCGCCGTTGCGCATCGTTGTCGCCATGTCGGGCGGGGTGGATTCGTCGGCCACCGCCGCCCTGCTGCTGGAGCAGGGCTACGAGGTGGTGGGGGTGACCCTCCAGCTCTACGACCACGGGGCGGCCACCTGCCGCACCAACACCTGCTGCGCCGGCAAGGACATCCATGACGCCCGCGCCGTCGCCGACGCGCTGGGAATCCCCCATTACGTCGTCGACATGGAAGACACCTTCCATGCCGACGTGATCGCCCCCTTCGCCGCCGCCTATGCCGCCGGCCGCACGCCCATCCCCTGCGTGCTGTGCAACCAGACGGTCAAGTTCCGCGACCTGCTGGCGGTGGCGCGCGACCTGGGGGCCGCGGCGCTGGCCACCGGCCATTACGTCCGGCGAGAGGAGGGGGTCGATGGGCCGATGCTGCTGAAGGGCGTCGATCCGGCCCGCGACCAGAGCTATTTCCTGTTCGCCACCCGCCGCGATCAGTTGGCGTTCCTGCGCTTTCCCCTGGGCGGCATGGCGAGCAAGGACGAAACCCGCGCCATCGCCGCCCGCCACCGCCTGCCGGTGGCGGCCAAGCGCGACAGCCAGGATATCTGCTTCGTGCCCGACGGCGATTACGCCCGGGTGGTGGAGCGCCTTCAGCCCGGCGCCGCCGAGCCGGGCGAGATCGTCGATCTCGACGGCCGGGTGCTGGGCGAACATCGCGGCCTGATCCATTACACCATCGGCCAGCGCAAGGGGCTGGGCCTGGGCGGCGGCCCGCCGCTGTTCGTGGTGCGCCTCGACCCCGCCGCCCGCCGGGTGGTGGTGGGACCGCGCAGCGCCCTGGCGCGCCGGCGCATCATCCTCGACGGATTCAACTGGTTGGGGGATGCGGCGGAGATGGAGGTGCGGGCCGATGTCCGGGTCCGCTCCACCCGGCCGCCGGCCGCCGCCACCGTACGGCGCGATGGGGCCGGCGGGGCGGTGGTGCTGCTCGATACCCCCGAGGAGGGGGTGGCCCCGGGCCAGGCCTGCGCCGTCTACCAGGGTGAGCGGGTCCTGGGCGGCGGCTGGATTGCCGCCGCCGAACCCTGATTGCTGCGATGCACCTACCGCGTTGCGGAAAGCGCGATCTGCCTAAATGATAGGCGGCAATTTTCCTGCGCCATGCCGCTCGTTTTTGCATCAAACATTCATCGAAGCTGGAAAACTACATCTAAGGTGTAGGCGATTCCAACCCTGCCGAATTGCAAAAACCTACCCGAAAGGGTGTTGCGCAATGCAAAATATCTAACGTGTAATGCGAAGGCTCCTATGGGGCGGGCAGGGTGGACCCCTGCCCCAAAGGTCTTAGTTCCGTCTAACGATGGTATCGTACGCGGGGCGGAATTCGGGCCGGCGTCCATTGACACTTGATGAGGGATCGTACCCGATGACCGTCCGCTTCACTCGCCGCCGTGCCATCACGGTGCTTGCCGCCGCCGCCGGTTTGCCGCTGTTGATGAAGGCCGGCCGGACCGATGCCCAGGTGCTGCGATGGCAAGGGACCTCCCTGGGGGCCGACGCCTCGATCCAGCTCTACCATAACGACCGCGCCAAGGCGCAGGCCGCGGTCGACGCCGGCCTGGCCGAGCTGGAGCGGCTGGAGAACATGTTCAGCCTCTACCGCCCCGACAGCACCATTTCCGTGCTGAACCGCGAGGGCAAGGTCGCCAATGCCCCCGACGAATTCATCGAGTTGGTCGCCTATTCGCGCGAAGCCGCCGACAAGACCGGCGGCTGGTTCGATCCCACCGTCCATCCGGTGTTCCAGGCCTATTTCCGCCACTTCACCGCCCCGGTGGTCGATCCGGCCGGCCCCTCGGCCGATACCCTGGCCCGGGCGCTGGCCCTGGTGGACTGGCGCGGTATCCAGGTCGATTCCGCCCGCCGCACCGTCGCCTTCGCCCGGCCGGGCATGGGCCTGACCCTCAACAGCACCGGCCAGGGCTATATCTCGGACCGGGTGGCCGCGGTGCTGCGCAGCCATGGGTTCCGGAACATGCTGGTCGACATGGGCGAGTTGCGGGCGATGTCGACCAGACCGGACGGTTCGGCCTGGCGGGTGGGCATCGCCGATCCCGCCGATCCGGCCCGCGCCATCACCGAAATCGACGTGGTGGACAAGGCGGTGGCCACTTCGGGCGGCTACGGCACCATCTTCGATGCCGATGGCCACTTCACCCACCTGATCGATCCCTTCAGCGGGCGCACCGCGCCGCGCTTGGCCGGGGTGACCGTGGTCGCCGAGACCGCCGCCAAGGCCAATGCCCTGTCCACGCCGCTGACCCTGGCCCCGCGCGCGCAGCGCCAGGCGATGCTGTCGGCGTTCGGGGGGGTCAAGGCCATTTTCGTCACCCCGGAGGGCGTCCAGGAGACGCTTGAGGCCTGACGGCGATGCAGGGCGAGCAGATCGAAGGGGTTGCCCGCGTCGTCGCGGAGGATGGCGGCATGGTCTGGCTGGAGCCCGAGCCCACCGGCTCGTGCGGCGGCTGCATGTCGGCGGCGATCTGCGGCCACAAGAGCGGCAGCACATCGCGGCGCTTGGCGGCCCGCCGCTTCGCCCTGCCCAACGAATACGCCCTGCGCCCGGGTGACCGGGTGGTGGTCGGCATCGGCGAACGCTCGCTGCTGCGGGCCTCGCTGGTGGCCTACGGTCTGCCGCTCCTGGGGATGATGGGGGCGGCCATCACCGCGCAGGTGATGGGGGCCGGCGACGGACGGGCGGTGGTGGCCACCCTGGGCGGGCTGGCCGGCGGCCTGGTGGCGGCACGGATGGCGGCGCGGCTGCTGTCGGCCCGGGGGGAATTGTCGCCGCAGGTCCTGCGCCGGGCCGGCGACGAATGCAATCTGGATTGAGGGACGAGGAAGGGGACCTTCGATGAAGGATATCGTACTGCTGATCGTCGGGGCGGCCCTGGTCAACAACGTAGTGTTGGCCCGCTTCCTCGGCCTGTGCTCGTTCATGGGCGTCACCACCAAGCTGGATACCGCCCTCGGCATGGGCATGGCGACCACCTTCGTGATCACCGTGTCGTCCATGGCCGACTGGGCGATCGAGAAATTCCTGCTGGTGCCCTACGACCTCGGCTACCTGCGCACCGTCACCTTCATCCTGGTGATCGCCGCGGCGGTCCAGTTCACCGAGATGGTGATCCGCAAGGTGTCGCCCGCGCTGTTCCAGACGCTGGGCATCTACCTGCCGCTGATCACCACCAACTGCGCCGTGCTGGGTGTGGCCCTGCTGCTGGTGGCCGGCCAGTACAATTTCGTCGAAAGCGCCGTCTTCGCCTTCGCCTCGTCGCTGGGCTACAGCCTGGTCATGGCGATCTTCGCCGGCCTGCGCGAACGCATCGCGCTGGCCGAGGTCCCGATGCTGTTCGCCGGTCCGCCCATCGGCTTCGTCACCGCCAGCCTGCTGGCTCTGGCGTTCATGGGCTTCTCCGGCATGAGCACCAATTAGGAGCGCCGAGCATGTTGTTCGCCGTCGGAAGCCTCGCCGTCATGGGGGCGACGCTGGGAACCATCCTGGGGGTGGCATCCCGCTATCTCGCAGTCGAGGAGAACCCCCTGGAGCAGGAATTGCAGGGACTGCTGCCGGGCTCGCAATGCGGCCAGTGCGGCTATGTCGGCTGCAGCCAGTACGCCGCCGCCTTGGCCAAGAACGAGGCCGCCGTGACCCTGTGCACGCCGGGCGGCAAGGCGGTGGCCGAGGCGCTGGCCAAGAAGCTGGGGGTGACGGCCGACCTCTCCGACCACGAGGAGAAGGGGCCGGAATACGCCTTCATCGACGAATCCTTGTGTATCGGCTGCCTGCGCTGCACCCAGGAATGCTCCAGCGACGCCATCGTCGGCGCGCCCAAGCAGATGCATACGGTGATCACCGACAACTGCCACGGCTGCTCCAAGTGCTTCAAGGTCTGCCCGACCGAGGCGATCAAGATGTGCAAGGTCCCGGTGACCCTGAGCAGCTGGCACTGGGAGAAGCCGGATTCCCCCCACGCCCACGTGCATTGAGGAGCACGCGTCGATGAAGCTGTTTCCCGTCCGTGGCGGGGTTCACCCCGAATACCGCAAGGAGCGGACCAGCGAGCTGGCCATTGTCGCCCTGCCGCTGCCCTCCACCCTGTACCTGCCGTTGCAGCAGCATATCGGCGCGCCGGCCGAGCCGGTGGTGGCCGAAGGCGATCTGGTGAAGAAGGGCCAACTTCTGGCCCGCGGCGCCGGCCCGGTGTCGGCGCCGACCCATGCCCCCACCTCGGGGCGCATCGCCGCCGTCACCCAGGTGACGGCGCCCCATCCGTCGGGCCTGCCCCAGACCACCATCGTGCTGGAGGCCGACGGCAGGGACGAGTGGGCCGAACTGCCGGCGCCCATCGCCGACCCGTTCGCCGCCGACTCCCAGGCCATCCGCGACCGCGTCGCCCAGTCGGGCATCGTCGGCATGGGCGGAGCCGCCTTCCCGTCGGCGGTCAAGCTCAACCTCGGCACCCAGAACAGGCTGGAGACGCTGCTGATCAACGGCGCCGAGTGCGAGCCCTATCTGACCTGCGACGACCGGGTGATGCGCGAATACGCGGCCGAGGTGATCGACGGCGCCCGCATCATGGCCCACGCTCTGGGGGCGCCCCAGGTGGTGATCGCCATCGAGCAGAACAAGCCGCAGGCCCTGGCGGAAATGACCCGCGCCGCCGCCGGCATCGCCGCCGTCACGGTGGTGGGCGTGCCGGTGCAGTACCCCATGGGATCGGAACGCCACCTGACCCAGGCCATCACCGGGCGCGAGACTCCGGCCGGCAAGCTGACCGCCGAACTGGGCGTGGTGGTCCACAACGTCGCCACCGCGCGGGCGGTGCATCATGCCGTGCGCTTCGGCCGGCCGCTGCTGGCCCGCGTGGTCACGGTCAGCGGCGGCGCCATCGGCAAGCCGGCTAATGTCGAAGTGCCGTTGGGCACCCTGGTGTCCGAACTGGTGGCGTTCTGCGGCGGCCTGTCGCAGCCGCCGCGCCGGGTGGTCAATGGCGGGCCGATGATGGGCCAGCCGCTGCCCAACCTGGACGTGCCGGTGATCAAGGGCATGTCGGGCATCCTGGCGCTGACCGCCGAGGAGACCAATGAACAGCCGTCGCGGGCCTGCATCCGCTGCGGCACCTGCGTCACCATCTGCCCCTGCGGCCTGGTGCCGGTGGAAATGGCGGCCTTCATCCGCAAGGACAACCTGGAGGCCGCGGCCAAGCTGGGGGTGACCGACTGCTTCTCGTGCGGCAGTTGCTCGTATGTCTGCCCGTCGCACATCCCCCTGGTCCATTACTTCAATTACGCCAAGGGCTCGCTGGCCGCCGCCAACCGCGAGAAGCGCAAGAACGATCAGGTCAAGGCCCTGGTCGAGGCCAAGGCCGCCCGCCTGGAAAAGATCGCCCAAGCCAAACGCGACGCTGCGGCGCGCGCCAAGGCTGCCGCCCCGTCGACCCCTGAGGCCAGCGCATGACCACCGCCTACACCGACAAGAGCGGGCCGTTCACCCACGCGCCCAGCAGCGTCGCCAAGACCATGGCGACGGTGCTGGCGGCGTTGCTGCCCGCCACCCTGTACGATGCCTGGCTGTTCGGCTGGCCGGCCATCTTCCTGTTCCTCTTCACCATCGCCGCCTGCATGGCGCTGGAGGCCGCCACCCTGGCGGCCCAGGGCAAGGAATGGCGGGTGGCGCTGTCCGATTATTCGGTGGTGCTGACCGGCTGGCTGCTGGCCATGAGCCTGCCGCCGTGGGCGCCGTGGTGGGTGGGGCTGATCGCCGCCGTGTTCGCCGTGGTTCTCGCCAAGCACCTGTTCGGCGGCCTGGGCCAGAACGTGTTCAATCCCGCCATGGTCGGCCGCGTCGCCGTGCTGGTGTCCTTCCCGGTGCAGATGACCGCCTTCGTCGCGCCGCATCCGCTGTTCGCCGCAGCCTCGCCCGGTTTCATCGACGCCCTGGGCATCACCTTCGGCCACGCCTTCCATTTCGACACCATGACCGCCGCCTCGGCCCTGGGCTACGTCAAGACCGAGCTGACCAAGGGCGTGCCGGTCACCCAGTCGATGCCCGGCCTGATGGGCCTGGTGGGCGGTGCGCGTCCGGGCAGCTTCGGCGAGACCTCGGCGCCGCTGATCCTGGCCGGCGGCCTGTTCCTGCTGTGGCGGCGCATCATCTCGTGGCATATCCCGGTGGCGATGCTGGTCACGCTGTTCGTGCTGGGCACCGTGTTCCACGCGGCCAATCCCGCCCGCTTCACCGACGGCACCTTCCAACTGGTGGCCGGGGCCTCGTTCCTGGGTGCCTTCTTCATCGCCACCGACTACGTCACCTCGCCGGTGTCCAAGCCAGGCCAGTTGGTGTTCGGCTGCGGCGTCGGCCTGCTCACCTGGGTCATCCGCACCTTCGCCGGCTATCCCGAGGGCGTCGCCTTCGCCGTGCTGCTGATGAACGCGCTGACC
This sequence comes from Pseudomonadota bacterium, assembly GCA_021818185.1. Classification (GTDB taxonomy): domain Bacteria; phylum Pseudomonadota; class Alphaproteobacteria; order Rhodospirillales; family Magnetospirillaceae; genus JAKAFA01. The sequence continues at coordinate 4,324 of JAKAFA010000048.1, read as the reverse complement.
CCCATCATCGACCACCACCTGCGCCCGCGGGCGTTCGGCCGCACCCGCACCGGGGCGCCGCTGCCGCTGAAGGGGGGAAAATGAACCCGCGCACGCTGATCCACGCGGTCATCCTGGGGGCCTTCTGCACCGGCTTCGGCATCGTGCTGGCCGCCACCGACCGGGCCACCCACGACCAGATCAAGCAGCGGGCCCTGGAGGACATGCAGAATTCGCTGTCCCAGGTCATTCCGCCCGGCCTGCATGACAACAACCCGGTCAAGGACGCCATCCAACTGACCACCGACGGCGGCAAGACGCTGACCGTCTACCGCGCCATGAAGGACGGCAAGGTGACCGGCGTCGCCTACCAGATCGTCGGCAACGGCTATGCCGGCCCGGTCAAGCTGATGCTGGGCGTCGATCCCAACGGCCATGTGCTGGGGGTGCGGGCCACCGAGCACCACGAGACTCCCGGGCTGGGCGACAAGATCGACATCGCCAAGACCGACTGGATCACCAAGTTCACCGGCCGCTGGCTGGGCAATCCGCCCGAAGACAAGTGGAAGGTGAAGAAGGACGGCGGCGTGTTCGACCAGTTCTCGGGTGCCACCATCACGCCGCGCGGCGTGGTGGGCGCCATCCGGAAAGGACTGCTTTTCTTCGCCGCCCACAAGGACCAGATGCTGGAGGTGCGCTGATGCCCAGTTACTCGCGAATCGTCAAGGACGGCCTGTGGGACAATAACGGCGTCTTCGGCATGATCCTGGGCATGTGCCCGACCATGGCGATGACCACCAGCGCCACCAACGGGCTGGGCATGGGCCTGGCCACCGCGGCGGTGATGGCGGCGTCCAGCCTGCTGGTCGCCATGTTCCGCGGCTACATCACCCAGGAAGTCCGCATCCCGGTCTATATCCTGATCGTCGCCGCCATGGTGACCCTGGTCGACATGACCATGAACGCCTACATGCACGAACTCTACAAGGTGCTGGGGCTGTTCATTCCGCTGATCGTCTCCAACTGCCTGCCGCTCGCCCGCCTGGAGGCCTTTGCCGCCAAGGAGCCGGTGCTGCCCTCGCTGGCCGACGGCGTGTTCATGGGCATCGGCTTCACCCTGGCGCTGACCGCCATCGGCGCGGTGCGCGAAATCATCGGGTCCGGCACCCTGTTCGCCGATGCCCACCTGCTGCTGGGCCCGTCCTTCCGCTTCCTGGAAACCCAGGTGCTGCCCCACGATACCGGGGTGCTGGTGATGATCCTGCCGCCCGGCGGCTTCCTCGCCACCGGCATGTTGATGGCGGCCAAGCGGTTGATCGATCTCAAGGCCGGCAAGGAGATCAAAATGGCCGGCGCCCACGCGGTCTAAGGGGAGTGGAGAAGGTGAAGATCCAGGTCGTCTATGCCACCCCGCAGCGCCAGGCCATGATCGGCGTGGAGCTGCCCGACGGCGCCACCGTGCAGCAGGCCATCGACAAGTCTGGACTGCTGGCCCGCTTCCCCGAAATCGATCTGACCAAGCAGAAGGTCGGCATCTACGGCAAGGTCACCGCCCTGGATGCCGCCCTGGAGGATGGGGCGCGGGTGGAGATCTACCGCCCCATCACCGTCGACCCCAAGACGGTCAAGCGCCGGCCCAAGGACGGCGCGGCGGCCTAGGGGCTGCGCCTCCCGCGCCGGCCAGCCGCCCATGTCCATGATCGAGGTCCGCATCCCGGAATTTCCGGGCTGTGCCGAGCCGTGCGGCGCCTGCACCCGCGATGACGACGACGTTGTCGTCTATGTCGTCGAAATCGTGGTGAAACCCGGGGATCAGGTCGTTGCCGACCAGCTTGTCGCGATGGTGGAGACCGATAAGACCACCCTGGAGGTGCCGGCGCCTGGCGCCGGACTCGTCGCGGAGGTCTGCGTCACCGTAGGGGATCGCGCCGGAATCGGTGATCTGCTCGCCCGCATCCAGTCCGACTGATCCCGGCGGCCCGACCCGGCCAGGTTCGATTCCGCCGGAAGCCCCCGCTAAAACAGCTCGACGTCGTGGTCGCTGGCCTGGCGCATGACCATGACGTCGGCCATGTTGTCACCATAACGGGTGACGACCGTCGACTGGGGATGGTTCTCGGCGATCACGCTGCCCAGTTCGATGAGGTAGCGGGATTCGGCGAGATTGAGGGACTTATGCCTATTGGGGCTGGGCGCGACGGTGATGGAAACTGGCATGATGCCCTCCGGCAGCATTGATGGTGGGGATACGTGCGTCGTGGTTATGTCTACCTACTTATATGGGTAGATGGACCACAGGCATGTCCCCAAATGGGGCAAACGCTCAAAATCCCCAAAATTCGACCGGGGCACCCCCGAACACCTGCCTGAAGTCGTATCCATATGCCTGGTGTGGGGGCCCAGGCCGAACGGCTCTGCCGGCCTGGCGGCGGGCACGGGCCGGCAACGTCGGCATCGGCCTCGAACCGGTCGAAGGCGCTGGTGCCGCGTCATCCTTTGCCCGCAGCCGCTCCGACCGGGTTGTCCAATCCCGCCGGAAGTTGCCGCTAAAACAGCTCGACGTCGTGGTCGCCGGCGTGGTGCATGACCATGATGTCGGCCATGTTGTCGCCGTAGCGGGTGACGACCGTCGACTGGGGATGGTTCTCGGCGATCACGCTGCCCAGTTCGATGAGGTAGCGGGATTCGGCCAGATTGAGGGACTTGTGCCTATTGGGGCTGGGCGCGACGGTGATGGAAACTGGCATGATGCCCTCCGGCAGTGGCGGCTTCGGCGATGCACGCGTCAGTAATGGCCTTTGCCCTTTTATAGGGGCATATAGGCCGGAGGTATGTCCCCAAATGGGGACTGTGCGCAAAATCCAAATAAAAAGGGGTCCGGCGCTCCGGCGCCGGACCCCCTTGCGATCGTTGCGGCGGCCGGTCAGGCTCGCCCGAACACACGCGTGAAGATCGTATCCACATGCTTGGTGTGGTAGCCCAGGTCGAACAGCTCTTCCAGCGTGGCGGCGGGCAGCAGACCGGCGACATCGGCATCGGCCTTGAGCAGGTCGAGGAAGTTGGCACCCCGGCTCCACACCTGCATGGCGTTGCGCTGCACCGCCTTATAGGCGTCCTCGCGGCTCATGCCGGCCTGGGTGAGGGCCAGCAGCACCCGCTGGGAGAAGACCAGGCCGCCCAACTGGTTGAGGTTGCGGGCCACCGCCTCGGGATAGATTACCAGCTTGTCGACCACCCCGGTCAGGCGGGCGAGGGCGAAATCCAGGGTGATGGTGGCGTCGGGGCCGATCATCCGCTCCACCGAGGAGTGGGAGATATCGCGCTCGTGCCACAGGGCGACGTTCTCCATGGCCGGGATCGCCATGCCGCGCACCAGGCGGGCCAGACCGGTCAGGTTCTCGGTCAGCACCGGGTTGCGCTTGTGCGGCATGGCCGAGCTGCCCTTCTGGCCCGGCGAGAAGTATTCCTCGGCCTCGCGCACTTCGGTCCGCTGGAGGTGGCGGATCTCGACGGCCACCCGCTCCACCGAACTGGCGATGACCCCCAGGGTGGCGAAGAACTGGGCGTGGCGGTCGCGCGGGATGACCTGGGTCGAGACCGGCTCGGGCACCAGGCCCAGGCGGGCGGCGACCCGTTCCTCGACGCGGGGGTCGATATTGGCGAAGGTGCCCACCGCGCCTGAAATGGCGCAGCTGGCGATGTCGGCCCGTGCCGCTTCCAGACGGGCGCGGTTGCGCTGGAACTCGGCGGCGAAGGATGCGAATTTCAGGCCGATGGTTACCGGCTCGGCATGGATGCCGTGACTGCGGCCCATGCAGGCCAGGTCCTTGGTCTCGAAGGCGCGGCGCTCCAGCGCCTCCAGCAGCCGGTCGATGTCGTCCAGCAGGATGTCGGCGGCCTGCTTCAGCTGCACCGCCAGACAGGTGTCGAGCACGTCGGACGAGGTCATGCCCTGGTGGACGAAGCGCGCTTCGGGCCCGACCTGCTCGGCCAGCTCGGTCAGGAAGGCGATGACATCGTGCTTGGTCTCGGCCTCGATGGAATCGATGCGGGCGATGCGCTCGGGGGTGTAGGGCTTGTCGCCGCCGGACCAGACCGCCCGCGCCGCCTCGGTGGGAATGACGCCCAACTCGGCCAGGGCGTCGCAGGCATGGGCCTCGATCTCGAACCAGATGCGGAACTTGTTGGCGGGTTCCCAAATGGCGGTCATGGCGGGGCGGGAATAGCGCGGGATCACGGGCACGTCCTCCTGAATCGAACGGGCGTGGATAGCACGCGGCGCGCGTGGAGAAAACCCCTCGGTGATGCCGGGTCCGCCGGCCGGCTCCCGCCGATAGGCACAGGG
>JAKAFA010000289.1 GCA_021818185.1 Pseudomonadota bacterium | reverse complement strand
CGCCGCGACCGGTAGCCCGGCGGCATGATGCCGGCCGCTTTCGGCCAGTTCACGGAACGCGGCCGCGGTGTCCGGATTGTTGGACACCACGAACGCGTCGGCCAAATCGGCGTAGCGGTCGGCCGTTTCTTCGGCCTGCCGGCGGACCACCGCCAGCAGGCCGGCAGCCGAACCGACCGCTACGCCGAGGCCGGTCACAGGGCGAACTCGGCGTCCAGATCGCTGATCGCCGCGCTTGCCGGCCGGTAGGGCGAATAGGGGGACCGGCTGCCCTTGTACAGCACTCCCAGATTGTAGCCGTCATCCTCCATCAGGTTGCGGGCGGCCTGTGCCGGATCGGTGGCGGTTTCCATCCCGCTCTTGCGCATCAGGGTCTTCCACTCGCGCTGCTCCTCGCGGTAAGTGACGCAGGGGCTCATCACCGCGACGAACGAGAAGCCGGGATGCCGGATGGCCTGGGCGATCAGCTCGGCGGTGCCGTTGGGATCGCCGGCAAAGGCGCGGGCGATGAAATTCGCCCCGGCGGCCAGCGCCATGCCCAGCGGGTGGAAAGGCGAAACGCCGGTACCGCCGGGCGGCGCCATGGCCGAGGCGTCCCAATCCGCCTCGGTGGTCGGGCTGGGCTGGCCTTTGGTCATGCCGTAGACCCGGTTGTCCATGACCACATAGGTCATGTCCACGTTGCGGCGGCAGGCATGGATGAAGTGGTTGCCGCCGATGGAGAAGCCGTCGCCGTCGCCGCCGGCCGCCACCACCGTCAGGTCGGGGCGGGCCAGCTTGATGCCGGCCGCCACCGCCAGGCCACGGCCGTGGATGGAGTGGAAGCCGTAGCAATTGGTGTAGGCGGGAATGCGCGAGGAGCAGCCGATGCCGGATACCACGGCGATCCGGTGCGGCTCCAGGCCGAGATCGGCGAAGGCCTTGGTGAACGCCGACAGGACGGCGTAATCGCCGCAGCCCGGGCACCACACCGGCTTGACGTCGGACTTGTAATCCTTGGCGGTGTAGCAGGTGGCGGAATTGATGGTATCCATCGGTCAGGCCCCCATCGCGAGAAGACGCTTGTGGATCGCGCCCGGCCGGATCGGCAGCGGGCCGGCGTGGTTCAGCAGTTCGACCGTGCCCGGCAACTCGTACTCGCTGCGCAGATAGCGATGGAACTGGCCCAGATGGCTTTGTTCGACCACCAGCACCTTGCTTACCCCCTCCAGCGCCTTGGCCAGCAGTTCGGGGCGGGTGGGCGACAGCAGGCGGGGGGCGATCAGGCGCACCTCGATGCCGTCGGCCCGGGCTCGCCCGATGGCCTCGCGGGCCGCGCCGGTGCACGATCCCCAGGTGAGGACCGCGATGGGGCCGTCGCCCTCGATGGTCGCCCAGTGGCTGCCGTAATCATGGCCGGTCAGCTTCCGCAGGCGCTTGTCCAACTGCGCCGAATGGTCGGATTCCTGCGACGAGGGGGTGCCGCTCACCGCGTGTTCCAGGCCGTCGGCGGTGTACTGGCAGCCGGGCGTGCCGGGAATGGCCATGGGCGAGACGCCGTTGGCGGTCAGGGCGTAGCGCCGGTACTGCTGGTCTTCCGCCGGGGACGCCGCCGCCAGCCGCTTGCCGACGAAGGCCAGGTCGGCAGGGGCGTCGATGATGGCGCGCGACTGGCCGAGCGACTGGTCGGACAGCACGATGCAGGCGGTTTGCAGGGCCTCGGCCAGATGGATCGCCCACTGGGTGGTGAACAGGCAGTCGCCGATGGATTGGGGCGCCACCACCAGATGGGGGGCGTCGCCGTGCATGCCGTAGAGCGCGATGTTGAGGTCGGATTGTTCCGACTTGGTCGGAATGCCGGTCGACGGGCCGCCACGCTGCACGTCGACCACCACCACCGGGGTCTCCGAGGCGACCGCCATGCCCAGCGCCTCGATCATCAGCGACAGGCCGGGGCCGGAGGTGGCGGTGATGGCGGGCGAACCGCCATAGGAGGCGCCGACGCACATGTTGATCGAGGCCAGTTCGTCCTCGGCCTGGACGAACACGCCGCCGACCTTGGCCAGGGCGCCGGTCATCCATTCCAGGATCTCGGTGGCCGGGGTGATGGGATAGGCGGCGCAGAACCGCACGCCGCCCCGGACCGCGCCCAAGCCCGCTGCCTCGTTGCCGGTGATGTCCCAGCGTCTGGCCGCCGCGTCGGCCGGCACGTCCAGCCGCTTGGCCTGGCCCAGAACTGCCGCCGCCTCGGCTCCCTTCTTGACCGCGGCCACCGAGGCGTCATAGGCGTCGGCCCGCTTCTTTTTCAGCGACTTGCCCAGGACTTCGGTCAGCGGCTCGACCGGCAGGCCGATCAGGGCCGCCACCGCGCCCAGCGCGATCATGTTGGGCCGCCCGCCGGCGATGTCGGCGCACAGCTCCTTCATCGGCAGCGGCACGATGCGGGCGCCCGACGCCGCGATGACCTCGGGGACCTCGCCGGCGGCGGGGTCGGTGATGATCATGCTGTCGGCGTTCAGCGGCAACTCCGCCGCGAAGCGCTGCACGTTCTGCCAGTCGATGGCCAGCAGGATGTCGTAGGTGTCATCCACCGAGGTGATGGGACGGGGCGACAGGCGCAACAGCGCCGCCGCCTCGCCGCCGCGGATCTGCGGGCCCGACGAGCGGCCGAACAACGCATAGTAGCCGACCTGCGCTGCCGCATCCAGCAGCATGTTGGCGGCAGTCATCACTCCCGCCCCACCGCTGCCGCACAGGGCGATGGACACGGAACCAAGTGCTCCGGAACTAATGGTCATTGGATCATTCCCCCGCGGGCCCGTGCGTGGAACGGGCCCAGCGTCAGCCTGTTCATGGGTCTGGCCGCGGGCGTTCTGGGGCCCTCTGACGGGGCATTTGGCGGCCCACCCCCCGGACGGGTAGTCGGGAGGGCCTCCCATATTACCCACGGTCTTTCTCCGGAGGCGAGCGGCAATTCCGGCGTTGGGCGGTTTTTAGGGTAGCTACCCAGCGGAGAGGTGCGGGAGCGGCATACGCGGTCGGCACCGATTCCAGTTGTCAACTGGCGCGCCGATGGATATACGCGCAAGAACGCTGCGAGGAGGCTGCCCAAAGGGGGGTGCCTTCCGGCAACCGGGATCTTAAGGAGAGGAAGCATCCCATGGCGCTCAAGATTACTGACGATTGCACCAGCTGCGACGCCTGCGTGTCCGTTTGCCCGAACGAAGCGATTTCGCCCGGCGACGTGATCTATTTGATCGATCCCAACAAGTGCACCGAGTGCGTGGGCGCTCACGACACCCCGCAGTGCCAGACGGTCTGCCCCGCCGACTGCATCATCGAAGATCCCGCCCATCCGCGGGCGGCCTGAGGGTTTTCCCCTGCCGATCCCCCGGCCCCGCCAGGGCGGGGGGCAAATGAGAAGGGCGCCTCGTCCGTGCGAGGCGCCCTTCGGTTTTTCAAGGTTCGGACGCCGGCCTACGACAGCAGGCGGTTCCACCAGCCCCGGCGCGGCGGGCCGGCCGGAGCGGGGGCCTCTTCCTCCCCCTCGGGTTCGGACACGGCCGGTGCCGCTTCCGCTGCGGCCTCCTGCGGCATATCGACCACGCCTTCCGGTTCCGGCTCGGCCGGGGGTTCCGCGACGGGAACCGCAACCGGTTCGGCGGCCGGTGCGGTGACGTCCTCCGCCGGCGCCGCCGGCTCGGCCGCCACCTTCTTGCGGGGCGTGCGCTTACGCTTGGGCTTTTCCTCGGCCGGCGCGGCCTCGCTCACCGCCTCGGCGGCAGCGGCTTCCGTGGTGGCCGCCTCCGCCACCGGCTTCTTGCGCGGCGCCCGCTTGCGCTTGGGCTTTTCCTCGGCCGGCGCGGTCTCGCTCACCGCCTCGGCGGCGGCCGGGGCCGGAACCGCTTCCTCGGCTGGCGCCTCGGCGGCGGCCGGGGCCGTTTCCTCCGCGGCGACCAGGATGGGCTGCTCGGCGGCGGCGTCCGCCACCGTCTCGCTGGCGACGCTGGCCCGCCGGGCGGCGGCGGCGGCCTCCTCGGCGGCCTCGGCCGCCTCGAAGACATCGGCCACCAGATCGGCGGTGGGGCGCAGCGGCAGGATCACCTCGGCGGTTTCGCCGACGGTCTCGCCCCGACGACGGCGGCGGCCGCCGCGGCGGCCACGGCGGCGCTTGCGCTGCTGGCCATCGGCGTCGCCTTCACCGTCCAGTTCGCCTTCGCCTTCGCCCTCGCCTTCCGCTTCG
>JAKAFA010000288.1 GCA_021818185.1 Pseudomonadota bacterium | reverse complement strand
GTGGCCGTGGCGGAACTGGTCGGCGACGGCCGGTATTACGAGGCCTTGACCAAGGCCTATGAGCTGGTAGAGCGCGAGCGCAAGCTCACAGGGTATGCGGACAAGGAGAGTGATGGATGAGCTATGATCTCGTGGAGCGTGAGGTTGCCACCGGACGGCAGCTCGAAGCCCGGGTCCTGTTGCGTAGCGCCATGCGTCTCAACGACGCCATAACCGGGACCAACGCCGACGATCTCTTCACCGCGGTCAGTCTGAACAACCGCTTGTGGTTGCTGTTCGCCAGCGAAATCGACCGCGGTGCCGTTTCGCTGCCGCCGGAGGTGGCGCGCAACATCCTGCAACTCGCCTCGTTCGTCGTGACCTCCGCCCCGCGCGCCTTCGCGCGCGACCGCGCGACTCTGGAAGCCCTGGTCAACATCAACCGGCGTATCGCCGCCGGCCTTTCGGTCGAAGTCGAGGGGGCCGAGCAGGCGCAGCCCGCGGCCGCGTCGGGAGAGCGGCGCTCGGCGGGTTTCGCCACCTCGGCATGAGGCTGGCCGCTTGCCCGGCAGCCGGAGCGGCATGATGGCGGGCACGGAGGTCGCCCCACGCTGGAGGGAGAAAGGCGGCGACCTGGCTGAGGCCGTCGGCCGCCACTGCGCCGGCGATCTGGCCGGGGCGGAAGCCTGCTATCGCCGGTTGCTCGCCGGCCGGCTGGCCGATTCAGCCATCCTGCACGGCTATGGGCGACTTTGCCAGGATCTGGGGCGTCCGGCGCAGGCGGAAGAACTGCTCCGCCAAGCGATCGCCATGGCGCCGACCGCGGTGCTGTATGTCGATCTCGGCTTGGCGTTGAAGGCGGCGGGCCGCCTGGAGGAGGCGGTGGACGCCTATCGTCGGGCCATCGAACTCCAGCCCGATTACGGCATCGCCCGCTACAACCTGGGCAACGGGCTTCTGGGCCTCGGCCGGCCGCAGGAAGCGGCCGAGGCGTTTGCCGGTGCCATCGGCGTCGATCCCCGCTGCGCCGATTTCCACCGCGGCCTGGCCGAGGCCCTGCGCCGATTCGACCGGAGCGACGAGGCGCTGGCGAGCGCGATGGAGGCCGTGCGCCTGCGCCCCGATTGGGCCGAAGGCTGCAATACGGTCGGTGCCTGCCACTACGACCTGCGCAATCTGGACGCGGCCATCGCCTGGTACGATAAGGCGCGGCGGCAGAACCCCTCCGATATCGAAGTTCTGAAGAATATCGGCGCCGTGCTCTACGAGGTGGGGGACCTGGACGGTGCCGTCGATGTCCTGCGCCAGGCGGTGGCCCAGGCCCCCGATTTTGCCGATGGCCATCTGCACCTGGCCTTCGCCTTGCTCCGCCAGGGGAATTTCGCCGAAGGCTGGGCGGAATACGAGTGGCGCCGCAAGCTTCCCGGCTTTCCCCAGATGGGCTTTGCCGACCGCGAGTGGCGGGGTGAGCCGGTAGCGGGCAAGACGATCATGGTCTACGGCGAGCAGGGCTTTGGTGACGCCCTCCAGTTCGCGCGCTACGGTACGGTTCTGGCCGGGCTGGGAGCCCAGGTGATCCTGGCCTGCCGGCCGCCCCTCGCCCAGGTGCTGCGGAGCGTGCCGGGGGTGGCGCAGGTGGTGGTCGAGGGCGAGCCGATGCCGCGATTCGACCTCCTCTGCCCCATGCTCAGCGTTCCCCATCTGCTGGGCACGCGGCTGGAGGACATCCCGGCGCCGATTCCCTATCTGGTGGCCGAGCCCCGGGCGGTTTCCCGCTGGCGGGAGCGGCTGGCGGCGGCCGAGGGCCTGAAGGTCGGGCTGGTGTGGTCGGGGGACCCGCGCCCCGACATCCTCGATCTCTGCCGCGTCGACCGGCGCCGCAGTCTGCCGCTTGCCGGACTCGCCCCGCTGGGCGGCATTCCCGGCGTGACCCTGGTCAGCCTGCAAAAGGGCCTGCCCGCCCGCCAGTTGACCGATCCGCCGCCGGGCCTCCATGTCATCGACGTCATGGACGATGTCGGGGATTTCGCCGACACCGCCGGTCTGGTCGCCAATCTCGATCTGGTGATCAGCGTCGATACCTCGATGGTCCATCTGGTGGGGGGGATGGGCAAGCCGGTATGGATTCTGTCGCGTTTCGACGGATGCTGGCGCTGGCTGGAGGATCGCGACGACACCCCGTGGTATCCCACCGCCCGGCTGTACCGCCAAACCGTTCCCGGGGCGTGGGACGAGGTGGTGGCCCGCATCGCCGCCGACCTGCGGCGGATGAGCGCCGCGGCGGCGGCGATGGGCCATTTCGACCGGGGGGTGGCGCGGGAAGCGGCCGGCGATGCCGACGGCGCCGCCGAGGCCTATCAGGAGGCCATTGCCGCCGATCCGGATTGCGCGCCGGCCTACAACAATCTCGGCGCCGTGCTGCTGCGGGCCGGCCTGGCCGCCGAGGCGGCCGGAGCGTGCTGGCGGGCGGTGGACCTTCAGCCGGACCGGGCGACGCATTGGTTCAATTATGCCCTGGCCCGCAGCGCCCAGGGCCAACCGGCCGAGGCCGCGGCGGCCCTGGTCCGCGCCCTGGAACTGGCGCCCGATTACGTCGAGGCCGCCAGCAACCTGGCCGGCATGCTGGCCGAACTGGGCCAGTACGAGAAGGCGATCGCCGCCTGTCGCTACGCGCTGTCGCTGCGCCCCGATCATGCCGAGGCTCATACCAACCTGGGCGTCGCCCTGTCGGCCCTCGGGCGGGCGGACGATGCGCTCGCGGCCTATCGCCGTGCCACCGAACTGGTGCCGGATCTGGCACAGGCCCATGCCAATCTGGGCAACGCGCTCCTGCAACTCGGCCGTTTCGACGAGGCCATTACGTCCTGCGCCCGCGCCGTGGAGCTTGATCCCGACACCCCCGAGGCGGTGGCCGCGCTGATTCACCTGAAGCAGCATGCCTGCCGGTGGACGGAGGACGAGGGCGATGTCGCCCGGTTGCTGGCCGCGGATCGCCGCTTTCCCGGTCGCATCGCGCCGTTGGTGCTGGTCAGCCTGCCGGTTTCGCCGGCCGATCAGCTGCATTGCGCCGCCGGCTGGGCAGCGCGCCACCGGGTGGCGGAGGACGAATGCTGTCTGGCCGCCGAGCCGCGTGCCGACGGGGGGCGCATCCGGCTGGGCTATCTCTCGGCCGACCTGCACGAGCATGCCACCGCTCATCTGGCGGCCGGCCTGTTCGAACACCACGACCGCGGCCGGTTCGAGGTTTTCGCCTATTCCACCGGGCCGGACGATGGCAGCGCCATGCGTCGGCGCCTGGAGGCCGCCTTTGAGCATTTTACCGATCTGCGCGATCTTTCCGACGCCGAGGCCGCACGGCGAATCCATGCCGATCGGATCGACGTCCTGGTGGACCTGAAGGGCTATACCCAGCAGGCGCGTACCCGCATCCTGGCGGCGCGGCCGGCGCCGGTCCAGGTCAATTACCTGGGCTTCCCCGGCACCATGGGGGCGCCGTTCATCGATTATATCCTGGCCGATTCCTTTGTTCTGCCCGAGGCGTTGGAGCCGTTCTTCACCGAGCGGGTCGTCCGGCTTCCCGGCACCTATCAGTGCAACGACGATCGCCGCCCGATCGCCGAACCGGGGCCGTCGCGGGCCGAATGCGGCCTGCCGGCCGAGGGCTTCGTCTTCTGCTGCTTCAACAACAGCTACAAGATCGCGCCGGCGATGTTCGCCGCCTGGATGCGCCTGCTGGCGGCGGTGCCGGGCAGCGTTCTGTGGCTGCTGGAGGCCAATCCTCTGGCCGCCGCCAATCTTTGTCGTGAAGCGGCGGCGCGGGGAGTCGCGGCCGAGCGGCTGGTCTTCGCCCCGCGCCGCCCCCTGGCCGAGCATCTCGCCCGTTATCGGCTGGCCGACCTGTTTCTCGATACCCTGCCGTGCTGCGCCCATACCACGGCCAGCGACGCGTTGTGGGCCGGGCTGCCGCTGCTGACCTGCGCCGGGCCGACCTTTGCCGGGCGGGTGGCGGGCAGCCTGCTGATGGCCCTTGGTCTGCCGGAACTGGTGAGCGCCTCGCCGGCCGAATACGAGGCGCGGGCGCTCCATCTGGCGCACCGGCCGGACGAACTGGCGGAGCTGAGGCGGCGGCTGTGGACGGCGCGGAGCCGGAGCGGCGTGTTCGATCCGGCGCGCAAGGCCCGAGACATCGAGGCGGCCCTTGAACGCCTCTGGCGCAATCATCGGGCGGGCGCCGGCCCGGCCGGGGGGGCCGGCAAT
>JAKAFA010000287.1 GCA_021818185.1 Pseudomonadota bacterium | reverse complement strand
CTTTCAGTCGCTGGAGGATTTGGGGCAGGCCCACACCTCGGTCGACATCCGCGCCATCGCCATGCCGGAGGCCGTGCTGTCGCAGGTGGACGCGACGATGCGGCAGCGGCTGGTGACGGCCGGCATCCTGGCGGCCCCCAAAGAAAGGTGAGACGGACGTGGAACAGCGGCATCACCAGAAGGTCCTGATCATCAAGCCCGGCTACAGCGAGACCCTCGACCCCGATACCAGCGGCGAGGTCAGCCTGGGCGACGTCATGCGCTCGACCGTGCTGCTGCACTGCTTCCCCCAGGAGTCCTTCCACGTCACCTGGCTTGTCGATGAGCGCAGTTGGCCGATGCTGCGCGGCAACGGCCGCATCGACCGGGTTCTGATCCTCAACCAGTTCACGCCGTTCCATTTGATGCGGGAATTCTTCGACATCGTCATCAATCTCGAAAAGGACCCGGGCATCTGCGCGCTGGCCGACAACATCCCGGCCGGGCAACGCTGCGGCTTCCGCTTCGACCCGCGACGGGACTGCGTCGCCGGCCACCTCCAGTCCAACACGGCGCTGGAACTCGCCAGCGATCCGCTGCTCAAGCGCTCGCTGCGGCGGAACTGGTCGGAAATCCTGTTCGAAATGGTCGGCCGGACATGGCAGGGGGAGAATATCCTGCTGGGCCATTACCCGGCCAAGCCGCCCAGCTTCGATATCGGCATCAACTACCGCGCCGGACGCAAGTACCCGCTGAAGGTGTGGCCGATGGCGCAGTGGCAGGGACTTGCCGAGCGGCTGGGCGACAGGGGATTGTCGGTATCCTGGCAGCCGGCCCAGGACAATCTGGACGAGTTCGAAACCTATATCGACTGGATCAACGACTGCCGGGTGCTGGTGAGCGCCGATTCCCTGGCGGTGCACATTGCGGCCGGGTTGGAGAAGCCGACCGTCGCGCTGTTCGGCCCCACCCTCCCCTCCGACATCCCGGACCGGCCGCATCTCGTCAAGATCTGGTCGCCGCAGGCACACGACTGTCCGCCGTGCCAGTCGCGCACCTGCGTCAAGGACCGCCAGTGCATGACGATGATCTCCGCCGACGAAGTGGAGCAGCACGTTCTCACCTTGCTGGAGGAGGCCCCGCCGCCGCCGGCCAGACGGTCGCGCCGCAGCCGCCGCGATCAGGCGAACATGGCGTGATCGGGGTCGATGGCGAGGTAATCGAGGATCGTGAGATTCTTCACATGGTCCATGCAATGGTGCCGGCAGTCCCGCGACGGATCGATCCCGTAGACACGGGCCTGATTTTCCTCGGATAGCCAGAACTCCCTGAAGCTGCGCTCGGCGATGGAGCCGAGGGCGCCGCTTCGCGTATAGGCCTTGTCATGGCAGGAATACACCATGCAATCGGCCCCGATCACCGGAGTGAACTGGATGTTCGGGCAGATCGTATAGGGTTTGTCGAAGCGCTCGGCCAGGCTGTGGTAGTGGTCGATGATGGCGAACCGCCCGTCGGCAAGCTCCTTGGCCTTTTCGATCTCCTCGCGCACCGCCTTCTGGATGCCGTCGTGGTAGGCGTTGTTCTCGGCCGCGTCATTGCCGACGATCACGCCCGACAGCTTGACGTGGTTGAGGCCGATTTCCTTCAAAATCCGGCAGATGTCGGCGGTATGCGCCCAGTTGGACTGATCGATGATGTAGGCCGCCCCCAGGACACAGGTCGAGCCACGCGCCGCAAAGTCGCGCAAATTGGCCAACAGCTTGCCGAAGGTATCCTCCGGCACCCGCCGAGCCTGGGCGTAGCTGGGGCCGTCGTAACCGTCCAGCGACACCCGCACCCAGGTGCCATGGGCGGCAAAGGCCTCGGCCACGCGGCCCTTGAGGTTGGAGCCGTTGGTCAGACAGCCGATCTTGAGTCCGCCTTCCGCCAGACGCTCGATGCTGGCAGGCAGCGGCTTGTAAAGGGTCGGCTCGCCGCCGCCCGAGAAGGTGACGGCCTTCACCCCCATACCGATGAAATCCTCGACGATTTCCGCCATCTTGGCGCCGGGAATCGTGTCGCGCTCGTCCATCTCGGCGCCCAGTTTCAGATTGCTGACCCGATAGGCGCAGTACCAGCAATCGTGGTTGCAGTGGTTGATAGGCTTGACGCGGACCTGCACCGGGGGCAGCAGTTCCTGCCGGCGCACGGCTTCCAGGTGTTGGGGGAAGCCGAAGAATTTCAGTGAGCTATACAACTTACCCATGGCAAAGCCCTTCCGGTCGGACGAGAGCCGCCTGAATTGCGGCGGCGATCCCGTCGGCATCGAGCCCGTTGTCTTTCAGCAAGGCGTCCTGGGATCCGTAGGCGTGGGACCACTCGTCGGCGATGCCCAGGCGCAACACCCGAGGCAGGATTCCGCCGTCGGCCAGCGTCTCCAGCACCGCCGCGCCGAGGCCGCCGATCCGGCTGTGCTCCTCGGCCACCACCACCAGCCGGGCGCCGGCCGCCATCTCCAGCACCGCGCCGGCATCGATGGGCTTCACCGTCGGCAGGTGGAGCACGCCGCAGCCGATGGATTGGGCCGCGAGGGAATCGGCCGCCGCCAGCACCCGCGACAGCATGGTGCCGGTGGTCATCACCACCGCATCCCGCCCCGGCCGCACCACGACCGCCCGGCCGATGTCGAAGCCCCAATCTTCCTCGGTGACCACCGGATCGCCGCCCTTGCCCAGCCGGATGTAGATGGGGGACGGCCAGTCCAGGGTCCGCACCATGAAGCGGCGCATCTCGGTGGCGTCGGCCACGGCCACCGCCGCCATGTTGGGCAGGACCCGGGTGATGGCCAGATCGTCGGGCGCAATGTGGGTGGGACCCAGCGGCGCGTAGACCAGCCCCCCGCCGTTGCCGATCAGCCGCACCGGCAGGTTCTGTTGGCACAGGTCGATGGCGACCTGTTCGTAGCACCGGCGGGTCAGGAAGCTGGCGATGGTGTGGACATAGGGGATGAATCCCTCCAGGGCCAGGCCGGCGGCCAGGCCGACGACGTTCTGTTCGGCGATGCCCTCGATGAAGACGCGATCGGGAAACTCGGCCCGCATGGCATCCAGCGTGCCGGCGCCCGGATCGGACCCCACATAGACCACCCGCGGATCGCGGCAGGCCAGACGATGCACCATGTCCAGGCAGGCATTGCGCATGGCTCAGGCTTCCTTCAGCGCTTCGGCGATGGCGGCGAGGTCGTCGTCGCTCAGGCGGTTCTTGTGGTGCCACCGGTTGTCGTTCTCGGCAAAGGGAATGCCCTTGCCTTTGACGGTGTGACAGATGATCGCGGTCGGACGCCCGCCCTCCAGCGGCAGGGCGGCGAACAGGCGGCGCAGCCCGGCCACATCGTGGCCGTCGGCCTCCACCACCGCAAAGCCGAAGGACCGCCACTTGTCGGCCAGCGGCTCCAGCGGCTGGACCTCGGCCACCGGGCCGTAGGATTGCAGCTTGTTGTGGTCGATGACCACCGTCAGCGCGTCCAGGCGGTGCTTGCCGGCGGACAGGGCCGCCTCCCAGACGCTGCCCTCGTTGATCTCGCCGTCGCCCAGAATCACCATCGTGCGCCAGGCCTGCCCGCGCAGGCGCGCCGCCAGCGCCATGCCGACCCCGATGGACAGGCCGTGGCCGAGGGCGCCGGTCGAGGCCTCCACCCCGGGGATGTGGGGGTAGGTGGGATGACCGCCCAGAATGCTTCCGTGCCGGCAGAAACCGTCGAGGGTCTCGACCGGAAAGAATCCCTTGTCGGCCAGCAGGGCATACAGCGCCAGGCAGCCGTGCCCCTTCGAGAGGATCAGGCGGTCGCGCCCGGGCCAGCGCGGCTCGGCCGCACGGTAGCGCAGCACGTCGTCGAACAGCACCCGCAGGATTTCGATGAGCGACAGGCTGGGGCCCAGATGGCCGCGCCGCGCCGCGCCCAGGGCCCGCATGACCAGGCGGCGAAGGGCAAGGGACCGTTCGTCCAATGTGGAAGGCGACTGCTTCACTCCGGCTTCTCCCCACCTGCGATGGCACGATCAAGCATGCGGCGCGCCTTGGCCAGTTGCCGCGCCCGGATGGCCTGCCGGTCGGCGGCGTCGCCCCGGAGCCGCTGCCGCCGCTCCAAACGGCCGGGCAGGAACTCATTGAGGCAGATCAGGCACCAGGCGAGGGCGAACAGCGGCCAATGATTGGCCAGCAGCGCCTCGAAACGGCTGTCCAGCGCGGAAAACACCGGGCCGACGCGCCGGCGGAACCGGTCGGCCAGTTCC
>JAKAFA010000286.1 GCA_021818185.1 Pseudomonadota bacterium | reverse complement strand
ATACTATCCCGAATCGCGGGACAACAGCGGGATGAAGATTGGGCAAAACCGCGGCAAGTAGTTACAGAAATGTTAATCGGCTGCCGGAGTTCTGCCGCTCGCCTGTTGCAGCAGCTTGAGCAGCGGCTTGTGCAGATGATCGTTGCCCGCCACCACTTCGCCGTTGTTCAGCATGCCGTTGCGGCCGTCAAGATCGGTGACCCAGCCGCCCGCCTCGCGCACCATGACGATGCCGGCGGCGATATCCCACGGCTTGATCCCCGTTTCCCAATAGCCTTCGTAGCGGCCGGCGGCTACATAGGCCAGATCCAGGGCTGCCGACCCGAAGCGGCGGATGCCGGCGCAATTGGCCATCACCGCCTGGGCGCAATCCAGGAATTCCTTGTGGCCTTCGCGCCCCTTGAACGGAATGCCGGTGGCGAAGACGGCCTCGTCGACCTTACGCCGCGCCGAGACGCGGAGACGCCGTTCGTTGAGGAAGACGCCCGCCCCCTTCTCGGCATGGAACAACTCGTCATGGATGGGGTCGTAGATGACTCCGGCGATGACCTCGCCATCGCGTTCCAGGCCGATGGAGATGGCGAAATGCGGGATGCCGTGCAGGAAATTGGTGGTGCCGTCGATAGGATCGATGATCCAGCGGTGGCTGGAATCCGAGCCGGCGACCGCGCCCCCCTCCTCCATCAGGAAGCCGAAAGCGGGCCGCGCCTTGGCAAGCTCCTGGCGCAGGACCTTTTCGGTCTTCAAATCGGCCGAGGAAACGAAGTCGGAGGGTCCTTTCAGGGACACCTGCAACTGCTCGACCTCGCCGAAGTCGCGGACCAGCCCGCGCGCGGCCTTGCGGGCCGCGTTCATCATGACGTTGAGGGTAGCGGAACGGACGATCACTGGCTTTCCGATCGGTTACTTGGCGCGCTCGACGTAGGTGCAGTCGGTCGTGGCGACCACGATCTTTTCGCCCTGGCTGATGAAGGGCGGCACCAGGATCTTCAGTCCGTTCTCCAGCTTGGCCGGCTTGTAGGACGAGGACGCGGTCTGGCCCTTGACCACCGGATCGGCCTCGACCACTTCCATCACCACCTTTTCCGGCAGCGACACGCTGACCGGCGACCCTTCGACGAAATCGACCTCGACCACCATGCCATCCTGCAGGAAGGCGCGGGACTCGCCCAGCACCTCGGTGGGGATCGAAAACTGCTCGAAGCTTTCGCTGTCCATGAAGGTGATCGTATCGTCATCGCCGAACAGATAAGTGCATTCCTTGGCCTCGACGTTGCACTTTTCCACCGTGTCGGCGGTGCGCCAGCGTTCGTTGGTCTTGGTGCCGGTACGGATGTCGCGCATCTCGACGGTGATGAACGCCCCGCCCTTGCCGGGCTGGACGATTTGCGTCTTGAGGATCGCCCACTGCTTGCCGTTGTGCTCGATGATGTTGCCGGGGCGCATCAGATTGGCGTTGATCTTCATGGGGATCGCTCGTTCTCTCGAAAAAAGTGGCGCGGAAGCTAGCAGGTTGCCCACCATATGGCAACCCGCGCGGGATGCCCCAAGCGCCGCCCGCGATTCTTCGTGCTTCGGGATTTGCCATCGCGGGGCGGCTGGATTATCCCTCGTCGGGAGCTGACGCAGGAGGAATTAAGGTGAAGGTGCTGGTGTTGGGCGCCGGCGTGGTCGGCACCGCCGCGGCCTGGTATCTCGCCGAGGCCGGCCATACGGTCGAGGTGGTGGAGCGCCGCGAGGGCGCCGGGCTGGAGACCAGCTTCGCCAACGGCGGCCAGATTTCCGCCTGCCACGCCGAGCCGTGGGCCAATCCCACCGTCCTGCCCAAGCTGCTGAAATGGCTGGGGCGCGAGGACGCCCCCCTGGTCTTCCGCTGGGGGCGCTGGGACCCCGCGCTGTGGGCCTGGGGCCTTAGATTCCTGGCCAATTGCCCGGCGGGGCGCGCCGCCGTCAATACCGAGCGCACGTTGCGCATCGCCCTGTATTCGCGCCGCTGCCTACAGGACCTGCGGGCCGCCACCGGCCTCGACTACGACCAGCGCACCCGCGGCATTCTGCATGTCTACCGCGATCCGGCGGAATTCGGGCATGCCCGCACCGCCGCCCGGCTGATGCGGGCCCACGGGCTGGAGCGCAGCGAGCACGACTCGGCGCAGTGCGTCGCCATCGAACCGGCGCTGGCCCCTATCCGCGACCAGTTGGCCGGCGGCATCCTGACCCCCGACGACGAAAGCGGCGACGCCCACAAATTTACCCGCCGCCTGGCCGAGCGGGCGGCGGCGCGCGGCGTGACCTTCCGCACCGGCACCGCCATCCTGGGGCTGGAGCGCGAGGGCGACCGCCTGACCGGGGTAGTCACTGCCGCCGGGCGCCTGACCGCCGACGCCTACGTCCTGGCGCTGGGCAGCTACAGCCCGTTGCTGGCCCGCCCGCTGGGACTGCGCCTGCCCGTCGTCCCGGCCAAGGGCTATTCGGTGACGGCGCCGGTGACCGTCCCCGCGTCCGCCCCCACCGTGTCCATCACCGACGACGAACACAAGATCGTCTGCTCGCGCCTGGGCGACCGCCTGCGGGTGGCCGGCACCGCCGAAATGGCCGGCTGGGACCCCGCGCTCAACGAGCGCCGCTGGCGGGTGGTGCTGGATCGCGCCCGCGCCCTGTTCCCCTCCGGCGCCGACTGGTCCCGGGCCGAGCCCTGGGCCGGCCTGCGCCCGGTCACCCCCGACAGCGTGCCGCTGCTGGGCCCCACGCCCATCCGCAACCTGTGGCTGGACACCGGCCACGGTACCCTGGGCTGGACCATGGCCTGCGGCTCGGGGAAACTGGTCGCCGACCTGATTTCCGGGCGCAAGCCCGAGATCGCCCTGGACGGGCTGGGGCTGGACCGGTTCTGACTCCGTTTGCCCGGCTGGCGGCCCATGCTATACCGGCCGGGACAGGCAACCAGGAGGCCCAGGTGGGGCGGCTGATGGTGGTGATGGCGGTCGCAGCCCTGGCCGGCTGTGCCCAGGTGACCCGGTTCAACGAACCGGGCGGCTCGGCCGTCTACGTGACGGATTGCGCCGGCATGACCCTGCTGGAAAGCTGCGAGACGGCCATGGCGCGCACCTGCCCCAACGGCTATCAGATTTTGAAGGGACCGGTCACCAGTTCGTCCGGCCAGCGGTCGGCGCGCGACGCCCGGCTGTTCCGCTGCATCGGAAATCCCGATTGACAGACGCCCCGCCCCCCTGTTCCTTCTCGCCAGTCATCGTTCGAAGGGGTGTGACAGCATGACGCGCGCATTCGTATTTCCCGGCCAGGGATCGCAGGCGGTGGGGATGGGCCGCGAGTTGGCCGAGGCGTTCCCGGCCGCCCGCCAGGTGTTCGAGGAGGTGGACGAGGCGCTGAAGCAAAGTCTGTCGCGCCTGATGTTCGAAGGCCCCGAGGCCGAACTGACTCTGACCGAGAACGCCCAGCCGGCGCTGATGGCGGTGTCCATGGCGGTGGTGCGCGTGCTGGAGGCCGAGGGAGGGCTGGACCTGTCCAAGGCCGCCCGCTTCGTCGCCGGCCATTCCCTGGGCGAGTATTCGGCGCTGGCCGCCGCCAGCACCTTCTCGCTGGCCGATGCCGCCCGCCTGCTAAAGACCCGCGGCCAGGCAATGCAAAAGGCGGTGCCGGTGGGCGTCGGCGCCATGGCGGCGCTGCTGGGCGCCGATTATGAGCAGGCGCGCGAGATCGCCGCCGCCGCCGCCGAAGGCGAGGTCTGCGAGGCCGCCAACGACAACGCGCCGGGCCAAGTGGTGGTCTCCGGCCACAAGAGCGCGGTGGAACGCGCGGTGGCCATCGCCGCCGGCAAGGGCATCAAGCGTGCGGTGATGCTGCCGGTATCCGCCCCCTTCCATTGCGCCCTGATGCAGCCGGCCGCCGACGCCATGGCCGACGCCCTGGCCAAGGTCGAGATGGCCCTCCCCGCGGTGCCGGTGGTGGCCAACGTCACGGCACGGCCGGTGACCGATCCCGCCGCCATCCGCGATCTGCTGGTCGCCCAGGTGACCGGCACGGTGCGCTGGCGCGAGGGCGTGCTGGCCATGAAGGAGATGGGGGTCGCCACCCTGGTGGAGCTGGGCGCCGGCAAGGTGCTGTCCGGGCTGGCCAAGCGCATCGACAAGGAGCTGGCCGGGACCGCCGTGGGCACGCCGGCCGACATCGACGCGTTCCTGAAGACGCTGTAACAGGGGGAATTTCCATGTTCGACCTTTCCGGCAAAACCGCGCTGGTCAC
>JAKAFA010000047.1 GCA_021818185.1 Pseudomonadota bacterium | reverse complement strand
ATCAGCGCCTTGCGCTCGGCGAGGCGCGCCTCGTCCTCGCAATGGACCGCCACGCGGCGGCGGCCGCTCGCCAGCACCCGGCCCAGGGTCTCGTCGTCGGCCACCAGCAGCGAGCCGGTGGACGAGCCCATGAACACCTTGATGCCGGCGCAGCCGGGCAGGCGCTCCCACTCGGCGAGATGCGCGACGTTGTCGGCGGCGGCGCCCAGGAAGAAGGCATGGTCCACCCAGGCCCGGCCGCGGGCCCGCGCCACCTTGTCGGCGATGGCCGCGTCGGTGGTGGTCGACGGCTTGGTGTTGGGCATCTCGAACACCGCGGTGACTCCGCCCAGGGCGGCGGCGGCGGTGCCGGTGGCCAGATCTTCCTTGTGCTCCAGCCCCGGCTCGCGGAAATGCACCTGGGTATCGACGACGCCGGGCAGCACGGTCAGCCCGTGGGCGTCGATCACCGTGGGGGCCGTCGCGGCGCCCAGATCGCCCAGGGCGACGATCCGCCCGGCGGCCACGCCGATATCGGTGGCGGCCGGGCCGGCGGGAGTGAACGCGGTGCCGCCGCGCAGGATCAGTTCGAAGGGAAGGTGCATGGCAGTCTCGACTGGATGGAAGCGTCTAAAGCTAGCGCGAGTCGGGCCTGATTGTCAGCCGCCCATGGGGGCGCTTGTGGCCTCACCCATCCCCCAGCGCCGCGAAAGCATCGCCGTCGCAGTGCCGGCCCAGGACATGGCGCCGGTGCCACAGGGCGAGGAACAGCAGGGTCCAGCAGGCGAAGCCGGTGTTCCGGTCGCAGGCGCGGAACAGGCGTTCCACCGCCTCGGGCCGGGCCAGTTCGGCGATGAGGGGCTGGCGGGCCACCAATTGGCCGATCTCGGGGCGGCGGGCGATCCATTCGGCGACCGGCACGGTGAAGCCGCGCTTCTTGTCGAAGGGGCGAGCGGCGGGCAGGGCGCGGTGCAGCCACTGGCGCAGCAGCCATTTGCCCATCCCCTGGCGCACCTTCATGGCATCGGGTAGGCGGAAGGCGAAGGCGGCCACCGCGGGGTCGAGGAACGGCACCCGGCCTTCCACGCCGTTGGCCATCAGGCAGCGGTCGGCCTTGACCAGCAGGTCGTTGGCCAGCCAATCGGCGCAATCGGCGGCCTGGGCCGCCTGCAAGCGCGAGCGGCCGGGACGGCGGGAGCCATGCTCGGTGGCGGCCAGCCCGGCCCGCCAGTCCCTGGGCAGGTCGCGCAGTATCTCCAGCCCGTCGAAGGTGCCGCGCCGGCGCATTTTACGGCCCAGCGGCCAGGGACGCATGGCGGCGCGGTAGCGGCCGTAGCCGCCGAACAGTTCGTCGCCGCCTTCGCCGCACAGGATCAC
Organism: Pseudomonadota bacterium; assembly: GCA_021818185.1. Lineage (GTDB taxonomy): Bacteria > Pseudomonadota > Alphaproteobacteria > Rhodospirillales > Magnetospirillaceae > JAKAFA01. The sequence goes on along the minus strand of JAKAFA010000047.1, from coordinate 19,162 downwards.
CTCGACCTCGTGTCGGGCCGCGCGGGCCAGCTTGAAGGTCGGCAGGCAGGCGTAATCGGCGGCGGGGTCGTCCATGGCGGCGGCCACCGCCGGCAGCAAGTCCCAGAAATCCGCCTCGCCGAATTCCACTTCGACATGGCGGGCGCCGACGGCCTGGGCCAAGGCGCGGGCGTGGTCGCGCTCGTCGGGCACGCCGGTACCGGGGAAGCCGGCGGTGAAGGCCAGCACCGGGCGGGGATTGAGCCGGGCCATGGCGGCCAGCAGGGCCGAGGAATCGATGCCGCCCGACAGGAACATGCCATAGGGAACGTCGGCCCGCTGGTGCAGGTCGACGCTCTCCGTCAGCACTCGATCCAGGGTGGCGAGCAGGCTTTCCGGGTCGCCGTCCAGGGGGCCGCCCTCCGGCAGGGCGTCGCGGCGGCGGCGCTCCACCACCCGGCCCCGCTCGACCACCAGGGTTTCGCCGGGAGCGAGGCGGCGGATGGCGGGAAACACCGTGGCGGTGCCGGTGGTGAACTGGACTTGCAGCACCTCGGCCAGACGTTTGGGGTCGAGGTTGGCCGGCGCCAGGCCGGCAGCGATCAGCGCCTGCGGCTCCGAGGCGAAGGCCAGGCCGAACGGCCCCTCGCACAGATACAGCGGTTTGATGCCGAAGGGGTCGCGGGCCAGCGCCACCCGCCCGGTTTGCGGATCGTCGACGGCGATGGCGTACATGCCGCGCAGGCCGGCGGCGAAGTCCGCCCCCTGGCGCGGCCACAGATGCAGCGGCGGCTCGCAATCGGAGTGGGTGGCGAAGGTTTCGTCCGCCAGTTCGGCCCGCAATTCGCGGTAATTATAGATTTCGCCGTTGGCGACGATGGCGCGGCCGACGCTGTCCAGAATGGGCTGGCGGCCACCCCCCAGGTCGATGATCGCCAGACGGGTCTGCACCAGCCCCACGCCGGGCCGCACATGCCGGCCGCTGCCGTCCGGCCCGCGATGGGCCAACGCCGTGGTCAGGCGGTCGAGCAGCGCCGCGTCGGGCAACCGGCCATCGGCGGTGACGATGCCGGCGATGCCGCACATCAGGCCGCCACCCGGTCGAGGAAGTCCACATAGGCCCGCACCACGGATTCCTCGGTGAAGCGGGCGGCGAAGGCCTGCCGGCCCGCCGCCGCCAGCCGCCCCGCCAGCCCGGGGTCGGCGATCAGCCGGCCCAGGGCGGCGGCCAGGGCATCGGCATCGTCCACCGGCACCAGCACCCCGTCCTCGCCGTCGGCAATCAACTCGCGCGGCCCCTGGGCGGCGGCGGCCACCACCGGCACGCCCTGGGCCCAGGCCTCGATCACCACGTTGCCCAGCGGCTCGACGCGCGAGGGGCAGACGAACAGGTCTGCGGCGGCGAACAACGCGGCGACATCGTCGCGCCAGCCCAGGAAACGAACCCGCTCGCCGATCCCCAGCCGTCGGGCCAACTCTTCCAGGTCGGGGCGCAACGGCCCGTCGCCGGCCATCCACAGGGTGGCGCCGGGCACCGCCGCCAGGGCACGCAGCAGGACGTCGAAGGCCTTGTTCTCATGCAGCCGGCCGAGGGCCAGGATCAGCGGCGCGTCGTCGGGGGTGGCCAAACCGCCGCGCGCCACCGGCGGGGCGGTCGCCGCCTCGACGAAGTTGGGCAGGTAATGCACCCGCGCCGGGTCCCAGCCCTGGCCGGTGATCCAGTCGCAGATGTCGCGGGTGTTGCCGACCAGATGGTCGCAATGGCGATAGTATTTCAGGTCGTAATAACCGCCCAGCCGGGCGACGTGGACGAAGCGGCCGCGCGCGGGCGGGCAGAAGCGGGTGGCGCGGCTCATCCAGGTCAGCACCACCCGGGGGCGGAAACGGGCGACGGCGCGGCCGAAGCCCCAGCTTGTGGCGAGGTCGAGGGGGCCGCCGAACCCCAGCTGTTCCGGCTCGATGCCGCCGGCCCGCAGGCGCGCCGCCCGCGTGGGGTGCCGGCGGATCAGCACCTTCTGCTCGATGCCGGCCCGCCCCAGCGCCGGGGCCAGCCGCTCGAAAAACGCTTCGGCCCCACCGTGCTCTCCGCCGGCCATGGCCTGCAACAGCCGGATCATCAGAGCAACTCGTCCAGGGCGGCGGCGGCCGCGTCCCAGTCCCATCCCCGTCCGTGTTCCCGCGCCTCGGCACTGTAGGAATGCTGCATGGCATCGTCGGTCAGCAGCAGGGTGGCCAGATTGGCGAAGGCGTCGTCGTCGGGCGCCACCATCCCCGAGCGGCCGTTGACGATGCGTTCGGGCGCCGCCCCCAGCGGGCGCACCACCGCCGGCAGGCCGCAGGCCTGGCTCTCCAGCAGGGTGAAGGCGGTCACGTCGTCGGCATGGCCGGGATAGAGGTGGACGCGGGCCCGGCGATAGGCCTGGGCCATCAGCGGGTCGCCCTGGGGCCGCAGGACCGTTACGCCGTGCTCGGCGGCGGCCTGCACCTGGATGGCAAGGGCCGCCAGGCCGGGCTCGACCGGTTCGCCGTCGGCGGCGCGGGCCAGGGACATGGAATACAGGTGCAGGCGGGCGGTGGGGGCGGCCGGACGGATGCGGCCGATCCACAGGTCCAGCAGCCATTCCAGGCCGTGGGCCGGATGGGTGGTGGCGACCGCCACGGGCGGCGTGTCCGGCGTGGTCGGCGAGCCGTCGAGGAAATCGGCGCGCACCGCCGGCGGCAGCCGGGCGGCGGTGATGCCGGCCGCGGGGGCCTGGGCGCGTGTCATCAGCAGCACCAGCGCCTGGTGCTCGTCGATCAGGCTGCGGGTGGCGGGGCGCTCCAGCATGCGGCCGGGACCGGTATGCCACAGGATGCGGCGGCGGGCATGGCGCACGAACTGCAACAGCGTCGGCTTGCGGAAGGCGATCAGCAGGTCGGTGGCCAGCGGCTTGCGCTCCTCCAGGCCGCTCCACTGCGCCCCCTCGGTGGTCATGCCCCAGCGGCAGCGGTTGTAGACCGCGACGGTGTGGCCGCGCCGCGCCAGGGCGCCGGGCAGGGACGCAAAGGCCTTTTCGGCACCGCCCAGCGGCCGGGCGGTGGCGGTGAAGCCGTCGAAGGGAATGGAATCATCGACCAGGGTGATATGCATCCCGCCGGTTATACGTTGGCTCCGGGGCCTTGCCAAGCGGCGCGCCATGGCCCACCTTGGGCCGGTCCGTTGCTCTTCGGGGAGAGTCGCCATGGCGGCCAAGCTGTTTACCCGCCTGTCCCACCGCGCCGTTCTCGAACTCGGCGGCGAGGATTGCCGCCCATTCCTGCAAGGGCTGATCTCCAACGACGTGGACCGGGTGGCGCCCGACCGGGCGATGTGGGCGGCGTTTCTCACTCCCCAGGGCAAGTTCCTGCACGACCTGTTCGTCGTCGAGCGGGCGACCGAGCAGGGCAGGGCGCTGCTGCTGGAGGTCGAGGCCGACCGCGCCGAGGATTTCCGCAAGAAGTTGTCCCTGTACAAGCTGCGGGCCAAAGTGACTCTGCGGCTGGCCGGCGAATTGGCGGTATGGGCGGCGTTCGGCGCCGATTCCCTGGCGGCATTGGGCCTGCCGGAAACGGCGGGGGCGGCACAGGCCCTGGGCGGCGGCCTGGCTTTTGCCGATCCGCGGCTGGCGGCGGCCGGCGCCCGGCTGCTGCTGCCGGCCGGCGAAGGCGAGGCGGCGCTGGCGGCGGCCGGCCTGGAGCCGGCCGAATTCGCCGCCTGGGACCGCCTGCGCCTGGGCCTCGGCCTGCCGGACGGCAGCCGCGACCTGCCGGTGGACAAGGCCATCCTGCTGGAAAACGGCTTCGACGAACTGGGCGGCGTGGATTTCAAGAAGGGCTGCTATATGGGCCAGGAACTGACCAGCCGCACCAAGCACCGCGGGCTGGTGCGCAAGCGCCTGATGCCGGTGGTCATCGACGGCCCGACCCCGGAACCCGGCACCCCGGTGTGGCTGGGCGACGCGGAGGCCGGCGAAATGCGCAGCGCCTCGGGCGATGTCGGGCTGGCGATGATCCGGCTGGAACAGTTCCGCAAGGCGGCGGGGCAGGCTTTCACCTGCGGCCCGTCCCGCCTGACTCCGCGGCAGCCTGACTGGGCGGTGTTCCCCGGGGGGGAATAGGGCCGGGGGCCAATCCGGCCCCCGCCCAAATGCCTAGCTGCGCAGGCGGGCCGCCACCGCGGCGACGCGCGCGCCGTACTGCCGGGCGGTGTCCAGATCGCCGGCCGGGATCTCGTCGGCGCCGGCATCGGCCGGGGACTGGACCAGCAGGCCGACCGAGCCGCCCAGATTGTTCACGTCGTTGCGGGTTGCCGCCTTGGTATTGGCCGGCGCCAGGCCCAGGCTGACCCAGATGCCGCCATGCTGCGAGGCCAGGGTCTGCATGCCGATCAGCGTCACTTGCTTGTCGCCGTTCAGGCTGGCGCTGTTGGTGAAGCCACCGAACACCTTGTCCTGCCAGCCGCGGCCGAACCACACCTTCGAGGTGGCGTCGGCAAACTTTTTGAATTGCCAGGGGGCCGAGCCCATGTAGGTGGGCGCGCCCAGAATGATGGCGTCGGCGGCGGCCAGGGTGCTCCACGCCTCTTCCGCGATGTTGCCTTCGGCGTCGATGGCGAGGCACTCGGCCTTGGCCCCGGCGGCGACCGCTTCCGCAACGCGCTTGGTGTGTCCGTAGCCGGAGAAGTAAACGACGGCGACCTTGGTCATCGTGCAAGTCCTTGTCGATTGAGGCGATGGTGCCGATCCGCGGTGCCGCGGATCTTGAGGCCGAAGGTATCTGTGGGATACTATGTGGACAAGAAGGAACCTGGAAATCACTTGGTAACTTGTAGGAAACCGGCACCGCTCATGCGCAACTCTCCCGGCTACGACGTGTATTCCCGCCATTGCCCGGCCCGGCTGGTGCTCGACCGGCTGGCCGACAAATGGGTTCTGCTGGTCATTGGCCGGCTGTGGGACCAGGCGGTGCGCTTCAATCAGCTGCGGCGGGACGTGGACGGCGTGTCCCAGAAGGTGCTGTCCCAGACCTTGAAGAAGCTGGAGCGCGACGGCCTGGTGGAGCGGCGGGTTTACGCCACCGTTCCGGTCACCGTGGAGTATTCCCTGACCGCGCTGGGCCGAAGCCTGGCCGAGACCATCGAGTCCTTTTCCCATTGGGCCGAGCGCAATATCAACGCGGTGCTGGCCGCCCAGCATTCCTACGACGCCGCCAACGGCGAGGCGGCGGCCGAATAGGGGCGGGGGCCGGCTATTCTCCGCCGGTCACCTCGGGATCGGGTTGGGAATAGAAGCAGAAGCCGTTGCGGCCGGACCGCTTCACCCGGTACATGGCGACATCGGCCGCCTTGCAGACATCGTCCAGGGTATAGCCGTCGTCAGGGAAGACGGCCACGCCGATCGAGGCCCCCAGGGTACAAGTGCTGCCCTTGACCTCGAAGGTCCGGCCCAGCGCCTCGATGATCTTGCTGGCGACGCGGGCGGCTTCGGTGGCGCGGGTGATCTCTTCCACCACCACGACGAATTCGTCGCCGCCGACGCGGGCAACGGTGTCCGAGGACCGCACGCAGGCCATCAGCCGGTCGGCAACTTCGCGCAGAACCTGATCGCCGGCCTCGTGGCCGAAGGTGTCGTTGACCGGCTTGAAACGGTCGAGGTCGACATACAGCACCGCCATCCGCCCGCCATTGCGCCGCACGCGGGCCAGCGCGTGATTCATGCGGTCGTTCAGCAGGTTGCGGTTGGGCAGGCCGGTCAGGTGGTCGTGATGGGCCAGGCGGCGGATACGGTCCTCGTTCTCTTTGCGTTCCGAGATGTCGCGCAGGATGGCCGTGAACAGCCGGTGGCGATGGAGGCGCAATTCACTGACCGAGATTTCGATGGGGAATTGCGCCCCATCGCGGCGCATGCCCAGCCCTTCGACAGTGCGGCCCATCAGGGTGGGGAATTGGCCGCTGACATAGGCCTGGAAGAAATGGCGATGGCGCTCGCGATGCTCGGGCGGCATCAACTCATCGAAGGTCCGCCCGCTCAACTGGCCGGTGCCGTAGCCGAACATGCGCTCGGCGGAGGGATTGGCGGATTCAACGTTTCCGTCGAGGCCGATGGTGACGATGCCCTCGGCCACCGACCGCAGGATGCCGTGCAGGCGTTCTTCACGCTCGCGCAACGCCTCGGCTGATTTGACGAATTTCGAGATGTCGCGGATTTCCACCAGGAAATGGTCGCGGCCGTCCGGCATGGGGCGCACGCGCAATTCCGCATCGAACAGCGCGCCGTCGGCGCGCTTGACCTTGAGCGGCACGAAATCTTCCTCGGCCAGCAGGTCCCAGCCGGCCTCGGTCAGGAAGCGGTAATCCTCGACCACGAAGGTTTCAAGCGGCACGCCCAGAACCTCGTCGGGGGCCCCCAGGTTCAACATCGCGACGCCGCTGCGGTTGATGAAGCGGATCAGGCCCCCCTCGATCAGGCACACCAGCGGCGACACCAGTTCCAGGAGGTCATGGTCTACCGCCCTCGCCATACTTTCCGGCCCAACGGACGTCGTCAAACTCGCCCCCTTCTACCTCATCCGATGGTCCGCCTTGGGGGGGGAATTGTCAATACATGCGGCGTGGGAACGCTATATATTGTGTCAACGCAAGCTTTCAACTACCTGAGCCAACCGTCGGAACGGCGAGGCGCCGGGGGCCAGGTCGAGACGGCCGGCCCGTTTCATCCCCTCGCGGCCGAAACGCTCGCGCACCGCATCCTCAAGCCAGGCACGCGCCTGGGCGTCGCGGGACGCGGCCAGCCTTCCGCCTTCCGCCAGATGGCGGCGGTGGCGGTCGATGGCGGCGAACAGGTCGTCCAGGCCGGTAGCGGCGGCGGCCGACACCATCAGCACCGGAACCGTCCAGCCGCCGGACTCGTCGCTTCCCGCCAGGGCCAAGGCGCCCAGCACGTCGTTGCGGGCCCGCCCCGCCTGATCCATGTCAGCCTTGGTCACCACCACCAGATGGGGGATCTCCGCGATGCCGGCCTTCATGAATTGCAGGGAATCCCCCGATCCCGGCTGGACGCAGAACATCACGGTGTCGGCGACGCCGGCCACGTCGGTCTCGGACTGGCCGACGCCCACCGTTTCGATCAGCACCACGTCGTAGAGGGCGCGCATCACCACCATGGCCGAGACGGTCATCGCCGCCAGTCCGCCCAGCCGGTCGCGCGCCGCCATAGACCGGACGAAGATGCCGGCATCCTCGGGATCGGTGGACAACCGGGTGCGGTCGCCCAGCAGGGCGCCGCCCGACCGGCGCGACGACGGATCGACGGCGATGCAGGCCACGGTGCGGCCGCGCCGCCGCCAGCCGGCGATCAGGGCGTTCATCAGGGTCGATTTGCCGACGCCGGGCGGTCCGGTCATGCCCACCACATGGGCGCGGGCGGCGGCATGGCAGGCATCGAGCAGCCGGACGGTCTCCTCGTCATCGGCGGCGCGCTCGATCTCGGCCAATGCCCGCGCCAGCCCGGCCTTGCCCCCCGCCCGCAATTCCTCCAGCGTCACCGTCGCCTCCCGCTTCCGTCCTTCCACCATTCCCGTTCGGCGCGCGGTGGTCAAGCCGCCTCGGCGATGGTATGGTCGGTGCCATGTTGCAACGCACCGTCCCCGCCCTGCGCCTGGCCGCCGGTCTCGCCGCCGCCGCCGGCGCCGCCGCCCTGGCCGTCGCCCTGGTCGCCCAGTACGGCTTCGGCCTGCGCCCCTGCGTGCTGTGCCTCGCCCAGCGCGTGCCCTTCCTCGTGGCCAGCCTGCTGGGCCTGGCCGCCCTGGCGTCCGCCGCGATGCGGGCCCGCCGCCCGTTGGTCATGCTGGCCGGCCTGGCCTTCCTGGTCAACACCGGTCTGGCCGTCTACCACGTGGGGGTCGAGCGCCATTGGTGGGCCTCGCCGGGATGCAGCGCCGAGGGGCCGCAAACGCCGATGACCGTGGCTGAACTGGCCCGACTGGCCGCCCAGCCGGCCGAAGTGCCCTGCGACAAACCGGCCTGGTCCTGGCACGGTGTCACCATGGCCGGCTTCAACATCGCCTATTCCGGCGGGGTGGCCCTCATCGTCCTGGCCTTGGCCTTCCGCCGCGAGGACCGCGGATGACCGCCGATTCGCCCCCCTCCCACACCGCCGGCCGGCGCCTGCCCGGCGACCTCGACCGCGAGGGACTGGTGGAGCGCGTCCTGCGGGTCAATCAAGCCGGGGAACTGGGCGCGGTGCGCATCTACCAGGGCCAGATGGCGGTGCTCGGCCGCAGCCGCTCAGGGCCGCTGCTGGCCCGCATGGCGGAGCAGGAACGGCAGCACAAGCAAAGCTTCGACGCCCTGATCGCCGCGCGGCGGGTCCGCCCCACCGTGCTGTCGCCGCTGTGGCATGTGGCCGGCTTCGCCCTGGGCGCGGCCACCGCGCTGCTGGGCGAGCGGGCGGCGATGGCCTGCACCGTCGCGGTGGAGGAAACCATCGACCGGCACTATGCCGGCCAGTCGGAGCGGTTGGGCGAGGACGAGGCGGAATTGCGCGCCACCATCGACCGCTTCCGCGCCGACGAGTTGGAACACTGCGACATCGGCCTGGCCCATGGCGCCGAACAGGCCCCGGCCTACCCGCTGCTGTCGGCGGCCATTAAAACCGGCTGCAAGCTGGCCATCTGGCTGTCCGAGCGGATCTGATCGGGCATCTCATCCCGCCGCCCGCCGGCGCGGGCTTTTACCTCCAAGGCACCAAGAAGGCGCCAAGGCGCCAGGGACGAGTGCGCTTTTGTGCCTACTGCCAGAGGCGGCGTTGGCGCCTTGGTGGTCGATGGCCCGGAGGCCGCCTTGGCCCTGCGGGATCAAATAAAAGGCCCGCCGCGGAGGTCCTCCGCGGCGGGCCCGAACCCTGGAAAAATGCCCCCTACATTCCCATGGCGTGCGGCAACCAGGTGGAGATGATCGGGATGTAGCTGGTGATGGCCAGGAACACCAGCATGGTGGCCAGCCACGGCCACACCGCCTTGGTCAGTTCGGTGATCCCCATATGGGTGATGCCGCTGGTGACGTAGAGATTGAGGCCCACCGGCGGGTGGCAAAGGCCGACCTCCATGTTGACCACCACCATGATGCCGAAATGCACCGGATCGATGCCCAGGCTCATCGCCACCGGGAACAGGATGGGGGCCAGGATCAGCACGATCGACGACGGTTCCATCACGTTGCCGGCGATCAGCAGCAAAAGGTTGACCATGAACAGGAAGGCGTATTTGCCCAGGCCGGCGCCGACCAGCCAGGTGGCCATGGCGTGCGGCACGTTCTCCGAAGTCATCAGGAACGAGAACAGCACGGCGTTGGTGATGATATAGAGGATCATCGCCGACAGATTGGCCGATTGGATCAGCACCTTCGGCACGTCCTTGAGCTTCAGGTCCTTGTAGACGAAGACCGAGACGAAGAAGGCATAGACCGCGCTCATCGCCGCCGCCTCGGTGGCGGTGAAGATGCCGGAATAGATGCCGCCGATGATCACCACCACCAGGAACAGCCCCCACACGCTTTCGCGGAAGGCGCGGAAACGCTGGCCCCAGGTGGCGCGGGGCATGCGGGGATAATTGTTTTTCTTGGCGATCCACCAGGTGGTGACGCCCAGCATGGCCATCAGGATCAGGCCGGGGATGACGCCGCCCACGAACAGCGCGCCGATCGACGTGCTGGTGGACACCGCGAAGATCACCTTGACGATGGAGGGCAGCATCAGGATGCCCAGCGCCCCCGAGGTGGCGATCACCCCGGCACCGAAGCGCTTGGGAAAGCCCTGCTGTTCCATGGCCGGCAACACGATGGAGCCGATGGCCACCACGGTGGCCGGACTGGAGCCGCAAACCGAGGCGAACAGGGCGCAGGCCAGCACGCCGGCCAGCCCCAGCCCGCCGTACCAGTGACCGACCATGGAACTGGCGAAGTCGATCATCCGCTTGGCCACCCCGCCATGGGTGAGGAAGTTGCCGGCCAGGATGAAGAAGGGAATCGCCATGATCTCGAAGTTCTCGATGCCGGTGAACAGCTTCAGCGCCACCGATTCGATCGGAACATGGGTCATGGTGAACAGGAAGGTCAGCACCGTCAGGCCGAGGGCGATGGAGATCGGCGTGCCGGTCAGCATCAGGGCGACCAGGAGCCCGAAAATGATGGCGGTGTTCATTTCCGGTCCTCCCCGGCGTGGTCATGGAGCACGGGGCGGGGATGGAGGTCGTCCTCGACCTCGGCCCAGACCAGTTCGTGCGAGACTTCGTCGCCCTCGGCGACGCTGACGCCCTCGACATGGGCGTGGTCGTGCTGGGGCAGTTGGCCGGTGCGCCAGAACGCCCAGGCGACTTGCAGGAAGCGGAAGCACATCAGGTACGAGCCGGCCGGGATGCACAGATAGACCAGCCACATGGGCAGCTCCATGTCGGCCGAGACCTGGCCGGTGCCGCTCATGGCGATGACGAAATGCAGACCCAGCGTGCCGACGATGCCGGTGAACAGCGCCCCGGCCAGCAGCCCGAAGACGACGAAGAAGCCGCGCTTGCGTTCGTCCAGCCGGTTGATCAGCACGTCCACCCCGACATGGATGCCGGTGCGCACGCCATAGGCGGCGCCGAACTTGCACATCCAGACGAACATGAAGATGCACAGCTCCTGCGCCCACGACAGGTCGATGCGATGGGCGTAGGGATAAAGGAACGGGACTCCCGAGGCGTAGCGGTGGACGACGGAGGCGAAGATAAGCAACGTCGCCGCCGCCATCAGAACGGCGATGAGCGCCTCTTCCAGATGGTCGAGCAGTTTCAGCATGCCGAATGACCTTTCCTAGCATCGTGGCCGGGCGGGCCCGGCCACGACGGCGCACGGGATCCTAGTACTTGAAGCCGTACTTCTCGGCGACCTTGTAGATCGACTGGATCAGATCCTTGCCGACCCGGTTCTCCATCTGCTTGTGGACCGGCAGCATCGCCTGGCGCCACGCTTCCATCTCGGCCGGGGTCGGCTGGTGGAACTGGGTCTTGCCCGAGGCCTTCATCGCCGCGAGGGCGTCGTCGTTTTCCTTCTGGGCGATCTGGTTGGTGTAGACGGTGGCGTCCTTCATGGCGCTTTCCAGTTCCGCGCGGATGTCGGCGGGCAGCCCGTCCCAGAACTGCTTGTTGACGATCACCGCATAGCCCAGATAGCCGTGATTGGTCAGGGTGGCGTACTTCTGCACCTCATGCATGCGCTGGGTGTACATGTTGGACGGCGGGTTCTCGGTGCCGTCCACCACGCCGGTTTGCAGGCCCTGATAGACTTCCGAGAAGGCCATCACCTGCGGCAGGGCACCCAACTGGCGCATCTCGGCGTCCAGCACCTTGGACGACTGGATACGCATCTTCAGGCCGTGCAGGTCCTCGGGCTTGATGAGCGGGCGGTTGGCGCTCATGATCTTGAAGCCGTTGTCCCAATAGGCCAGGCCCAGGATGCCCTTGCTTTCCAGCTTCTTCAGCAGGCTGGCGCCGATGGGGCCGTCGGTGACGGCGCGCAGCACCTGGGTGTTGGGGAAGATGTAGGGCAGGTCGAAGACCTCGAATTCCCTGACGCCCAGCGGGCCGAACTTGGCCAGCGACGGGGCCAGCATCTGGACGGCGCCCAGTTGCAGGGCCTCGATTTCTTCCTTGTCCTTGTAGAGCTGCGAGTTGGGATAGACCTCGACCTTGACGCGGCCGTGGGTGCGCTCCTCGGCCAGCTTCTTGAACATCTCGGCGCCCTTGCCCTTGGGGGTGTCGGCGGCGACGACATGGCTGAACTTGATGATGATCGGCGCCTGGTCGTCGGCCAGCGCCGCGCCGGTGCCCAGGCACGCCGCCAGCAGGCAGCCCAGCACCGTCTTGGCCAGGAACGTCTTGGCCAGGAACGTCTTGGTTCGCATTGGTTTTCCTCCCTATGGATTACGCTCTGCGCGAAAGGTGATAATTTCGGGAAGATTGGGGGCATAGGCTACCTGTGGAAATCCGAAGGTCGGGGCGAGGTCGGGGTGGCGGGCGGGATCGGGAGCGGGATCGGGAGCGGGAGCGGGGGTGCGGCGGCGGCGGGGCGGCGGGCGGCGGTCGAGGCGATGCCCATCGTCGCCACCGTGCTGATCGCCGTGCTGCTGGCCGTCCTGCTGTGGCTGCTTCATCGCGGCCGGGTCGAGGAGGAGCAGGTCACCGTCATCAAGGACATCCTGTGGGTCGAGCAGACCCTGCATTTCCACCTGAATTCCGACGAGGAAAAGCTGGCGCGCATGGCCAAGGAGCTGGGCGACGGCACCCTCGGCCCGGCGGGCTTCGCCGCCGCCGCCCAGGTGCTGGCCGCCGACCAGCCCGAGGTCCAGCGGGTGGTGGTGCGCGACGCCGGCGGCGGGCAGCTCCGCTCCGAGCCGCCGTCGGAAACCGGTCCTCGCCCGTCCCCGGGCGAGGTGCCGCCCTGGGATGGCGCCTTCCGCCTGGCCCGCTCGCTGGGCGAGCCGGTCTATTCCGCTCCCTACCGCGCCGCCGGCCTGGGCTGGGTGTTCGAGATCGACGCCCCCATCCATCGCGCCGGCCGCTTCGCCGGCATGGTGGTGGGGGTGGTGTCCATCGAGCAGTTGCTGGCCAAGCAGGTGCCGTGGTGGGTGGCCAGCCGCACCCGCGTCGAAATGGTCGATGTCGACGGCGCGGTGCTGGGCGGCACTACCCGGGTGACTGCCGCGGCTCCCGGCCCCAGCCACACCATCCCCTTCGAGCCGCCCGGCCACGGCCTGTCGCTGGTGGCAACCCTGCATTCCAGCCCCTCGGACCTGCCGCGCAACGTCATCGCCGCCTCCATCTTCGGGCTGGCGCTGCTGTCGGCCTGGTCGCTATGGGCGGTGCGCCGCCACCTGGCCCACCGGGTCGCCGCCGAGCAGGCCCTCAGCCAGGAGCACGCCTTCCGCAAGGCCATGGAGGATTCCCTCACGGTGGGCATGCGGGCCCGCGACCTGGAGGGGCGGATCGTCTACGTCAATCCCGCCTTCTGCCGCATGGTCGGCTGGAGTGCCGAGGATATGGTCGGCCGCCGGCCGCCCATGCCCTATTGGCTGCCCGAGGACATGGAGAACACGGTGGCCATGCACCAGCGCCTCATGCGCGGCGAGGCGCCGCCCGACGGTTTCGAAATCCGCTTCCGTCGCCGCGACGGCGCGACGTTCTGGGCGCTGGTGTACGAGGCGCCGCTGATCGATGCCTCGGGCCGGCATACCGGCTGGATGGCGTCGGTGCTCGACATTACCGAGCGCAAGCGTGCCGAGGAATTGGCCGGCCAGCACCAGGAGCGCCTGCAACGCACCGCCCGGCTGATCAGCATGGGCGAGATGGCCTCGACCCTGGCCCACGAGTTGAACCAGCCGCTCTCGGCCATCGCCAGCTACACCACCGGCTGCCTCAATCGCCTGGCGGCCGCCGACTGGACCGCCGCCGAACTGGAAGGGGCGCTGGGCAAGCTGGGGGTTCAGGCCCGCCGCGCCGGGCAGATCATCCGCAGCGTCCACGAGTTCGTGCGCAAGCGCGAACCGGAAATGGCGCCCTGCGGCGTCAACGCCCTGGTGTCCGGGGCGCTGTCCTTCATCGAGGCCGACGCCCGCAAGCATGGCGTCGCCCTCGACCTGCGGCCGGCCGAGGGCGAGCCGATGGTGCTGGCCGACCGCATCCTGCTGGAGCAGGTGATGCTGAACCTGGCCCGCAACGCCATCGAGGCCATGGCCGCCACCGCCCCCCGCGACCGCCGGATCGAGGTGACGGTGGCGGCCACTCCGTCCGAGGTGGTGGTGGGCGTCGCCGATCACGGGCCGGGCATCCCTGCCGAGGGCGCGGCGCAGCTGTTCCAGCCGTTCTACACCACCAAGGCCGAGGGCATGGGCATGGGCCTTAACATCTGCCGGTCGATCATCGAATTCCACCGCGGTCGCCTGTGGCACGAACCGGCCCCGGGCGGCGGCAGCCTGTTCCGCTTCACCCTGCCGCGCGAGGCCGCGTGATGGCCGGCACGGTGTTCGTCGTCGACGACGACGAGGCGATCCGCGACGCGCTGGGCTGGCTGTTCCGGTCGCGTGGCGTCGCCGCCCGCGGCTTTGCCTCGGCCGAGGACTTCCTGGCCGAATGGAACACCGGTCTGGCCGGCTGCCTGCTGCTCGACATCCGCATGCACGGCATGAGCGGCATCGAGTTGTTCGACCGCTTGCGCGATGCCGGCTGCCGGCTGCCGGTCATCTTCCTGACCGGCCACGGCGACGTGCCCATGGCGGTCAGCGCCCTGAAGAAAGGGGCGCGCGACTTCGTGGAAAAGCCGTTCAACGATAACGAACTGGTCGACCGGGTGCTGGAGGCTCTCGACTGGGATGCCAAACGCCGCCGGGACGAGGCGGGCAGCGCCTCGGTGGCCCAGCGGCTGGCCGGCCTGAGCCCGCGCGAACGCCAGGTCATGGAACAGGTGCTGGCCGGACGGCTCAACAAGATCATCGCCGACGAACTGGGCATCTCCATGCGGACGGTGGAAGTTCACCGCGCCAACGTCTTCGCCAAGATGGGGGTGAAGACCGCAGTGGAACTGGCACAGTTGCTGTCCAGCCATCGCCTGGAAGGATAGCCAAAAGAAACGCCGCCTCTCGGGCGGCGTTTCCCCTTCGGGGGGTTGGGGATGGGCGGGAAGGCCCCCCTCAGATCTTTCGACGATGTCCGAAGGACTTCAGCATCACCGAACGATAGACACTATAACTCAACGGAACTGTAAGATAAACAGGAATATCAGCCTTAAGTATTGTGGTTTTTGTTCGGCAAATACGCGGGGTATTATTGTCGAAATTGGGAAGAATTTTATGCAAATCACGGTGATGGCCGATTGCCGCCGGAAAGCCCGGGTGAGCTGACGGAGGCGGTGAAATCGCCGCCCGGACGGGCCGGACCGTCGCCGATCGGCCGGTCCGGCAGTCGCAGGATATAAATCCTATAGCGATGACGGCCTTGCCGTGCCGCGTGGCCCGGCGCACCATGGCGCGGCAGCGAAGGAGTAGGCGAATATGGCGGCCTTGCGGGTGGTGATGCTGATGGTGGCGGTTCTGCTGGCCGGCGGGGCGGCGGCGCAGGCGCAGGCGCCGGTCGAGTTCGGCCGGTCGCGGATCGAGGTGGTGTCGGCCGCCGGTGCCCGCCGGGCGATGGATGTCGAAATGGCGACGACCCCCGACCAACTGCGGCAAGGGCTGATGTACCGCCGGTCGCTGGCGGCCGATGCCGGCATGCTGTTCGATTTCGGCAGCGACCAGCCGGTCAGCATGTGGATGAAGAACACCTTGATCCCGCTGGACATGGTGTTCATCGCCGGCGACGGCCGCGTGGTGGGGATTACCGAGCGGGCCGTTCCCCAGTCGCTGGCCATCATCTCGTCGCCGGGGCCGGTGCGGGCGGTGCTCGAAATCAATGGCGGTGCCGCCGCCCGCCTGGGCATCCATGCCGGCGACCACATCCTCAATCCCATTTTCCGGCAATAGGGCGGGATCGGTTCAGATCGGCTGGCCCTTGGCGTCGGCAGGCTCGTCCCGCCAGGCCTCGCCGGCGGCGATGATGCATGCGGTCCCGTCCGAGCGGGTGATCAGCAGCGTCCAGGTCCGGCCGTCGGCGGTGGTGGTCAATTCCACCACGTCGCCATTGCCGGTCAGTCCCACCTCGCGCGGGGATTCCTTGTATTGATCGGCCAGCGACTGGACCAACTGGTCGTGGTCGGCGCAGACCGTGTCGGCCGGCCGGGCATGGGGCGCCGCCGTCAGGGTGGGAGGGGCGGCCAGCAGCAGCGCGAAGGCGGCAAGCCTGGTAACCATCGGGAACCCTCCCTTGGTGGGGCGGCCTCGCCGACTGTCCGGCGCGGCGCTCCGCAGGGAGATGGCGATGCCCAAGCCGGGCGTCAGCGGCGCGAAAGGCGATCCATTCCGCGCCAGACTTTCGCGTTTTGGTTCGACCAGCCGGACCGGTCGCATACCGGTAGGCCGGACGGGCGATCGGTGGAGGCGGCCGGACTCCGGTCCTCGGGCGGGCCTGCCGGGGCGGGCTGGGCGGCGTCATCCGTTTGATATGGACGGCCCACGTCGCTTCCCGGTAAAAATGACGGCGATTGGTGATCGCCGGGGGTGCCCATGATCGAACGCTATCTCGAACGCTTTCTGTTCGGCAGCCGCTGGATACAGGCGCCACTTTATTTCGGCCTGACCCTGCTGCTGGTCGCCTTCGCCGTCAAATTCTTCCAGGAAGTGTTCCATTCCGGCGCCCATCTCTTGGAGATGAGGGAACAGGATCTGGTGCTGTCGGCGCTGTCGCTGATCGATCTGGTCCTGGTGACCAACCTGCTGATGATGGTCATCATCTCGGGCTACGAGAATTTCGTGTCGCGCATCGACACCGGCGAAGGCGGCGAAGCCCTGACCTGGATGGGGCGGCTGGACGCGGGGACGCTCAAGCTGAAGGTGGCGGCATCCATCGTGGCGATTTCCTCGATCCACCTGCTGCGGGCGTTCATGAATGCCGAGGCCACTCCCGACGACAAATTGCTCTGGCTGGTGGTGATGCACCTGACCTTCGTGGTGTCCGCCGTCCTGATGGGGGTTCTCGACCGGTTGGCCTTCGCCAGTCACCGCTCGCATTGAGACCGGCGGCGGGCGGCGGCACGGCGGCGCCAGGTCCGCCACAGCCGCTCGCCGCCGACCAGTGCCCGGCCCACCGGCCGTTTCAGCAGGGGAATGTCGTAGGCGAGGAGGATCAGGCCGAGCGGCAGCATCCACAGCCCCAGCACCGGAAGGAAGCTGAACAGGCCGCCGAGAAGCAGCAGGATGCCGATCCCCCCCCGCAGCCAGGCCGCCGAAGGCGCGCGCAGGGCGCGCAGAAGCGCGGCGATTGGCTGGGGCAGGCGGCGCTCCCAGCGGCCGAGGGCGCGGTCAAGCCTTCGGTGGTGCCGGTGCCCGCAATCATTCTCCCCGCCAGGGGGCATGTCCGCCGTCTCCATTGCCCAATCCCTTGTCCCGCTCGGTTCCGGCACCTGCCTATTCCTCGCGCTGCCCCAGCAATTGCAGCAGCATCTGGAACAGGTTGAGGAAGCTCAGGTACAGCGACAGCGCGCCCATCACCGCCAGCTTGCTCTGGGTCTCCCGGCCGTAGCTCTCGGAGAAGTCCTCCCTGATGCGCTGGGTGTCGTAGGCGGCCAGCCCGGTGAAGATCACCACGCCCAGGACCGACACCACGAACTGGATCATGTTGGAGCCGAGGAACAGGTTGACCAGGCCCGCGACGACGATGCCGATCAGACCCATCATCAGGAACGACCCCAGCTTCGACAGATCGGTCCGGGTGGTGTAGCCGTAAAGGCTGGTGCCGGCAAACATGGCGGCGGCAATAAAGAACACCCGGGCGATGCTGGTTCCGGTGAACACAAGGAACACCGAGGCCATGGACAGCCCCATTACGCCGCAAAACGCCCAGAACAGCGCCTGGAGCCCCGTCGCCGACAACTGCTCGAACCGCCACGACAGCACGGCGACGAAGGCGAGGGGGGCCAGCATCACCACCCATTTCAGCGGCGTGCCGAAGATCGGGCCGTAAAGCGCCGGCGTTGCCGCCACCAGGGCGGCGATCCCGCCGGTCAGCGCCAGGCCCAGCATCATGACGTTGTAGACCCGCAGCATATGCCGCCGGAGCGCCTGGTCGAACGTCCCCGCAGCGGTGCCCGCGGCCCATTGGGCCTGGGTGCGATCGTGGGAGATCATGGCTTTCCTCTTTGAATGGGGTTGGGGGGGAGGTCATCTGCCGGGAGCGTGCGGCCGCGGGTCCCGACGAGCGAGGCGACCACCGCCGCGGCCAGGATGGCCGCAGTGATCGCCAGCGCCAGGATGGTGGGGATGGGATAGATGCCGGCCACCAGGATCTTGCCGCCGATGAACAACAGCACGACGGCGAGGCCGGTCTTCAGGTAGCGGAGCCGTTCCGCCAGGCCGCCCAGCGCGAAATAGAGCGACCGCAGGCCCAGGATGGCGAAGATGTTGGAGGTCGCCACCAGGAAGGGATCGGTGGTGACGGCGAAGATGGCCGGCACCGAATCCACCGCGAACATCAGGTCGGACAATTCGATGGCCACCAGTACGATGAACAGCGGCGTGACCATCCGCCGGCCATCGACGCGGACCATGAAGCGTCCGTCCGCATAGGCCTCGCTGACCGGCAGGTGCCGGCGCAGCCAGCCGACCAGGGGCGGTTCGGCGGCCCGGACCGCCGCCTTGCGCGGCAGCAGCATGCGCGCCCCGCTCGTCACCAGGAAAGCGCCGAACAGGTACAGGATCCAATGAAACCGGACGATCAGGGTGGCGCCGGCCGCGATCATCGCCACCCGCATGACGATGGCTCCCAGCACACCCCAGAACAGCACCCGGTGCTGTAGCGCCGGCGGGACCGCGAACTGGCCGAACAGCAGCAGGAAGACGAACAGGTTGTCGACCGAAAGCGACAACTCGATCAGATAGCCGGTCAGAAATTGCAGGGCGGCATCGGTGCCGCGCCAGGGAAGCAGGGCAAGATTGAAGGCCAGCGCGCAGCCGATCCACGCCGCGCTCCAGGCCAGGGCTTCCCTTACGGTGACGACGTGGCTGCGGCGGCGGAACACGCCCAGATCCAGCGCCAGCAGGGTGGCGGTCAGGGCGACGAACGCGATCAGAAGCCAGGCTTGCGGGGTCACGGTGCGATCCCTCCCGCGGCGCCGGGTCCGCTGTCGCCGCATCGATAACTTAGGGTTGGCGGTCCTATTCGGCAAATAGATTGAAATTGTATCGGTGATAAAAATTTCCTATCATGATCCCATGATATCCTTGCGACAGTTGCAATGCCTGGTGGCAGTGGCGGAGACGCGGCATTTCGGCCGCGCGGCCCAGCGCTGCCACATCACCCAGCCGGCGCTCAGCGCCCAGATTCGCGGCCTGGAGGAGGCGCTGGGGGTGATGCTGGTCGAGCGCAGCCGTCACCATGTGCTGATGACCCCCGTCGGGCAGGCGCTTGCCACGCGGGCCCTCGGCATCCTGCGCGACGTCGCCGATTTCGAGGACGCGGCCCGGCAATCGGCAGCGGTTCTCAGTATGGG
>JAKAFA010000285.1 GCA_021818185.1 Pseudomonadota bacterium | reverse complement strand
CCAGCAGGTCGCGCAGGCTGCCGCGCTCGACGGTGAGGGTGCCGTCGGCATAGGCCTCGCCGGCCGCCAGGCCCGGATTAAGCGGCAGACGCCAATGCAGGCGGCGGTCGTGCAGGCGGATGGTGACCGGAGGAACGTCGGGCAGCGGGGTGCCGCCGAAGCGGTGCCGATGTCCGTCGGCATCGATCAGGGTCAGCTCGCCCCGCCGGAACAGGCGGGCGAGCAGCGCGGCAAGCAGCATCGCATCCTCCGCCGGCGGCCAGCGGAGGAGAAATGGGCAGAACCCTATGAAGCCGCAAGGCAGCCGCGGCCCGGCCCGAGGGCGGGGCCGCGGGAATAGCCCTACTCTTCGGTCGCGGCCTCTTCGGCCACCACGTCCTCGGCAGCCGGCTCGGCGGCTTCGGCTTCGGCTTCGGCCGCCGCGGCGGCGGCGCGTTCCGCCTCTTCCTGCGAGCGGGCGATGGTGACCTGGACGTTCACCGACACCTCGGGATGCAGCGCCACACGCACGGTGTAGGTGCCCAGGGTCTTGATGGGGGTGTCCAGGGCCACCTGGCGCCGTTCGATGGTGTAGCCCGCCGCCTTGATGGCATCGGCCAGGTCGCGGCCCGACACCGAGCCGTAGAGCTGGCCGCTTTCGCCGGCCTGGCGGACGATCAGCACCTTGACGCCGTCCATCTTGGCAGCGACCGCCTGGGCTTCCTCGCGGCGCTTCAGGTTGGCCGCCTCAAGCTGGGCGCGCTGCTTTTCGAAATAGGTCAGGTTGTCCTTGCTGGCCCGCAGAGCTTTCTTCTGCGGCAGCAGGAAGTTGCGGGCATAGCCGGGCTTGACGTTGACCACGTCGCCCATCTGACCGAGTGACTCGATCCTTTCGAGCAGGATGACTTCCATCTCATTCCTCCTTGCCGCCGCCGCTTGCCGCGCGTCGGCGTAACCTCGTCTGCAGAAACTTCACCAGTCCCAGGCCGGCCGCGGGCAGCATCACCCAAACGAAACCCAGGACCAGAAAACCGTACAGCGCCACCAACCCCAGACGGGCCCCCGGCCGTGCCGCCAGCGCCCGATGCACCGTCGCCACCCCGAGGAAGGCGAAGGGCAGAAGCGCCGCCGCCGCCAGGTTGCCGGCGACGTAGCCCAGGCTGCCCTGGCCCACCAGTCCCGCCGCCGCCATCGCTACCGCCACCGGCAACAGCCAGTCGGGCAGGTCCAGCGCGCCGTAGGCGGGGGGCGGACGCCGGTTGTGCCCGGTTGCCGCCAGTACCGCTTGGGCCACGACGGCATTGACCGCCGCCATCACCACCCAGACGCTCATCGCCATAGCCGGCAGCGCGGTCCCCAGGACCTCGATTGCCGTCCGGCGCTCGGCCGGGCTCAGCGGCTCGCCCAGCACGTCGAGCGTGTGGGAAACCGACTGATCGACCCAGCCGTGGACTCCGCCCGGATGGTGGGGCAGCAGCGCCACCACCACCAGGCACAGAGCCATGGTCGCCAGGGTCAGCCACCCCAGCACGTCGCCCGGTGCGGACCACTCGCGGCTGCCGTCGGCGCCGGGGCGCGACGACAGGGCGCGGTTGGCCACCACCAGGGCCGGCAGGCCGGCCATCGCCAGGAAGGTGGGGCCGAAGCTGCCTCCCTGGACCAGTCCGACCGCTATGGCACCGACCACGGCCGCCCCCAGTGCCGCCGCCTGGCCCAGCCCCAGTCCCGCCATCATCAGCGGCAGAGAGGCGAAGAAGCCGAGCAGCGTCCCGTTGGGCATGCCGCGCGTCATCGACAGGAACAGCAACGATGCCGTCAACCCTGCCGCCAGCGGCAGGCCGATGCGTCCCGTCACGGGGAGAAACCCGTCACCGGGGCACCGGCCTCACTTCACGACGTAGGGCAGCAGGCCCAGGAAGCGGGCGCGCTTGATGGCCTGCGCCAGTTCGCGCTGCTTCTTGGCCGACACCGCGGTGATGCGCGACGGCACGATCTTGCCGCGTTCCGAGATGAAGCGCTGCAGCAGCTTGACGTCCTTGTAGTCGATCTTCGGCGCGTTCTCGCCCGAGAACGGGCAGGTCTTGCGCCGGCGGAAGAACGGCCGGCGCTGGCCGCCGCCGGCGGGACGGGGACGATCGCCACCCATGGTCTTGCCTTCCATCACTCACCTCCCTCACGACGCGGACGCTCCTCGCGGTCGCCGCGGAAACCGCCCTCGCGGAAATCGCGGCGGGGACGGTCGCCCCGACCTTCGCGGCCCTCGCGCTCCTCGCGGCCCGACTTGGCCTGCATCATCGCGCTGGGGCCTTCCTCCAGCGTGTCGACGCGGATGGTCAGGTAGCGCAGCACGTCTTCGTTGATGCTCATCTGACGCTCCATCTCCTTCACGGCGGGAGACGGCGCATCGACGTTGAGCAGCACGTAGTGAGCCTTGCGGTTCTTCTTCATGCGGTAGGTGAGGTTGCGCAGGCCCCAATATTCCTTCTTGGTAACCTGGCCGCCGCCCTGGGTGATCACATTGGTCATCTCTTCGGTCAGGGTCTCGACCTGCTGGCCCGAGACTTCCTGGCGCGCGAGAATCACGCACTCGTACAACGACATTCTCTTTTCCCCTTCCGGCTTTTCTCTTCCCCCTCCCACCACGGGACGGAGCATAGCCGGCCTGCCTCGCAGACCGGCAAGGGATCGGAAGCGGCGGACTATACACGAAAGCGTTGGCGATGCAAGCGGATGCGGCGAATCCGCCGGGCCGGTCATTCCCGCCCGCGCTCGGCCTCAAGGTCGGCAGGGGTGTCGATGTCGGCCAGCACGGAATCGTCGTCCATGGCCACCTCGCAGACCCGCTCGGCGTGGTCGGCCAGCAGGCGGCGGGCGCCGGTATCGCCCGACAGCGATTCCATTTCGCCGAAAAACTCACGGGCGAACAGCACCGGGTTGCCGCGCCTGCCGCCGAAGGTCGGCACGCAGATGGCGCGGCCCTCGTCGGGGTCGAAGGCGGCCTTCAGCCGCAGGAGGTGGCCCGAGGTGACGCGCGGCATGTCGGCCAGTTGGATCAGCGCGGCATCGACGTCGGCCGGCAGGGCGGCCAGGCCGCGGGCCAGCGAGCCGGCCATGCCTTCGGCGAAATCGGGATTGCGCACCGCCAGCACGTCGCAGGCGGGAAGGGCTTCCTCGACCTCGTCGGCCTGCCAGCCGGTGACCACCACCACGGGGGCGAGGCCGGCGCCGAGGGCCGCCTCGACGGCGCGGGCGACCAGCGGCTTGCCGCCCAGTTCGGCCAGCATCTTGTTGCCGCCCATCCGGGCCGAGCGCCCGGCCGCCAGCACCACCGCCGCCACCCGCGGCTCGCGGGGCTGGAGGATGCGCTCGTCGACGGGATGCACCTCCTTGAGCAGGCCGCCGGCTCCCATGCGCATGATGTCGGCGGGCCGCACCGGCAGCCCGGCGGCCAGGCGGCGCAGCACCCAAT
The DNA here is from genome assembly GCA_021818185.1 of Pseudomonadota bacterium. Lineage (GTDB taxonomy): Bacteria > Pseudomonadota > Alphaproteobacteria > Rhodospirillales > Magnetospirillaceae > JAKAFA01. The sequence goes on along the minus strand of JAKAFA010000285.1, from coordinate 838 downwards.
CCAGGCCGTTGGGCTTGGGCGAGCGGCCGCAGCCCGGCAGGTTGACCACCGGCGCGGTGCCGATATGGGCCAGCAACAGCAAATTGCCGGGATCGACCGGCATGCCGAAATGGTCGATGGCGCCGCCGGCTTTGACGATGGCGGCGGGCACCACATCGCGGCGGTCCACCGTGGCCGAGGCGCCGGCGATCAGCACCAGGCCGGCCCCCGCCGCCAGGGCGCGGGCGATGGTCCGCTCGACGGCGCCCACCTCGTGCGGGCATTGCCACTCCCACGCCACCGTGCCGCCCAGGGCGGCGATGCGGGCGCGGGTCGCCGCGGCGGCGGCGGTCAGGGTCGCCGGCTTCAGGCCGGGCAGGGTGGTCAGCACGAGCGCCGCCTTCAGCGGCCGGAAGGGATGGACGGCGATGAGCGGGCCGCCCATGGTGGCGAAGGCGGCGCAGGCCTCGATGACCCGCCGGTCCACGCCGAACGGGATGATCTTGACGGTGGCGAGGATCTGGCGCGGCGCCACCACTTCGTAGGGCGGCACCGTGGATACCGTCACCGCCTCGTCCACCGAATTCAGCCGGTCCAGCCGGTCGCGGTCGATGGCCACCACCCCCGGCGTCGCGGCCAGCAGGGTGCAGCGGCCGGAAAACGGCTGGTTGCAGCGCACTCCGCTTCCGGCCAGGGCGGCGCCCAGCAACTCGGCCGCCGCGTTCTCGCCCAGATCGCCCGCCTCGAGGCGGGCGCCGGTGACGAAGTTGATGCCGGCCGCCCGCAACATGGTGACGTCGGCGGCGGTCAGCACCCGGCCCTTCTTCAGCATCGCGGCGGGCAGGCGCAGCGAATGTCG
>JAKAFA010000046.1 GCA_021818185.1 Pseudomonadota bacterium | reverse complement strand
CACCATGATCAAGGACGGGCTGACCGACGTCTTCAACAGCTACCACATGGGCGTGACCGCCGAGAACGTTGCCAAGGAATTCGGCCTCAGCCGCGAAATGCAGGACGAATTCGCCCTGTCCAGCCAGCACAAGGCGGAGGCCGCCATCAAGGCCGGCCGCTTCAAGGACGAGATCACCCCGGTGAAGATCGTCGTGAAGCGCGAGGAAAAGCAGTTCGACACCGACGAATTCCCGCGCCTGGGCGCCACCATCGAAGCCCTGGCCAAGCTGAAGCCCGCTTTCGACAAGACCGGAACGGTCACCGCCGGCAACGCCTCGGGCATCAATGACGGCGCCGCCGCCGTGGTGCTGATGACCGCCGCCGAGGCCGACCGCCGTGGCCTCAAGCCGCTGGCCCGCATCGCCGGCTGGGCCACCGCCGGCGTCGAGCCCAAGGTCATGGGCACCGGGCCGATTCCCGCCTCGCAGAAGGCCCTGGCCAAGGCCGGCTGGAAGGTGGGCGACCTGGACCTGATCGAGGCCAACGAGGCCTTTGCCGCCCAGGCCATCGCCGTCAACCAGCGCATGGGCTGGGACGGGGCCAAGGTCAACGTCAATGGCGGCGCCATCGCGCTGGGCCACCCCATCGGCGCCTCGGGCTGCCGGGTGCTGGTGACCCTGCTGCATGAAATGGGCCGGCGCAACGCCCGGAAGGGTCTGGCCACGCTGTGCATCGGCGGTGGCATGGGCATCGCCATGTGCGTCGAGCGCTAAGGGCGCATACGGGATCGGGAAGCCGCGTCCGCCCGGCGGCTTCCCGTTTTCAACGGGGTGGAAACGGGCATAAGACCTAAGGAGAATAATATGGGTCGCGTAGCAGTTGTTACCGGTGGCACCCGCGGCATCGGTCGCGCCATTTCCGTGGCGCTCAAGGATGCGGGTTATAAGGTCGTGGCCAATTATTTCGGCAATGTCGAGGCCGCCCGGCAATTCACCGAAGAGACTGGCATCCCCGCCCTGCGCTGGGACGTGTCCAACTTCGCCGAGTGCGAAGCCGCGGTGCAGAAGATCACCCACGACCACGGGCCGGTCGAGGTTCTGATCAACAACGCCGGCATCACCCGCGATGCCACCTTGCACCGCATGTCCTACCAGATGTGGGAAGAGGTGATTCACACCAACCTGACCAGCTGTTTCAACATGGCGCGGCTGTGCATCGAAAGCATGCGTGACCGCGGCTTCGGCCGCATCGTCAACATCGGCTCGATCAACGGCCAGGCCGGCCAGTACGGCCAGGTCAATTATGCCGCCGCCAAGTCGGGCATCCACGGCTTCACCAAGGCCCTGGCCCAGGAAGGCGCCGCCAAGAACGTCACGGTGAACGCCATCGCCCCCGGCTATGTCGATACCGACATGGTCCGCGCCGTGCCGCCGGCCGTGCTGGAAAAGATCATCGCCAAGATCCCGGCCGGCCGCCTGGGCCGCTCGGAGGACATCGCGCGCGCGGTGATGTTCCTGATCGCCGACAACGCCGATTTCATCACCGGTTCGACGCTGTCGGTCAACGGCGGCCAGCACATGTACTGATGGCGGCAGCCGCCGCCTGACGCCAAGGCGAGGGGACACCCCCTCGCCTTTTTTCTGTGGGGCGGGGGCGGAATCGTCCGGCAGCCCGCTTCATCAGCACGCGACGGATGGCGCAGTGCGAATCAGCCGGCGCGTGTTGCGACGGACATGGGCATTTCTCAGAAGCCGGCACTTGCCGGGCCGTTCCGAGGACTTCGGGATTTCCATCATAGCCGGTATGGTTAAGGACAAGATAGTCCGGCTCGTCTTCGCGCGCCGCCAGAACACTGGCCGGAGCCCCCTCTTCCAGAAGATCGCCGTCACCGATCATCCACAGATACCGGCCGCGGGCGAGTTGGACCAGTTTGGGCCCGGCAACAGGACTGTTTCCGAGGTTGTGGCCGGCGGAGCGAAGGGACGCCTTTTGCAGGGGGGGGTTACAACGGCAGCCGCACCCGCGCCCGCAAGCCGCCCAGGGGCGAATCCTCCAGCAGGATGTCGCCCCCGTGGCTGCGCACCACGTCGCGGGCGATGGTCAGGCCCAGCCCGACCCCGCCGGTCTGGGGATTGCGCGACGATTCCAGCCGGGTGAAGGGTTTGAACACCTCTTCCCGCCGGTCGGGCGGGATGCCGGGGCCGTCGTCGTCGACGACGATCTCGGCAGCGTCCCGGCGCCGGCCCACCCGGACCCGCACATGCGGCGCGTAGCGCACGGCGTTGCCCATCAGGTTGCCGAGCGCGCGGGCCATGGCGTGCGGGCGGAACGACATCGCCAATTCGCCCTCGCTGTGCACGTCCACCGCCCGGCCTTGGCGCAGGAAGCGGCCGGCCACCTCGGCCACCAGGCCGGCCAAATCGGCGACCTGGGGCACCTCGCCCCCCTCGCCGCGGGCGAAGGCCAGGTAGCCCTCGACCATCCGCTCCATTTCCGCCACGTCCTCGGCCAGGTCGGCCACCCCGTCGGCCTCGCCCATCAGCGCCAGTTGCAGCTTCATGCGGGTCAGGGGCGTGCGCAGGTCGTGCGAGACGCCGGCCAGCATTTCGGTGCGCTGCTGGATCTGGCGCACGATCCGCTCGCGCATCTGGTTGAAGGCCTGGGCGGCCTGGCGCACCTCGGTCGCCCCTTCCGGCTTGAAATTGGGGGAATCGAGCCCGCGGCCGAAACGGTCGGCGGCGGTGGCCAGGCGGCGGACCGAGCGCACTTGGTTGCGCATGAACACGGTGGCCACCCCCAGCAGCAGCATGGCGGTGCCCAGCGTCCACAGCAGGAAGACATAGATGGTGTAGCTGAACAGCCGCTTGCGCGGCACGAACACCTCCAGCACCCCGTCGGAGAGCTGGATGCGGATGGCCACTTCCCGTTCGTAGCTGGTGGCATCCACCTGATAGGGGCGCTGCAGCGCGTTGTCGAGCCCCTGGTACAGGGTCTTTTCCAGGATGCCCCTGGGCCGGTGGAGCGGCACGTTGGGCAGGATGCCGTTCTCCTCGAACCGAATGTCCAGCTCCATGCGAGCGGCGGCGATACCCAGTACCTTGAAGCGGGTGGCGGGATCGCGGAAGGCGTCCATATCATCGATCACCGCCGCGATGTCGCCCGCCACGTCCTCGGCCAGCCGCTTGGCGACATTCTCCCAATGGCTCATGTAGAAGACGTAGGCTGACACCATCTGCATCAGGATCAGCGGGGTGACGATGATCATCAGCGACCGGCCGAGCAGGCCGTGCGGCAGCAGGGTCTTCATCAGCCGGCCGAGGGAGGGCATCAGTCGGGCCTCAGCATGTATCCCTGGCCGCGCACCGTTTGCAGGTAGCGGGGATTGCGCGGGTCGTCCTCGAGCTTGCGGCGCAGGCGGGTGACCTGGACGTCGACGGCGCGGGGATTGGCGGCGGTGCCGGTGCGCGCCGCCAGGTCATCGCGTTCCACCACCGTGCCGGCCGCCTCGGCCAGGATGTCCAGCAACTGGCTTTCGGCGGTGGTCAGCCGGACGGCTTCGCTCCCCTTGCGCAGTTCCGACCGCTCCGGGTCCCAGGTGAAGGCGCCCAGACGCAGGACGCGGACCGCCTCGGCACGCGGCACGCGCCGCAGGATGCTGGCCATGCGCAGAAGCAGTTCCCGCGGCTCGAAAGGCTTGGCGAGGTAATCGTCGGCGCCGCTCTCCAGGCCGCGGATGCGGTCGTCCACCTCGCCCATGGCGGTCAGCAGCAGGATCGGCGGCCCGCCGTCGGCGCGCAAGGCGCGGGTCAGGGCCAGGCCGTCCTCGCCCGGCATCATCACGTCCAGCACGATCAGGTCCACCGCCAGGGCGGCCAGCTTGGCGCGGGCATCGGCCGCGTCGGCCGCGGTGGCGACCACGTAGCCGTTGTCCGACAGGTACTTGCGCAGAAGCTCGCGCAGCCTTGCATCGTCATCGACCACCAGGACGTGCGGCGTGTCGTCCATGGCGCCCCTCCTACCGCCGGCCGGGGAAGCGCGGCCGGTCGACCTCGTCGATCAGGCCGCGCATCACCTTGCGGAATCCCTCCACCGCCTCGGCGCCGGCCTCGCGATAGGCGCGGGCGAAGCGGGTGCGCTGGCGTTCGGTCAGCTGGCGCTCCAGTTCGATGCCCTTTTCGGTCAACTCCAGCAGCCGCTGGCGACGGTCCCTGGTGCCCGGCCGCTGGGTGATGAAGCCCTCTTCGACCAACTGGCCCAGCACCCGCGACAGCGACTGTTTGGTGATCCTGAGGATACCCAGCAATTCGGACACCGTCATCGCCGGATTGCGGCCGACGAAATAGATGACGCGATGGTGGGCCCGGCCGAATCCATATTGGGCCAGGATGACGTCGGGCTCGGCGGTGAAGTCGCGATAGGCGTAGAACAGCAGCTCTATGCCCTGTCGCAACTCCTCCTCGCGGAGGAACAACGGATTGATGCCGGTTTTTATGTCAGTCATGTTGACATATATGACCTAAAAATGTTACATCAGGCAAGTCCGAAAGGCAATTTTCTGACTCACGAGCACGGAACGAACCCCCATGGCAGTCATCCCCTTCGACGATCGCGACGGCTTCATCTGGCATGATGGCAAGCTGGTCCCCTGGCGCGACGCAAAGATCCACGTGCTGACCCACGGCCTGCATTACGGGTCGTGCGTCTTCGAGGGCGAGCGCGTCTACGGCGGCAAGGTGTTCAAGCTGACCGAGCATTCCGAGCGCCTGGTGAGGTCGGGCCAGCTGATGGGCATGCCCCTGCCCTGTTCCGCCGCGGAACTGGACGAGGCCACCCGCCAGACCATCGCCGCCAACAACATCGTCGACGGCTACGTCCGACCGGTAGCGTGGCGCGGCAGCGAAATGATGGGTGTCGCCGCCCAGATCACCAAGGTCCACGTGGCCATCGCGGTGTGGCAATGGCCGAGCTACTGGTCGCCGGAAGCCCGCATGCGCGGCATCCGTCTGGCCATCTCGGACTGGCGCCGGCCCCATCCGCAGACCGCCCCCACCGCCGCCAAGGCGGCCGGACTCTACATGATCTGCACCATGAGCAAGCATGCCGCCGAGTCCCAGGGCTACGAGGACGCACTGATGCTCGACTGGCGCGGCCAGGTGGCCGAAGCCACCGGCGCCAATGTGTTCTTCGTCATCGACGGCGAAATCCACACCCCGCTGCCCGACTGCTTCCTCAATGGCATCACCCGCCAGACGGTGATCGACATCGCGCGCAAGCGCGGCTTCAAGGTGACCGAACGGGCGATCATGCCCGACGAGATGGCCAAGGCCAGCGAATGCTTCCTGACCGGCACCGCCGCCGAAGTGACCCCGGTGCGCGAGATCGGCCCCTACACCTTCACCCCCGGCGACGTCAGCCGGGCGCTGATCACCGATTACGAGGCCTTGGTCCGCGCCTGAACCGGGCGGGGGAGGCACCGCCTCCCCCCGTTCGGGAACGGTAAAAAGTGCGTATTTCCTTAACGCCCCATTCATACTACCCTGCAATTCTAGTTGGTGTCCTGCCATCGAAGGGATAGCCGGGGGTAGACTGTGCGTAACTGGAATGACCTGCGGCTGACCAGTCGCTTCATGATCGTGGTCGGCCTCGGCGTAATCGTTTTGGTGGCCAGTGTGGTGCTGGGGATCGCCAGATTCGAACGCGCCGAGATGGAGCGGCATTTGCGCGCGCTGTCGGTCAACGAAATGACCTCGCTCCACGCCCTGATCGTCAACGTGATGGCCAAGCGGCCCGACGACGCCCAGAATATCGGCATCCAGGTCTTCAACAACTGGTTCATCAGCCGCAACATCGACTATCCCGGCAAGGTATGGAGCGTCTGGAGCCCCAAGGTGAAGGCCTACATGGCCGAGGCCGAACCCCAGCGCAAGCCCAAGCTGCCGCGCGACGCGGTCGACGACGAGGCCTTCGCCGCCAAGCATCCGGTCGGCCGGATGGTGGGCGGCTTCTACCGCTACTCCTATCCCATCGTGCTCGGCGTCACCGAGGGCGCCAACCAGCCGGTGTGCTTCACCTGCCACGGCGAAGGCATGGGCCTGAAGAAGGGCGAGGTGATCGCCGTCCTGTCCTCGTCCCTGTCCACCGCCGAATCCCTGGCCAAACTGCGCAACATCCTGACCTGGCTGATCGGCTGCGGCATCGCGGCGACGATCATCGCCGTGTTGGGGGTACGCTGGCTGCTGGGCCGGGTGATCGCCCATCCCATCGAGGATATGACCACGCGCATGGGCCAGTTGGCGGCCGGCGACACCGCCATCGAGGTTCCGGCCCTGGACCGCAAGGACGAGGTGGGCGATATCGCCCGCGCCGTGCAGGTCTTCAAGGACAATACCATCGCCAAGCAGGCGATGGAGGCCGAGGCGCAGCGGGCCGCCATGGCGCGCGAGCGCCGCATGGCCCGCCTGGAAGAACTGATCGCCGGCTTTGAGCACGCGGTGGCCAGCGTGTTGGAAACCCTCGGCGTCAACGCCCAGCGGATGAGCGACACCGCCCAGCGCATGGTGGCCTGTGCGGATTCCGCCTCGTCGCGGGCCGGCTCGGCCGCCCAGCACGCCAGCGAGGCCAACGAGAACGTCCGCATGGTCGCCGCCGCCGCCGAGGAATTGTCCGCGTCCATCAGCGAGATCGCCCAGCAGGTGGGGATGTCCAACACCGTCGCCGCCGACGCCAGCCGCGAAGCCGAGGACGTCAACGGCCGGGTGCATGGCCTGGCCGGCGCCGCCGAGAAGATCGGCGAAATCATTGAAATGATCACCGGCATTGCCGAACAGACCAACCTGCTGGCCCTGAACGCCACCGTCGAGGCGGCCCGCGCCGGCGAAGCCGGCAAGGGATTCGCCGTGGTGGCCTCCGAGGTCAAGAATCTCGCCCGCCAGACGGTGCGGGCCACCGAGGACATTTCGACCCAGGTTTCGACCATCCAGCGCGAGACCAACCAGACCGTCTATGCCATCCGCGGCATCAACACCACCATCTCCTCCATGGACGGCATCACCACCGCCATCGCCGCGGCGATCGAGGAGCAGGGCGCGGCCACCCAGGAAATCGCCCGCAACATCGACCATGCCGCGAGCGGTACGCACGAAGTGTTCCAGAACGTCACCGAAGTCAGCGCCTCGATCCAGGAAACCGACGAGGCCGCCAAGCAGGTGCTGGCCGCCATCGAGGAGATGCAGCGCGAGGCGGCGACCCTGCGCTATGAAGTGGACCATTTCCTGGCGGGCATCCGCGAGGCCTGACCGCCCGACGCACCACCGCCCACCCCACGGATGCGAGAAAATCGCAGATTTAAATATCGACGCCATTGTTCTCCTGTAAATAAATTTCGCCAATTGGCTTTTCCGTTGCCGGAATTGGCGATCAATACTATTGTTTTATGGCGTGTAGCCGAAGGCCGGCGTCGATATGGATATCATTGTCGCTGACGACCATGCCATTCTCCGGGCCGCCGTCATCCGTATGACGCTGGAGGCCGCGCCGGCTGCCGAAGTGCGCGAGGCCGCGGACTATACCGAGCTTTTTGCCGAACTCCATCGCCGCGCACCGGATTTCCTGCTGCTGGACCTGATCATGCCCGGCGTCGGCGACTGGAAAGCGGCCGTTCCCGCCCTGGTCCAACGCCTGACGGAAACCCGGATCATCGTGGTGTCCGCCAGCGACGATCCCGACGTCGTGCGCACTCTGGTACCGGCGGGAATTGTCGGCTTCGTCCCCAAACGCTGCGACGAGCGAACCTTTCTCAACGCCCTGCGCCTGATCTTCGACGGCGGCACCTATCTGCCGACCGGAGCAGTCTGCCAGCCGATGGCGACCGGCCTCTCCGGCGGCGAGGTCACCATCCCGGCGCGCCCACTGCACCTGACACCACGCCAGCGGGCCGTGCTGTCGCTGGTCTCCATCGGCCTATCCAACAAGGAAATCGCCCGCCACCTCAACCTGTCGGAGGCGACCGTCAAGGTTCACCTCAACGCGGCGGCCCGCATGCTGGGGGTGCGCAACCGCACCGAAGCGGCCCTGCTCGCCAAACAAATGGGTCTGGGCGCTCCCCTCTCCTAATGTTCTAGACCGCCGTGAGGGAATGGCGGTTTCCGCGGGTCCCATTGGTCTAGATCGTTCGTCGCCCTATACGAAGCCATACGCTTTCGTCTAGATTGACGCATGACGTTGGTATGGGTCTTCTCGATATGCCGGCCAGCCGGTGGGCAAGAGGTCTCTCCCGCACCGCGCCAGGGTAATGGGAGGATGGGCAATGAACGCATCCGTGACCAGGGACCTCGATCCCGCGACCCGCTCACCGGGGCTCGGGCACCTCTCCGCTGCGGCGGCACAGCTGGCGGCCGCCATCGAAGAGATCACCCGGCAGATCTCGGCGGGCCGGAATATGGCCGATAATGCGATGACCAACGCCCTGAGGGCCAGCGAGTTGGTGGACGGATTGGCGGAACGAGCCGAGCGGATCGGCGCGGTGGTGGGATTGATCGGCACCATCGCCCAGCAAACCAATCTGCTGGCCCTGAACGCCACCATCGAGGCGGCGCGGGCCGGCGAAGCCGGCCACACCTTGGCGATGGCGGCCGGCGAGGTCAAGACCCTGGCCAACCAGGCGGTCTGCGCCATCGAGGACATCGGCGGGCAGATCGCCGGCATCCAGCGGGCGGCGCGGGCGGCCACGGTGGCCCTCGGCGACGTCTACACCGCCATCGAACGTTCAAACGGCGTTTCCTGCTGCATCGCAGCAGCCATCGCGGAACAGGGAGCGGCCACCGCCGAAATCGCCCGCAGCGCCCGGCAGGCAACCTTGGAGACTCGCGGCGCGACCAAGATTGCCGCCGCCATGTGACCCCCGGCCCGAATCGTTCTCCCCTCCCCCCAAAAGATTCGGGCCATCGAGCGGCCGGCCAAGCGCCGGCCGCTCCTTCTTTTGCTCAGGGGTGCGGATCCCAGCGGGCGGCCCGGTCGTCATCTTCCGCCGCGGCGGCGACCCAGTTCTCGCCGTCGGGCCGGTGTTCCAGCTTCCAGAACGGTGCCCGGGTCTTCAGCCAATCCATCAGGAACTGGCAGGATTCGAAGGCCGCCGCGCGATGGGCGGCAGCGGTGGCGACCAGGACGATGCGCGCCCCCGCCTCCAGGCGGCCGACCCGATGGATGACCAGCACATCCACCAACGGCCACCGCGTCCGGGCCTCCGCCTCGATGGCGGCCAACTGGCGTTCGGTCATGCCGGGATAATGGTCCAGGGTCATGGCGGTCACCGGATCGCCATCGTGGAAGTCGCGGACCAGCCCGACGAACACGCAGATTCCGCCCACCCGGCCATTGCCGGCGGTGAATTCGGCCAGAACGGCACCGGGATCGAAATCCTCGGCCTGAACGCGGATCACCTCAGCCTCCGGTCACCGGCGGGAAGAACGCCACCTCGTCGCCGGCCCGCACCGGATGGTCGAAGGCGGCGAAGTCCTGGTTGACGGCGGCCCGCAGCAGCGTGCGGTCGGCGAAGGCGGCGGCATGGCCCGGCGAACGCGCCGCCAGCCAGTCGGCCAGCGTGGCGACGTCGGCCACCTCGGGCGGTGGTGCGACCTCTTCCTCACCGGTGCCGATCCGGGCGCGCAACCAGGCGAAATACAGCACCCGCACCATCATTCCGCCCCGCCGGACGCCGGCTGGGCGCGCATATGCCCCAGGCCGGCCCGCAGATAGTCCCAGCCGGTCACCAGGGTCAGCAGCGCCGCCACCCACAGGCCGATCTCGCCGAGCAGGCGGACATGCAGCACCGCCGGCCCGGCATCGCCGACCAGCAGCACCGGAAGGGCGACCATCTGCAAGCCGGTCTTCCACTTGGCCAGGCGGGTCACCGGCATGCCGACCCGCACCTCGGCCAGGAACTCGCGCAGGCCGGACACCAGGATCTCGCGCAGCAGGATCACCAGCGCGGGCAGCATGCTGGCCAGGCTGACGCGGTGGAAGGCGGCCAGCATGAACAGGACCGCGCTGACCAGCAACTTGTCGGCGATCGGGTCAAGGAAGCGGCCAAGGCTGGACACCTGATTGCGCGTCCGGGCCAGATGGCCGTCGAACCAGTCGGTGACCGCCGCGGCGACGAACAGACCGCAGGCGGCCCAGCGCGCTTCGGGACCGTCGAGGTAGAAGGTGGCAACGACCAGCGGAATCACCACGATCCGCGACAGGGTAAGCAGGTTGGGAAGACTCGTCACCATCGACGGTGTACCATTGCATCGGCCGGGAGGGAGCGCGGAGGGATATTAGCCCTGGGGGTGGAAGTGGTCATAGATTTTTTTGGCCATCGCCCGGGAAATGCCGTCCACCGCTTCCAGATCGGCCAGTCCGGCATTGGCGACCTCGCGCGCCGACCCGAAATGATGAAGCAGCGCCTTTTTCCGGCGCGCCCCGATCCCCGGCACTTCATCGAGCAGGGATTGCCCGATCGCCTTGGCCCGCCGCGCCCGGTGAGTGCCGATGGCGAAGCGATGGGCTTCGTCGCGCAGCCGTTGCAGGAAGTAGAGCACCGGGTCCTTGGGCTCCAGGGAAAACGGCTCGCGCCCCGGCAGGAAGAAGCGTTCACGCCCGGCATTGCGGTCCGGCCCCTTGGCGATGGAGACCAGGCTCACCCCCTCGACGCCGAGATCGGCGAACACCTCGGCCGCAGCGTGCAACTGGCCCAGGCCGCCGTCGATCAGCACCAGGTCGGGCCATAGGCCGCGGTCGCGGTCGGGATCGTCCTTCAGGGCGCGCTTGAAGCGGCGGCTCAGCACTTCGCGCATCATCCCGTAATCGTCGCCCGGCGTCAGGTCTTCCGAGCGGATGTTGAACTTGCGATAGGCGGATTTCATCAGCCCTTCGGGACCGGCGACGATCATGCCCCCCACCGCCAGGGCGCCCTGGATATGGCTGTTGTCGTAGACCTCGATGCGGGCGGGGGGACCATCCAGCCCGAACAATTCGCCCACCCCTTCCAGCAGGCGCAATTGCGCGCCGCTTTCGGCCAGACGCCGGCCCAGGGCCTCGCGGGCATTGTCCAGGGCATGCTCGACCAGGCGGCGGCGGTCGCCCCGCTTGGGCACCAGCACCGCCACCTTGCGCCCGGCTTTTTCCGACAGCGCCGCCGCCACGATGGCCGCCTCGGCCGGCTCAATGCTGGCCAGCACCTCGCGGGGCGGCACCTTGTCGGCGTAGAACTGCCCCAGGAAGGCGGCCATCACCTCGGCCGCCTCCTCGCCCTGGGCATGGGCCGGGAAATAGGCGCGGTTGCCGTAATTGCAGCCGGCACGGAAAAAGAACACCTGGATGCAGGTCTGGCCGCCGGCCTGGTGCAGGGCCACCACGTCGGCCTCCTCCACCTCGGCCGGGTTGATGTCCTGGTGGGCCTGGATATGGGCCAGCGCCCGGATGCGATCGCGGTAGACCGCCGCCTGCTCGTAGTCGAGGGCGGCGCTGGCCTCTTCCATGCGGGCGGCCAGGCCGCGCTGAATGCGCTGGGAGTGGCCGGACAGGAAGGCGCGAGCCTCGTCGACCAGCGCCATGTAATCGCCGTGATCGATGCGCGCCACACAGGGAGCGCTACACCGCTTGATCTGGTAGAGCAGGCATGGCCGGGTGCGCGAGGCGAACACGCTGTCCGAACAGGAGCGCAGCAGAAAGGCCCGCTGGAGGGCCGACAGAGTCTGGTTCACCGCCCCCGCCGAGGCGAACGGGCCGAAATAGGCGCCCTTGCGCGACCGGGCACCGCGATGCTTGACGATCTGCGGCCAGTCGTGGTCACCGGTCACCAGGATATAGGGGAAGGACTTGTCGTCGCGCAGCAGGATGTTGTAGCGCGGCGCTAGGCGCTTGATCAGGTTGCTTTCCAGCAGCAGCGCCTCGACCTCGGTGTGGGTGGTGACCACCTCCATCGCCGCGGTCTCGGCGATCATCCGCCGCAGGCGCACCGGCAGACGATCCGGCCGGGTATAGGCGACCACCCGCCGCTTCAGGTTCTTGGCCTTGCCTACATAAAGGGCATCACCCTTGACCGACAGCATGCGGTACACGCCCGGCGAGGTGGGCATGGTCTCCAGGTTCTTCTCAATGATCTGGACACCGGCCGCCAGCCGGCGGGAAGCGGCCAGGGCCGCCTCTTCCGCCGGAGCCTCGACCAAGGATGGGGGGAGTGGGTCGCTCATGACCATTGGACAGGGCAAGCGTTCAGGCAGACGGGCAAAGGGGGGATCTCTCCAAAGGGATATCCACGGAATCTGTGGATAAGTGTGTGGACAAGGGCGGGGCAGATCTCCCTCCCCCAGGGTATCCAAGGCATTGAGGTCCTTGCCCAAAATCTATGCAAATATGTTAAACCGTTTATTTTCAATGTCTTAACCGTTGTCAAGGCCCAAAGCGCCAGGATGACGGCAGATTTTGCCGGGCGGCCAGCCGGCGGGAGGCGGCCGGCGGCCGTTGTGTAAAACTTGCGCGAGACCCAGGCGCAGAGCGGCTTTCCGAGGGGCGACGGCCGCGCGGCCCGCCCTCATTCCTCGGCGGCCGGCCGTCCCGGCGCCCAGTCGAGGTGCTGTCCGCCGTCCAGGGCGATCATCTGGCCGGTGAGCGAAGGCGCCGCCAGGATGAACAGCACGGCGGCGGCAATTTCGGCCGGCGACGTGGCCCGGCCCAACGGCGTCCGGGCCGCCTGTCCGGAAAATTGTTCCGCAGTCTGCCGATGGCTGGGCAGGGCCGGCCCCGGACCGATCCCCGCCACCCGGATGGAGGGCGCCAGGGCCAGCGCCAGGGTCTGGGTCAGCGTCCACAACCCGGCCTTGCTCAAGGTGTAGGTGGTGAAATGGGGGGTCAGGTTCCACACCCGCTGGTCCAGCAGGTTGACGATCACCCCCTCCGCCTCGGCCGGCAGCTGGCGGGCGAAGGCCTGGGACAGCACGAAGGGGGCGCGCAGGTTGACCTCCATGTGAAGGTCCCAGCCGGCCCGGGTGGCGGTCAGCGCCTCGTCGCGTTCGAAGGTCGAGGCGTTGTTGACCAGCACGCCCAGCGGGCCCAATTCGGCACAGGCCCGCGGCACCAGTCCCGCCATCGCCTCCTCGCTGGCCAGATCGGCGGCCAGGGGCACGGCACGGCCGCCGGCCCGGCGGATCTCCTCGGCCAGAGCGGCGGCTTCGTCCTGCGAGCGGTTACAATGCAGCGCCACCGCGAACCCCGCCTTGGCCAGGGCGAGGGCGATCGCCCGGCCAAGCCGGCGGGCGGCACCGGTCACCAGGGCAGCGCGGGGGATGGTGGTGGAAATCGGCGACGACATGGACCGAGGATGACCGACCGGGCGGCGGCTTGCAAGACGGGGCTTGCGCCCAACGCCGCAGAGGCCGCACTCACCTCGCTTCGGCGGCGGCCGCGCGGCGCAGCACGGGAACGACCTTGACCGCGGGCGCCGCCACCCGCTGGGTCGGCACCGCATCCAGCAGCGGCAGCACCGCACCGGCATGGGCCGGACGGGCCGCCGGATCGGGGTCGGTGGCCCGCCGCACCAGTTCGATCAGGGCCGGAGGCGCCCCGTCGGACAATTGGGCGGCGCCCTGCGCCGGGTCGGGCAGGGCCCCGGTGACCATGCGGTAGGCCAGCACCCCCAGGGCATAGACATCGGCCTGCGGCCCGACGGCGGTCGCGTTTTCCCGCTGTTCCGGGGCGCAGTAATCGACGGAGCCCATCCAATGGTCGGGCATCGGCAGGTTGCGGTCCGGCAGCTTGACCATGCTGAAATCGGCCAGCTTGGCGGTGCCGTTTTCCCGGCTGCTGAGCAGGATGTTGGTGGGTTTGATCCCGCGATGGACGATGCCGCGCCGGTGCAGCACCGCCAGGCCGGCCGCCACCTGCTTGAGCAGCAGGATGGCGCGCGGCAGCGGCAGGCGCCGCGGCCGCTCCCCCTCGACCGCCACCGGATCGGCATGGTCCTTGCCCAGTTCGAACGGCAGATGGGCGGCCATGTAGGGCATGACGAAGAACGGCCTGCCGTCCTCCAGGTGCTCCAACGCCTTGATGCCGACGATGCAGGGATGATCGAAGGTGGCCAGCACGCGGGCTTCGGTGACGAAGCGGGCCAGCAACTGCGCCGGACTGAGGGGGCCGCCCTCCAGGCGGCGCGGGTCGAACAGCTTGATCGCGACCGGCACCATCAGGTCGGGATCGTGGCCGAAGAACACCTGGGCGTAGCCGGTGGTCAACGCCATCTTGTGAATCACGAATTTGCCGATCCGCTCCATCCCCCCCGCAACTCCTTCCCGTCCCATCCAAGGAGGGAGGATAACACCCTTTGGCCAGCCCGTCGCGTACGACTGTCAGGCGATCAGCGCCGCCGGCCCCGTCCCTTCCTGGCCGGCTCGGCGCGGGGTGCGGCGGCCTTGCCGCCCGTCAGCCCCGGGGGTACGCCCAGTTCCACGGCGTCGAGCCGGCGCAACTCGTCGCGCAGGCGGGCGGCTTCCTCGAATTCCAGATCGGCAGCGGCGGCGCGCATCCGCCGTTCGATTTCCGCCTTGACCGAGACCAGGTCCTTCCCGACGAATTCGGTCATGCCGCTGCCGGCCGCGTCGACGGTGACGTAATCCTGCTCGTAGACGCTTTCCAGGACGTCGGAAATGCCCTTCCGCACGCTTTCCGGGGTAATGCCGTGGGCGGCGTTGTAGGCCTGCTGTTTTTCCCGGCGGCGGTTGGTCTCGCCGATGGCGAAGTTGAGGCTGTCGGTCATGATGTCGGCATACAGGATCACCCGGCCTTCGACGTTGCGCGCCGCCCTGCCGATGGTCTGGATCAGCGACGTGCGCGAGCGCAGGAACCCTTCCTTGTCGGCATCGAGGATGGCCACCAGGGCGCATTCGGGGATGTCGAGGCCTTCGCGCAGCAGGTTGATGCCGATCAGCACGTCGAAAGCCCCCAACCGCAGATCGCGAATGATCTCGATGCGCTCCAGGGTATCGATGTCGGAATGCAGGTAGCGCACCCGCACCCCGTGGTCGTGCAGGTATTCGGTCAGGTCCTCGGCCATGCGCTTGGTCAGGGTGGTGACCAGGCTGCGGAAGCCGCGCAGCGCCACCTGCTTGACCTCGCCCAGCAGGTCGTCCACCTGGCGTTCGACCGGACGGACGACGCAGACCGGGTCCACCAGCCCGGTCGGGCGGATCAGCTGTTCGGTGAACGTGCCGCCGGTGCGCTCCATCTCCCACGGGCCGGGAGTGGCCGAGACGAAGAGGCTCTGCGGCCGCATGACCTCCCATTCCTCGAACTTCAGCGGCCGATTGTCGACGCAGGACGGCAGGCGGAAGCCGAACTCGGCCAGACATGACTTGCGGTTGAAGTCTCCGCGAAACATGCCGCCGATCTGCGGCACGGTGACGTGGCTTTCGTCGACGATCAGCAGCGCATCTTCCGGCAGGTACTCGAACAGGGTGGGCGGCGGGTCGCCGGGCCGGCGGCCGGTCAGGTAGCGGGAATAGTTCTCGATCGACTTGCAGTGGCCGGTGGCCTCCAGCATCTCCAGGTCGAAGCGGGTGCGCTGCTCCAGGCGCTGCGCCTCCAGCAGCTTGCCGTCGCGGTTCAGCGCCTCCAGCCGGTCCTTCAGCTCGGCCTTGATGCCCTTGATCGCCTGGGTGATGGTGGGGCGCGGGGTGACATAGTGGCTGGAGGGGTAGACGACCACCTCGGACAGCCCGCAGGTCTTCTCGCCGGTCAGCGGATCGAATTCGGCGATGGATTCCAGTTCGTCGCCGAACAGCGACAGCCGCCAGGCGCGGTCCTCGTAGTGGACGGGGAAAATCTCGACCACGTCGCCGCGTACCCGGAAGGTGCCGCGCTGGAAGGCGGCGTCGTTGCGGCTGTATTGCAGCTCGACCAGCCGCTTGAGCAGCTCGGTGCGGTCGATCATGTCGCCCGCCTTCAGGGGAATGGTCATGCGGGCGTAGCTCTCGACCGAGCCGATGCCGTAGATGCACGACACCGAGGCCACCAGGATCACGTCGCGCCGCTCCAGCAGCGCCCGGGTCGCCGCATGGCGCATGCGATCGATCTGCTCGTTAACGGCCGAATCCTTCTCGATATAGGTATCGGTGCGGGGGATATAGGCTTCCGGCTGGTAATAGTCGTAATACGAGACGAAGTATTCCACCGCATTATCGGGGAAAAAGCTCTTCATCTCGGCGTAGAGCTGGGCGGCCAGCGTCTTGTTGGGCGCCAGCACCAGGGCCGGCCGGCCGGTCCGCGCGATGACATGGGCCATGGTGAAGGTCTTGCCCGAGCCGGTGACCCCCAGCAGCACCTGGTCGCGCTCGCCGGCTTCGACGCCGCGCACCAGTTCGTCGATGGCCTGCGGCTGGTCGCCCGACGGCTTGAAGTCGGACACCAGGGTGAATTTCGCCGGCCCGCCGGGCAACGGCGGGCGTTCGACGAAGTCAAGGACGGGGACGGTCGGCATGGCCCGCATTATATGCGATCCGGCCGCCGCCTTTGCCAGCCTCTATCCCCATCGACCCGGAAAACCGCCCGCCAAACCGCAATCCGCCGCCGTCAACCCTCCGATCGGCTGCCCTCCCCCTACCATGCGCAGGATTGCCAGCGGGCGGCGGTTGGCATAGCTCCTTGTTGCACCGCAACAGAAAGTCACCCGCCCGATCATGTCCACGGTATTGAAGACGGTCACGCTGGCCCTTCAGGGGGGCGGCAGCCATGGGGCCTTCACCTGGGGAGTGCTCGACCGCCTCCTCGAGGACGAGCGGCTCGACATCGAAGGGGTCAGCGCCACCTCGGCCGGGGCGATCAACGGCGCCCTGCTGGTCTGCGGCCTGGCGGAAGGCGGGCGCGAGGCAGCGCGCGAGCTGCTGGCCCGTTTCTGGTGGCACCTGGCCGACGCGTCCCGCACCAGCCCGTTGCAGCCCACCCCGCTCGACCGGCTGACCACCCATTGGGGCCTGTCCTATTCGCCCCTCTACCAGATGGGCGAGGCGCTGGTCCGGCTGTTCTCGCCCTACCAGCTCAACCCGCTGGACATCAACCCGCTACGCGCCATGCTGCGCATGGTCATCGATTTCGACCGCCTGCGCCACAACCCGCCGGCCAAGCTGTTCATCTCGGCCACCAACGTGCGCAGCGGCAAGGTGCGGATCTTCGAGCCGCACGAAATCTCCGAGGACGTGGTGATGGCCTCGACCTGCCTGCCGCACCTGTTCCAGGCGGTCGAGATCGACGGCGAACATTACTGGGACGGCGGCTACGTCGCCAATCCGGCCATCTATCCGCTGGTGCGCCACTGCAAATCGAGCGAAGTGGTCATCGTCCAGGTCAATCCCATCGGCAGCCGCGAGGTGCCGGAAGCCGCCGACGCCATCCTGCACCGGATCAACGAGATCAGCTTCAATTCCTCGGTGCTGCGCGAGATGCACGCCCTGGCCTATATCGCCAACCTGTACGACCGCGGCTGGATCGACCGGGTGGCCGGGGTGAAGAAGACCCACATCCACATGATCCACGCGGAAGAACTGATGAAGAGCCTGCATCCCAGTTCCAAGTTCAACGCCGAGGCCGCCTTCCTCGACTTGCTGTTCGACGCCGGCCGCCGCCAGGCCGACCACTGGCTGGACCGTCATTTCGATGAAATCGGCCGGGCGAGCACCATCGACATCAGCGAGGTCTACCTCTGATCCGGCCGGGCGGCACCGCCGGAAGCCGCGCCTGCCGTGTCGCATCCCCGTCTTGACATGCCCCGGCCGCCGCTCCACCCTGCCGGCATGCTGCTTGTCCACGGCACGACCATCGACATCGAAGGCAGGGCGGTACTGATCCGCGGCCCCTCGGGCAGCGGCAAGTCGGATCTGGCCTTGCGGCTGATCGACCGCGGCGCCGTGCTGGTCGCCGACGACCAGACCGAACTGGCCGTCGCCGACGGCCGGCTGGTGGCCTGCCCGCCGGCCGCCATCGCCGGCCTGCTGGAGGTGCGCGGCATCGGCATCCTGCGGCTGCCGCACCGGGCCCGGGCGCCGTTGGCGCTGGTGGTGGACCTGGTGGCGCCTGCCGAGGTCGAGCGCCTGCCCGAGCCGGAAACCGCCCCTCTCCTCGGACAGGACGTCGCCCTTGTCCGTCTTGCGGCCTTCGAGGCCTCGACCCCCGCGAAGGTACGGCTTGCGGTACTTTCGCCGACGCGGGATATAATGCGGCCGTGATGAGCGACCCCACCCAGCCGATACCCATCGGTACCTTTCCGCTCCCGGCCGCCGACGGCCGGGAGGCGGAGCGCGTCGTGGTGGTCACCGGCATGTCGGGGGCAGGCAAGACCCTGGCCTTGAAAGCCCTGGAGGACCTGGGCTTCGAGGCGGTGGACAACCTGCCCCTGTCGCTGTTGTCCAGTCTGGTGCGCCCCGGCGACGGGGTGGCGCGTCCGCTGGCCATCGGCATCGACATCCGCACCCGTGATTTCGGCATCGAGCATTTCCTGTCGGCCATCGACCGACTGGCGGCCGACGACAGCGTGGCGTTGCGCATCGTCTTCCTGGACGCCGACGACGACGTGCTGACCCGGCGCTATACCGAGACCCGCCGCCGCCACCCGCTGGCGGTGGACCGGCCGCTGATCGACGGCATCCGCCACGAACGGGTTCTGGTGGCGTCGCTGCGCTCGCGCCCCGACGTCACGGTGATCGACACCTCGAACCTGGCGCCGGCCGAGTTCAAGCGCATGCTGGCCCTGCGCCTGGGACTGGAGGCCGACCGCGGCCTGGTGGTGTTCGTCACCTCCTTCGCCTATCGCAACGGGCTGCCGCGCGAGGCCGATCTGGTCTTCGACGCGCGCTTCCTGGACAATCCCCATTACGTCGAGGCGCTGCGCCCGCTGACCGGGCGGGATGCGGCGGTCGCCGCCCACGTGGCGGCGGACCCGGCCTTTCCGGCGTTCTTCGACGCCTTGACCAATCTGCTGGCACCGCTGCTGCCGCGCTTCGCCGCCGAGGGCAAGTCGTACCTGACCGTCGCCGTCGGCTGCACCGGGGGACGCCACCGTTCGGTCGTCGTGGCCGAACGGCTGGCGGCGTGGCTCAAGCAAGGCGGGGCTCGGGTCGAGCTTCGCCACCGCGAGCTTGAGGAGGGCGGGCATTGACCGATGGGGGATGGACATGATCGGACTGGTACTGGTGACCCATGGCCGGCTTGCCGAAGAACTGGTGGCAGCGCTGGAGCATGTGGTCGGACCACAGCCCAATGTGCGTGCAGTGTGTATCGGCCCCGACGACGACATGGAGCAGCGGCGCAACGACATCCTGGCCAGCGTCGCGGCCTGCGACGACGGCAATGGGGTGGTGGTACTGACCGACATGTTCGGCGGTACGCCGTCCAACCTGGCCATTTCCATCATGGACAAGGCCAAGGTCGAAGTGATCGCCGGCGTAAATTTGCCTATGCTGATCAAGCTGGCCAGCGTCCGCCATTCCGAGCCGCTGGCCGAGGCCGTCGCCTCGGCCCAGGAGGCCGGGCGCAAATACATCAATGTCGCGTCGAAGCTGCTGACCCAGGACCGCAAATGAGCCCCCACGGCATCGATCTTTCCGGCGAGGAGCGGCGCCAGACCGCCACCATCAGCAACCGGCGCGGCCTGCACGCCCGCGCCGCCGCCAAGTTCGTCAAGCTGTGCGCCACCTTCGACGCCCAGGTCACGGTATCCCACCGCGGCACCGAGGTGTCCGGCCTGTCGATCATGGGGCTGATGATGCTGGCCGCCGCTCCCGGCTGTTCCATCGAGATCCGGGCGGCCGGCGTCCAGGCCGCCGACGCCCTGGGGGCCCTGGTCGAGCTGATCGACCGCAAGTTCGACGAGGATTGACCTCCGCCAGACGCGAGGGACGATGACCCAACGGCAACCCGCCTCCCCTCCCGGTCCCGCCCTGATCGACCTGTCCGTACCGGGGGTCCCGGCCGCCGGCCGGGCGTCGCGCGCCCGGCCCGAAGTGGTGCTGGACGGCATGGGGGTCAGCCGCGGCATCGCCATCGGCCCGGTTTTCCGCCACGACGCCGAATCGGTGGCGGTTCCCGAATACCGCATCGCCGCCGGCCGGGTGGCGACCGAGATCGAGCGGTTCCAGGCGGCGGTGGCCCGCGCCAGCCAGCAGGTGGCGGCGTTGCAGACCAAGGCGCGCGACCTGGTGGGCTCGGCCGGCGAGGAACTGGGCTACCTGCTGGACGCCTACCAGCAGATGCTGCACGGCTCGCGGCTGGTGCGCGGGGTGATCCAGCGCATCGGCAGCGAACGCATCAACGCCGAGGCGGCGGTGCAGCAGGAGATCGCCGCCATCGCCCGCGGCTTCGAGGCCATGGAGGACGCCTATCTGGCGGCGCGCGTCGCCGATATCCGCGATGTCGGCCGCCGGCTGCTGCGCAACCTGACCAATACGCCCTACCGGCCGTTTTCGGTGCTGCCGCGCTCGGCGGTGATCTGCGCCGACGAGCTGACCCCGGCCGACACCGCCCTGCTGGACCCGCGGCAGGTGGCGGCCTTCGCCACGGTGTTCGGCGGCGCCGAAAGCCACACCGCCATCATGGCCCGCTCGCTGGGGCTGCCGG
>JAKAFA010000045.1 GCA_021818185.1 Pseudomonadota bacterium | reverse complement strand
TTCCGATCTTCCCGCCCATTTCGGCGATCACTTCGGCGATGGTGCCTACCGCCAGCACGGCATCGGCGGTGCCGCTCTGCACCTGATCGATCTTGCCGGCGATCTCCTCGGTGGCCTTGGAGGTCTGGGTGGCCAGCGCCTTGACCTCGCCGGCCACCACCGCGAACCCCTTGCCGGCCTCGCCGGCCCGCGCCGCCTCAATGGTGGCGTTCAGAGCCAGCAGATTGGTCTGGCTGGCGATCTCGTTGATCAACGCCACGATGGCACTGATGCTGCCGACACTGTCCTCGAGGGCGCGGATGAGGTCGGTGGTGCGTTGAGCTTCGGCATCGGCACGGCCGGCTACGCCGCGGGACCGCTCCACATGCACGGCGATCTCGTTGATGGACGTCGATAGCTGGCCTGCGGCCGCGGCCACCGTCTGGACGCTGCCGGCCGCCAGGTCCGCCGCCGCCGCCATCGAGGTCGTCCGCACGCTGGCGTCGGCCGCCGTCTCCGCCATCTGCTGCGACGAGCCGCGCAGGACGCCGGCCGCCGCCGCCACCGCCTCGACCACCGAGCCGACCTGAGACTCGAAACCATCGGCCAGTTCGCGCATCGCCTGCTGGCGCTCCACTTCCGCCTGGCGCTCCTGCTCGGCGCGCTGACGCTCCAATTGCGCCTTGTCGATCAGGGCCTGGCGGAATACTTCGACCGCGTGGGCGAGTTCGCCGATCTCGTCGCGGCGCTCCACATGCTCGACGGCGACCGCGGTATCGCCGCGTTCCAGGCGGCGCATCGCCTCGGTGATGGCTCGCAGCGGCGGCACGATGGACAGGATCAGGCGGAAGACGATGGCGGTGCCCAGGGCGATGCCGGTCAGGCCCATCACCGCGACCAAATGGACGCTTTCGGGATGGGTGCGGCGCAGCATGAGCAGGGCATAAACAAAGAAAACCCAGGCCGCGGCGCTGGGTGGTCCATAGGACAGGAGGATTTTACGGCCGACGCCGCGCGAAAACAGGCGGAACAGGTCGAAGATTTTTGCCGCCATCCTCTCTCTCCCATGTGGGCGACGCCCAAACCGCCCGGCTCGTTATGCACACGTGTTATACGCGAGGCTTCGGCCGCACCGGTAGCCGTTTCAGCACCCCGCCGCGCTGGAATCGGCCACCTCCCGCAGTTTGGCCAGGCAAGCATCGCGGCCGGGACGATAATCCTGGTCCTCCCACCAGGATTCGACCGCGGCCAGCAGCGGACCGATGGCCTTGCCGCGGGCCAGCCCCAGGTCCAGGCAATCCTGGCCGCGCACCGGCAGGGCCACCGGCTGCCACGAATCGGCGGCATCCAGCAGCGCCATCCATTGGGCGGAGCGGGCCGGGACGGGGCGCGCGGTGCGGCTGCGCTCCTCGGCCCAGGCACACAGCACCAGATCGCGGAAGACGTCCGGCCCCAGCCGGCGCAGGGCGCGGCGGGCGGCCGGCGGCGCCATGGCGGCCTCGATGGCGAGGGGGGGGCGGGCGATGGCGAGGACGCGCTCGGCCTGGGCGTTGGACAGCTTGAGGCGCCCGGTGGCCCGGCGGATGCCGGCCTCGTCGGCCTCCAGCATCGCCCCCAGGCGGCGGAGGGGGTCGGGCGCCACCGAGGGCCGCACCATTGCCCGGGTTTCCAGCCAGCACAACACCTTGAGCCGGCCGAACGCCGTCGCCTCGGGCAGGACGTGGGAAAGGATGCCCTCGATGCGCATCGCCAGCAGCACCGCGGCCGGATGCTCGGCCTGCAACAGCCGGACGATCTCGCCCGCCACCCGCTCCCCCGACAGCGTCTCCAGGCGCGGGGCGGCCCGCCGGCAGGCCGCCAGGGCGGTCGGATCCATGGGCGGGCGGCCATAATGGGCATGGAAGCGGAAGAAGCGCAGCAGGCGCAGCACGTCCTCGTCCAGGCGCCGGACCGGGTCGCCGACGAACCGCACCCGCCCGTGCGCCAGGTCGGCCAGGCCGTGGAAGGGGTCGTAGATCCGCCCCTCCAGGTCGGCGAACATGGCGTTCATGGTGAAGTCGCGCCGCGCCGCGTCGGCAGTCCAGTCGTCGGTATAGGCGACGCGGGCGTGGCGGCCGAAGGTTTCGACGTCCTCGCGCAGGGTGGTGATCTCGTAATGGGCCTTGCCGACCACCGCGGTCACCGTGCCATGGGCGATCCCGGTGGGCACCACGGTGATGCCGGCCCGCTGCAACAGGGCCATCACCCGCTCGGGCGGATCGTGGGTGGCGATGTCGACGTCGCGGATCGGCCGCTTCAGCACCGCGTCGCGCACGCACCCGCCGACGAAGCGCACCTCGGCGCCGTCGGCGGAGAGGGCGGCGGTGACTGAACGGGTCTCGGCGGCCTGCATCCAGTCCTGGGGGGGCAACTGGCCGACCGGCGTCTCCGGCCGCTCGGAAAGCGGCGGCTCAACGGCCACGGCGCGCCAGGATTTCGGCGAAATTCACCAGAATTCCGGCGGTGGCGCCCCAGATCAGGCGCTGCTCCCATTCGATGACCCAGTATTGGCGCTCGCGCCCCGCCACCTCGCGCCGGGCGAGGCGGTAATTGGCGGGATCGGCCAGGAATTCCAGCGGCACTTCGAACACCTCGGCCACCTCGAAGGGGTCGGGCATGTAGCTCTGCGGCGGACGCGCCATACCCACCACCGGGGTGATGACGAAGCCGGTGCCGGTGACGTAGTCGTCCAGCCGGCCCAGCACAACCACCCCCTCCGGCGACAGGCCGACCTCCTCTTCGGTCTCGCGCAGGGCGCAGGCCACCAGATCGCCGTCGTCGCCAGGGTCCAGCCGTCCGCCGGGAAAGGCGATTTGTCCGGGATGATGGGCCAAATGGGCGGTGCGCTGGGTCAGCAGCACCGTCAGGCCGCTTGCGCGCCGCATCAGCGCCACCAGGACGGCGGCCGGGGTCGGACTCCCCGTCGGTGCCGGGTCGGGACGGCCATCGGCCGGCTGGCCGAGCATGAAATCCGACCGGCCGCGCGGATCGTGGCCGGCGGCCAGGAGGTCCGCCAGGTCGGCGAGGGTCAGGACTCCAGCCGCCCCAAGGGAAAAAACGTCGTGCTGCTCCATAGGCCGTAAAGCTCGTCGCCTCCCACTTTTTCTTCGATGCCCTGGGCCACCAGTTCATAGTACACGGAGCGGGTCAGGCGCGCCTCAATTCCGTCGCGCACCGTCACATAGGGAATGGGCTCGCCGGTGACCGGATCGGTGAGCACCCGCAGCGGATGGTCGGCATCCAGGGTGACCATTTCGTCCAGATTGGTGCGGAAGGACACCACCATGTCGCGGCCGCATCCGCCCCGGAACATCTCGACCGCCAGAAAGGGCACGTCGTCCACGTCGATGCGCCCCATCTCGTCGGGGGTGACCAGCCAGTACGAGCCGTCGGCCCGCCGGGTCAGCATGGAGGCGAACAGGCACACCATCTCTTTGCGGAGGATGGGCGAGCCGTGATAATACCAGCGTCCGTTGCGGTCGATGCGGAGCCCCAATTCGCCGCAATCCTCCGGCACATCCTGCACCAACTCACCGGGGGGCATGGGCATCTCGGGCAAAAAGTCATCCTCCTCGGCGGCTGGCCGCCGCCAGCCGATCAGTTGTTCGTCCATCGGCGTCCACCCGCGTTATGGGAGAAGGACCTCCAGTGAAGACCTTATCCAGTCCCGACGCCAGCAGCCAGACGGATGTCGGAGCCGGCGTGAATGACATAGTTCGCGAGGTGGAAGCGCTCAATAGTCGCATGACCGAAGCACGATCCGGCATCGGCCGCGTGATCTTCGGGCAGGGCCACGTCATAGACGAAACTCTTATCACGCTGCTGGCGGGCGGTCACGCCCTGTTGATCGGCGTCCCCGGCTTGGCCAAGACCCGCCTGGTGCAGACCCTGGGTGTCGTGCTAGGCCTCGACGACAAGCGCGTGCAGTTCACCCCCGACCTGATGCCGGCCGACATCCTGGGATCGGAAGTGCTGGAAGAGGCGCCGTCGGGTGCCCGCTCGTTCCGCTTCGTCCGCGGGCCGGTCTTCGGCCAGCTGGTGATGGCCGACGAGATCAACCGCGCCAGCCCGCGCACCCAGTCGGCCCTGTTGCAGGCCATGCAGGAACGCAAGGTCAGCGTTGCCGGCCACTACCACGACCTGCCGTCCCCCTTTCATGTGGTGGCCACCCAGAACCCACTGGAGCAGGAGGGCACCTATCCGCTGCCCGAAGCCCAGCTCGACCGCTTCCTGATGCAGATCGACGTCGGCTATCCCGAGTTGGAGGACGAGCGGCGCATGCTGCTGGCCACCACCGGTACCGACGAGCCGGCGCCGGCCCAGGCGATGACCGCCGCCGAATTGCTGGCCGCCCAGCATCTGGTCCGCCGCATCCCGGTAGGCGAGACGGTGGTCGAGGCCATCCTGCGCCTGGTGCGCGAAGGAAGGCGCGAAACCACCACGCTGGACGAGGTACGCCGTCACGTCGCCTGGGGGCCGGGCCCGCGCGCCGCCCAGGCGCTGATGTTGGCCGCCCGCGCCCGCTGCCTGCTGGACGGCCGGCTGTCGCCGTCCATCGACGATATCGTCGCGCTGGCGCCGCCCATCCTGCGCCACCGCATGGCCCTGACTTTCGCGGCCCGTGCCGAGGGCATCGGCGTCGACGAGGTGATCGCCCGGCTGGTGCGGCAGATCGCCTGACGGGCGCCCATCCCCGAAGCGCTTGCCGGCGAATAGCGCAGGCATTTCCCGGCAGGCCCGAAGGAGCATGGCGACGGCGGAAATGCCGTCTGCTACCGTGCCGGTGTCCATCCCGTAGGAAGGAGCCGCCGTGACCGTCTCGCCCCGCGAGCTTGAAGCCCAGCGTCTGGCCGCGCGCCTGCCGGCGCTGCTGGTGGCGGCCGAGCGGGTGGCGGCGACGGTGGCGGCCGGCACCCACGGCCGGCGGCGGACCGGGCCGGGCGAAACCTTCTGGCAGTATCGCAGCCACCAGCCGGGCGATGCGGCCGCCGCCATCGACTGGCGGCAATCGGCGCGCAGCCAGCGGCTGTATGTTCGCGAGTCCGAATGGGCGGCCGCCCAGACGGTCTGGCTGTGGAGCGACGGATCGGCCTCGATGCGTTGGCGGTCGGGGCGCAACCTGCCGGCCAAGTCCGACCGCGCCGTGGTACTGGCCCTGGCGGTGGCGATCCTGTTGCTGAAGGCGGGCGAACGGGTGGGCGTCCTGGGACCGCCCCCGCCGCGGGCCGGGCTGTCCCTGGCGCGGATCGTCGAGGCGGTGCAGGCCGGCGGCCAGGAGCGGCTGCCGGAGGCGGCCGGCCTGCCGCGCCATGGCGAGGCGGTGCTGATCTCCGACTTCCTGATGCCGCTGGAGGAGGTGGACGCCCGGGTGCGCGCCCTGTCGGCCGCCGGTATCGCCGGCCATTTGGTCCAGGTGCTCGATCCGGCCGAGGAGACCCTGCCCTTCGCCGGCCGGGTGCGGTTCGCCGGGCTGGAGGGAGAGGGCGAGACCCTGGTGCGCCGCGCCGAAGACCTGCGCGATGCCTATGCCGGCCGCCTGGCCGCCCATCGCGACGGCCTGGGCGCCATCGCCCGGGCGGCGGGCTGGAGCTTTGCCGCCCACCACACCGACCAGCCGCCGGAAGCGGCGCTGCTGGCGCTGCATGCCCGGCTGGCCCAGCCGCGGCGCGGGGGGCGGCGATGATCGGCTTGGGCCCCCTCGCCTTCCTGTCGCCCTGGGCCCTGGCGGCGCTGGCCGGGCTGCCGATCCTGTGGTGGCTGCTGCGCGTCACCCCGCCGCCGCCGCGGCTGGTCCGGTTTCCGGCGGTGCGGCTGCTGCTGGGGCTGGCCGGGCGCGAGGACGCCGCCGCCCGCACGCCCCCCTGGGTGCTGGCCCTGCGCCTGATCCTGGCCGCCTCTGTCATTCTGGGAGCGGCCCATCCGGTCCTGCATCCCGGCCAGCCCATGGGCGCAGACGGCCCGCTGCTGGTGGCGGTGGACGACGGCTGGGCGGCGGCCCGCGACTGGCCGGCCCGCCAGGCCTGGCTCGACGACCTGCTGGCCCGCGCCGAACGGGCCGGCCGGCCGGTGCTGCTGATGGGAACCGCCCCGGCCGCCGATGGCGCGCCCCCGGCCGCGCCCGGCCTGATTCCCGCCGCCCGCGCCCGCGAGATCGCGCGGGCCATGCGGCCCCAACCCTGGCCCACCGACCGGGCCGCCGCGGCCCGCGCCCTGAACGCCATCCCCCATCCGGTCGCCATGCCGGCCATCTGGCTGGCGGACGGCGTCGAGGACGGCGGCAGCCAGGCCTTCCTGGACGCGTTGCGCGCTTTCCACGGCACGGTGCGGGTGGTGACGGGCCGCACCAGCCATATCCTGGCGCCCGGGCCGGCCGGGTCCGACCCCGCCAGCCTGCCGGTGGTGTTGCGGCGGGTGACGGACACCGACGACCCCGAGGTGGCGATCGTGCGCGGCGTGGATGGCGCCGGCCGGGTGCTGGTCCGCCAGGAGGTGGATCTGGCGCCTGGCCGGGCGGAAGCGCCGGCCGCGCTGAAACTGCCGGCGGAACTGCGCAACAAGCTGGTGCGCCTGGACGTCGAAACCGAACGGGGCGCCGCCTCGGTGCTGTTGCTGGACGAACGCTGGCGGCGGCGGCCGGTGGGGCTGGTGGCCGGCGGCGGCATATCGCCCGCCCCGCTGCTGGGCCAGCTGTACTACGTCGAAAAGGCCCTGGCCCCGGTCGCCGAGCTGCATCGCGGCGAGGTGGAGACGCTGCTGAACGACCGGCTGTCGGCGTTGATCCTGGCCGATGTGCCGGCCGTACCGGCGGCGGCGGCCGATCGCCTGGCGGCCTGGATCCAGGGCGGCGGCGTGCTGGTGCGTTTCGCCGGTCCGCTGCTGGCCCACGCCATCGGCACCGGCGCCGGCGATCGCTTCCTGCCGGTGCGGCTGCGCGGCGGCGGGCGCAGCCTGGGCGGTGCCATGTCGTGGACGGCGCCAATGGACCTTGCCCCCTTCGCCGCCGAAGGACCGTTCGCCGGCCTGGCCGTGCCGGCCGACGTCAAGGTTTCGGCCCAGGTGCTGGCCGAGCCGTCGCTGGATCTGGCGCAGAAGACCTGGGCAACCCTGTCCGACGGCACGCCGCTGGTCACCGCCGAGCGACGCGGCCGCGGCTGGGTGGTGCTGGTCCACACCACCGCCAATCCCGAATGGAGCAACCTGGCCATGTCAGGGCTGTTCCCCGCCATGCTGCACCGGCTGGTGCTGCTGGCCCAGGGCGTACCGGGCAAGTCGACCGGCCCGCTGGCCCCGGTCGAGGTCCTGGACGGGCTGGGCCGGCTGACCCCGCCGGCCGCCGCGGCCACCGCCATCGATGGCGACCCCGCCCGCGTCGCGCCGGGGCCGCACCACCCGCCCGGCCTGTACGGCCATGGCGGCAGCCGGCTGGCGGTCAATCTGGGGCCGGCCCTGGGCCGGCCGCCAGCGCTGGCCCTGCCGCCCGGAGTGGAGACCGCCCGCCTGAGCCGCGGCACCCATGCGACCGACCTGACCGGCCCGCTGCTGGCCGTGGCCGCCGCCCTCGCCATCCTTGACCTGGTGGTGGGCTTGAGCCTGCGCGGCCTGCTGCGCCGGACCGCGCCGGGGCTGGGCCTGCTCCTGCTGCTGGCCGCCGCCGGGACCGCCCGGGCGGCCGGGGACGAAAGCTTCGCCCTGGAGGCCGGGTTGCAGACCCGGCTGGCCTATGTCCGCACCGGCGACGCGGCGACCGACCGCAAGTCCGAGGCCGGCCTTGTCGGCCTGACCCGGGTGCTGGCGGCGCGCTCGACCGCCGTGCTGGCCGCGCCCATGGGCGTGGACATCGAAACCCAGCCGGTGCTGTTCTTCCCGCTGCTTTACTGGCCGGTGACCGCCACCCAGAAGCCGCCGTCGCCCGCCGCGGCCGAAAAACTGCGATCCTATCTCCGCCGCGGCGGGCTGATCGTGTTCGATACCGCCGACGGCGATCCCGGCCGGTCGGCCCGGCTGGAGGCCCTGGCCCAGCCACTGAATCTGCCGCCGCTGACCCAGTTGACCGGCGAGCATGTGCTGACCCGGGCCTTCTACCTGCTGAAAGAGACGCCCGGCCGTTACGAGGGCGGCCCGGTCTGGGTCGAAGACAACACGGCCGCCGACAATGACGGGGTTTCGCCGGTGGTGGTGGGCAGCGCCGATTGGGCCGGCGCCTGGGCCGAGGATTCGGCGGGCCACCCCCTTTACGCCGCCGTCCCGGGCGGCGAGCGGCAGCGCGAGATGGCGTTCCGCTTTGGCGTCAATCTGGTGATGTACGCCCTGACCGGCAATTACAAGGCCGATCAGGTTCACTTGCCGGCCATCCTGGAGCGGCTGGGGCGATGACCACCTTCGGAACCATCGCCTTCGCCCCGCTGATCCCGCCGCCCCTGCTGGCGGTGCTGACCGTCGCCGCCCTGGCGGCGGTCGGACTGGCGGTGCTGCGCCGGGCGCGCGGGGCCTGGCTGCGCGCCGTTCCCCTGGCGGCGCTGCTGCTGGCCTTGGCCCACCCGCATCTGGTGGCCGAGCAACGCCAGCCGCTCGCCGACGTGGCGGTGGTGGTGGTGGACGACAGCCTGTCGCAGCATATCGGCGACCGCCGCGCCCAGACCGAGGCCGCCCTGAGCGAGCTGCGCCGCCGGCTG
The DNA here is from genome assembly GCA_021818185.1 of Pseudomonadota bacterium. Taxonomy (GTDB): domain Bacteria; phylum Pseudomonadota; class Alphaproteobacteria; order Rhodospirillales; family Magnetospirillaceae; genus JAKAFA01. Next base: position 12,058 of record JAKAFA010000045.1, on the reverse strand, counting down.
GCCCGCCAGCCCAACCTGGAAGTACGGGTCGAGCGGGTGGAAAGCCCGGCCGACGAGGCTGGCGGCAATGGCGGCACCCGGCTGTTCACCGCCCTCGACCATGCCCTGGCCGACGTGCCGCACCGCCGGCTGGCCGGGGTGGTGATGATCACCGACGGCATCGTCCACGACGTGCCCGCCGATCGCGGCCGCAGCCTGGGGGCGCCGGTCCAGGTGCTGCTGACCGGCCATCCGGGCGAGTCGGACCGGCGCCTGGCGGTGTTGGACAGTCCGGCCTACGCCCTGGTCGGCCAGAACGCCGCGCTGCGCTTTCGTGTCGAAGACAAAGGGGCGGCCGGCACCGCAAAGGTGACGGTGCGGGTCGACGGCAGCCCCCTGCTGACCGTCGACGCGCCGCTCAACCGCGACGTCGCGGTGGACGTGCCGGTGCGCCACGCCGGGCAGACGGTGGTGGATTTGGCGGCGGCGGCCGGCCCGCATGAGCTGTCGCTGGCCAACAACCGCGCGGTGGTCGGCATCTCGGGGGTGCGCGACCGGTTGCGGGTGCTGCTGATCTCGGGCGAGCCCAATGCCGGCGAACGGACCTGGCGCAACCTGCTGAAGGCCGATCCGGCAGTGGATCTGGTCCATTTCACCATCCTGCGGCCGCCGGAAAAGGACGATTCCACCCCGATCAACGAATTGTCGCTCATCACCTTTCCGGTACGCGAGCTGTTCGAGGACAAGCTGAAGCAGTTCGATCTGGTGATCTTCGACCGCTACCGCCGCCGTGCCGTGCTGCCGCGCGCCTATTACCGGACGCTGGCCGGGTATGTGCGGAACGGCGGCGCGCTGCTGACCGCCGTCGGCCCCGAATTCGCCGAGGCCGGCAGCATGTACGGGCCGCTGGCCGACGTGTTGCCGGGCGAACCGACCGGCAAGGTGCTGGAACAGCCGTTCCTCCCCACCCTGACCGCGATCGGCCGCCGCCATCCGGTTACCGCCGGCCTGCCCGGCGCCGCGGGGCCCGCGCCGCATTGGGGGCGCTGGCTGCGGCAGATCGAGGTGCGGCAGAAGCGGGGCGACGCCATCATGGCCGGCGTGGATGGAAGGCCGCTGATCCTGCTGGACCGGGTGGGCGAGGGCCGGGTGGCCGAAGTGCTGTCGGACAGCATCTGGCTGTGGGCGCGCGGCTGGGAGGGCGGCGGCCCCTACAACGAATTGCTGCGCCGCTTGGCCCATTGGCTGATGAAGGAGCCCGAGCTGGAAGAGGACGCCCTGACCGCCGAGGTCAAGGCCGGCCGCCTGATGGTCACCCGCCACGGCCTGGACGGCGCCTCGCCGTCCGCCACCGTCACCCGGCCGGACGGCACCACCACGCGGCTGCACCTGGCCGACCAGGGCGACGGCCGGGCCATCGGCGAACTGCCCGCCGACCAGCCGGGCCTGTGGCGCGTCGCCGAGGGCGGGCGCACCGCCGTCGCCGCCGCCGGCAATCCGGCCCCGCTGGAACTGGCCGAACTGGCGGCCACGCCCGACCGGCTGATGCCGGTGGCCGAGGCGACCGGCGGCTCGGTCCGTTGGTTGGATCGGGGCGGCGTGCCCGAACTGCGCCGGGTCGCCCTCGGCCATGTCGCCGCCGGGCGCGACTGGATCGGACTGGCCGCCCGTGACGATGCGGTGGTCACCGGCCTGCGGCAGATCCCCCTGCTGCCCCGCCTGGCGCTGCTGGCGCTGGCCTTGGGCGGGCTGCTGCTGGCCTGGCGGCGCGAGGGGCGCTGAATTGGCAAACGGCCGAGGGGAACTGTGCGCCACGGTTGCGGCGAAACGGTGGGCCGACTAGTCTGTGCACACCGCTCCCACCGCTCCGAGGACGCTTGCAATGGATAATCCGGTTCCGGCCCACCTGCCCTGGTCGGAGGTTCTGGACTGCCTGATCGATACCATGCCGACGGCGGCTTTCTACAAGGGATGGGACGACCGCTACCTGGGCAGCAACCCGGCCTTCGCCGCCCTGCTCGGCGTGCCGCGGTCCGAGATCGTCGGCAAGACCTTCCTCGAGGTCGTTCCCTCGGCCCTTGTCCCCCTCGACGGGGCAGCCGATCCGAGCGGACCCGCCGCACCAGGCCTGCGGGGCGGAGAAGCGCGGATCGTCACCCCGATCGGCGAGACCCGCGACCTGCTGTTTCGGCAGACGCCCCTACGCGCCCCCGATGGCCGGGTTCTCGGCGTACTGGGAACGGCGGAGGACATCACCCTCCAGAAGAAGGCGATCCGGCTGCGCCGCCTGTATGACGCGCTGCTGGCCGCCAATCGCGCCGTGGTCCAGGCTGCCGACCGCCAAACCCTGTTCGAGCGCATCTGCGCCACCTGCGTCGAGTCCGGCTTTCGCCTGGCCTGCGTCGCCGTGGCGGACGGCGAGGCCATCAAGCCGGTGGCGGCGGCCGGCGTCACCGCCTATCTCGACGGCGCGTCTTTTTCGACCCGTGACGACATCCCCACCGGCCGCGGTCCCGCCGGCCTCGCCATGAGGACCGGCCGGCCGTACATCGCCAACGACTTCCTTGCCGACCCCGCGACCGCCCCCTGGTGGGATCGGGCTCGCGCCCATGGCCTGGCCGCTGCGGCGATCGTTCCGTTTTCCGAAGGGGACCGGATCAGCGGCGTGATCGCCTTCTACGCCGGCCGCTCCGGCTTCTTCGGCGCGGACGAGGTCGCCCTGATCGAACAATTCGCGGCGACCATTTCCCGGGCCCTCGACCGGCTTGCGGCCGAGCAGGCCGGGCAGCGCCTGACCCGCCATCCCCTGGTCCGTGCCATCCTGGATGCCGTCCCCGCCCCGGTGCTGGTCGCCCACGATTCCGAAGGCAAGGTCATCACCGGCAACCGCACCAGCGAGCGGCTGCTGGGAATTCCGCCGGACGGCAACCTGTCGAAATGCGGCGCGCCCGAACAGGTCACCCATTTTCAGCACTATCGCAACGGCATCGCCATACCGCCGGAAGATTTGCCGATGCAGCGCGCCGCCGCAGGCGAGGTGGTGGCCGAGGACGAACTGGAATTGCGCTTCCGCGACGGGCGGTCGGTTTTCATCCAGGGCAACGCGGTGCCGATCCGAGATGCCGGTGGCGCGGCCATCGGCGCGGTCGGCGCCTTTCTCGACATCACCCAGCGCCGCAAGGGGGAGGCGGCGTTGGCCGAGGCCCGCGACATCGCCGAAAGGGCGGTTGCGGCCAAGGCCCGGTTCATGGCCTCGGCCAGCCACGACCTGCGCCAGCCGCTGCAAGGCCTGGTGCTGATGCACGACGTGCTGGAACAGCGGCTGCCTCCCGATCTGGGCGGTATCCTCGCCAAGGTGCGATCCTGCACCACCACGCTGTGCGAAATGGTCGACGACCTGCTGGACGTCGCCAAGCTCGATGCCGGCATCATCGTGGTCGACAAGCGGGTTTGCACCATCGACGACCTGGTCGCCGAACTCCTGCCGGCCCATGCCGCCGCCGCGACGGCCAAGGGATTGCGGTTGCGCCATGTGGCTTCGCGCCTGGCCGTGCGCACCGATCCCGCCCTGATGCGGCGCATCCTCGGCAACCTGCTGGCCAATGCGGTGAAATATACCCGGCACGGCGGAGTGGTGCTTGGCTGCCGCCGCCGCGGCCAACTGGCCCGCATCGAAGTCTGGGACAGCGGCATCGGCATTCCCGCCGATCAGTTGACCAACGTGTTCGAGGAATTCCTGCAACTGGACAACCCGGAACGCGCCCGCGAAAAGGGCAGCGGCCTGGGCCTGGCCATCGTCGACCGCTCGGCCCGCCTGCTGGGGGTGAAGGTCCGGGTGCGGTCGATTCCCGGGCGCGGCTCGTGCTTCGCCGTCGAGATCCCGCTGGCTTAGCGGCCGGCCTATGCCATCTGGCGAGCTTGAACCCATACTGCATATGGAATTTAGAACAGGGCTCGGTCACCGCCGTTGCCATGTTGGGGAAAGCCGATGTCCGGGCCCAGCCGTCAGCTTGCCGGTCGCGCGCAAGACATTTGGCCGGCGGGCGGCCAGGAAATGGGGGTACGGTTCCAGAACCACGGCTGGGCGGCGACCCCGCTGGGAAGCCTTGACGCTTGGCCGCAGAGCCTGAGGACGGCCGTCGAACTGATGCTGGCCCAGCCCTATGCCGCCAGCCTGTGCATCGGCCCGTCGCGGATCCTGGTCTACAACGACGCCTATGCCAGGGCGATCGGGTCATACCATCCGGCCGCTTTCGGATGTGATGTCCGCACGGCCCTTGCGGCGGAGTCCGGCCGCCTGGGCGCCTTGCTCGACCGGGTCTTCGCCGGCGAAACCGTCTGCCTGCCCGATCAGCCCGTGCCGCTCCCCACCCCCGAGGAACGATCCGGCGCCTGGTTCGACGTCAGCCACAGCCCGGTCCGCGACGAGGCGGGCAGGGTGATCGCCGCCTTTGCGCTGGCCGTCGAAACCACCGAGCGCGTCCTGGCCAAGCGGCGGCAAGCCCGTGCCGAAACGGCGCTGCAAGCCGCCTATGACAAGGCCGAACGGGCCCGCCGGATCGCCGAGGAGGCCAACCGGGCCAAGTCCCGCTTCCTGGCCGCGGCCAGCCACGATCTGCGCCAGCCCTTGCAATCGCTGCTGCTGTTCCTGGACGTGGTGCGCCCCCATGTCGGCGCCGGCGGCCGGGAGCCGTTCCGCCATCTGGGCCTCGGCGTGGATGTGCTGCGGGAGGTGCTGGACGGCCTGCTCGACGTGGCCCGCCTGGATGCCGGCATGGTGCTGCCCGCCGTCAAGCGGTTCGGTATCGGCGATCTGCTGAGACGGATCCACGCCGCCTATGCGCCACCGGCCGAAGCCAAGGGTTTGGCGTTCTCCCCCCCCGCCTGCGGAATGGCAGTGTCCAGCGATCCCATCCTTCTGGAGCGGATTCTGCGCAATCTGGTCGAGAACGCGGTGCGCTACACCGAACACGGCCGGATCGGCCTGGAGTGCCGCGTGGTCGACACCGGCCTGTGCATCGAGGTCGCCGATACCGGCATCGGCATCGCGGCCGAGCATCTGGGCCGGATCTGGGAAGAGTTCCATCAGGTCGAGAACAGCGAGCGCGACCGCAGCCGGGGCCTCGGGCTTGGCCTGGCCATCGTGCGGCGGCTGTCGGGCCTGCTCGACCATCCGGTCGCGGTGCGTTCGGTCCCCGGCTGCGGCTCGGTATTCTCCGTCACCGTGCCCCTGGCCCCGTAACTTGCCGGCAGCCGGCGCGCACCTTGGCCGCCGACAGGTGTTGGCACGGTCGTAGCCACCACGGAGAATGGCCATGGCGCTGTTACCAAGCCTGACGGCAACCCCCGGCGGCACCCTGGAAGGTGGCCCGCCGTCCATCGGCGCGGTCACCGTGGCCTCGCCCCTGATGGGCGGCAGCGTCATCACCCCCACCGCCATCGCCGGCTTCACCGCCGGACCGGCGACGCTCTCTACCCTGCCCGCCACGGCCTCCCTCCCGACCGGGACCACCCCGACCACCGCGACACCGGCCGCACTCGGCACGCCCGCCACCGCCGTACCGCCGCCGACCAGCACGCTCGCCACGACCACGCCGGCGACGCCCCCCGCCCCGACGGCGACCGCAACGACGGCGACCGCAACGGCGGCCGGCGGCGGGACCTCTGCGGTGCCGGCCGCCCAACCCGACAGCTTGGCCCTGCCGGCCGGCATGACTTCGACCATCGCCGCATCCTATCTGCTGTCGAACGACACCGCCCCGGTCGCCGGCGACCCGCTGCATCTGGTGGCGCTGTCCGCGGCGGAGAATGCCACGGTCGCCCTGACCGCCCGGGGCAACGTCGCCTTCACCCCTGACAGCGGGTTCATCGGAACGGCCTCCTTCACCTATACCGCCGCCGACCAGCAATTCGGGCAGCACGGCAGCGCGCCGGTGCAGATCAACGTCGTGCCGCTCCCGCTGGCGCCGCAGACGCTCATCCACCCCCAGTCCCCGCCACCGGCCGGACTGAGCGCCGCGGCCCAGCAACTGGTGCAGATCGAGGCCCATCTGGCCGCCATGGATCCGCCGCCGGCCGACCATCCGGTGGTGCACGAGATCCCACTGTTGGTGTAAGCCGCTCCTACCCGGGCGGGCGTGGCGCATGCGTCGCCGAGCGGCTAGGGTTCCGGCATGGACCGCCCCATGCCGCCATTAGCCGCGCTGATCTTCGACGTCGACGGCACCCTTGCCGAAACGGAAGAAGCGCACCGCGCCGCCTTCAACCAGGCCTTCGCCGCCTTCGGCCTGCCATGGTCCTGGGACGCGGCGCTCTATCGCGTGTTGCTGCGGGTCGCGGGCGGAAAGGAGCGGATCACCGCCTTCGCCCGCCAGCACGACCCCGAGCGGCTGGCCGACGGCGCTTTCCCCGAACTGGTGGCGGCGCTGCACCGGCACAAGACGGCGCTCTACGCCGAGAACGTCGCGGCGGGAACCGTGCCCCTGCGTCCCGGCATCCGGCGGATAATCGGCGAGGCACGGGGCGAAAGCCTGCGCCTGGCGGTGGCCACCACCACCTCGCGGGCCAATGTGCTGGCCCTGTTGGACGGCGCGACCGGCGGGGCGGGCCATCTGTGGTTCGAAACCCTGGCCTGTGGCGAGGACGCTGCCGTGAAGAAGCCCGATCCGGGCGTCTATCTGGAGGTGCTGCGCCGCCTGGATATGCCCGCCGCCGCCTGTCTGGCGGTCGAGGATTCCGCCAACGGCGTGCGCGCCGCCCGCGCCGCCGGCATCCCGGTGGTGGCGACCCGCAGCCTGTATACCGCCGAAGACGACCTCGACGGCGCGCTGGCCATATTCCCCGACCTGGCGGAGGTAAGCCTGGCCGAATTGCGCCGGCTGCATGCCGGGGCGGCCGCGCACGGGGGCCGGCCGCGCACCGGCGATCAGCCGCGGTAGTCGCAGCGGTCGCCGGTGACCTCGACGAAGCCGCGGGCCCCGGCGGTGACGGTGAAACGGTACTCGCCGTTCTTGAGCACCATGGAATGCTGCAAGGGCAGCTTGCCGTCCACCTGGGTTTCCTTGCCGCCGATCGCCGTGAACTTGACGGCCAGCGGCTTATCCGGGTCGAACCACTGGGCGGTACCGCCGTTGCCGCCGACTCCCTGGGCTGAAACGGTGATCAGGTCGTTGAACCGCACCCAGGTGGAGCCGCCGTCGAATTTGGCGGTGCGTACCATGAAGCGCTTGGTGACCGCCTGGGTACAGCGGTGGGGACGATCGGCCTGTTGGATGACGAAGGCCAGGCGCTTGGCGTCGATCCCCGCCGCCATCTTGGCCTTCATCAGGCCGAGAAGAGTCTGGACGTCGTCGCTGGGCGCCACCTGCTCGTACTTGGCCTGGTAATCGTCGGCGCGCTTCTTGGTCTCTTCCAGGCTGGCGGCCAGCTTGGTCGCCTGGTCCTTGGCCGAGGCCTCGGCCGTGGTCAGGTCGGCGATCTGCCGGCGCAGGCCGTCCACCTGCTCCAGGGCCAGGCGTTGGCCCACCTGATAGGCGTAGAACGAGGCCGCCCCGATGGTGGCGAGGAACAGCCCCAGCTTGAACAGCTTGAACCAGATGGACCAGCTTTGCGGACCACGGCGGCTACGGCGGCGGGGCACGGCATTCTCCCTGGGGGTGGTTGCGACGCCCGCCGTTTACGGGCGGTTTATGGCGCGACCATGGCACCCGCCCCGTTCTCCCCCAGCGCCGGTCCCGCCTCCCCGAAAGGTCACACCCCGCCCTGGTCCTCGGCCAGCGGCCGGTAGCGGCGCAGGTCGCGCAACACCGATACGGCGAGCATCTTCACGGTGGTCGGATCGTCGCGGCGCACCAGCCGGGCATGCTGGATGCCGGCCGCATCGCTACTGACCTCGCGCACCTCCCAAACGGCGTTGGTCTCCACCGCCTGATAGCTTTGTCCGGGCACCACCTCGCGGCGACGGGCCATATCGCTGCCTCCTCGACCTCGGCTTACCGATCTACGGCGCGTTGACGAGATGGGGGCGCCTGCCCGCCCGCTCCAGGCCGATTTGGGGGTGGGCGAATGGAAGGTTCGGCCCACGGATAGGAGCCGAAAGAGGCTGCGAACCACCACCAAAATAATGGCTAGAGAAAAGTAATGATCATATGTAATGTGTACTTATGCCCATCGTATGCTAAAATGACTGGCGCCAAGTTTCGTGTTGCAATCCGGGGCCGGAGGCATATTTTTGCAAGTGCGAAATGGGGCTGTCGGGCGGTTCTTGCGAGAGGCAGGCAGACCTTTTTCATAGCGACGGCAGAGCGGTTTTCGGACCATAAGCATTTGTCCGGCGCAGGTGGCGAGGGGGGCGGTTGCGGCCGTCTCCTGCAAGGCGGCTCGGACCGCGACGGCTGCAAGCGATCGCGGATATTTGAGTGGCGTTCGATGGAGATGGTGGGGAACGATGAAAATCTTGATCGCCGATGACCATGAGCTTTTCCGTGACGGCCTTCGCCATGTGCTCGACCAGCTCGGCGGACCGTTGACCATCGTCGAAGCCAGCGATTTTCAGCAGGCGATCGAAACGGTCGAACGCGAAACGGATATCGATATCGTCCTGCTCGACCTGTCCATGCCGGGCATGGTGTGGAACGACGGTTTGCAGCGGCTGAAGGAATTGCTGCCCGAACGGGTGCCGATCATCATCCTGTCGGCCTCGGACGACCGCCGCCATGTGCTCCAGGCGGTCAATCTGGGCGCCGCCGGCTTCATCCCCAAGACCTCGTCCAGCCGGGTCATGCTGTCCGCCCTGAAACTGGTTCTGTCGGGCGGCGTCTACCTGCCTCCCGCCCTGCTGGAGCAGGCCAGCCACGGCGAGGCCGGCGGACCGATGGCCAACGAGAACGCGGTGTCGTTCCTGACCCCGCGGCAGCGCGAAGTCCTCGCCCTGCTGGGCCAGGGCAAATCGAACAAGGAGATCGCCCGCGTCCTGCAATTGGCCGAGGGCACGGTGAAACTGCACGTCACCGCCATCCTGAAGGCGCTGAACGTCAACAACCGCACCCGCGCGGTGGTCGCGGCCTCGCAATTGGGTCTGACCACCCCGGATGCCAGCCAGCTGGGCCGCTAACCACCGGTCGAGGGACTCGGATCATGTCCCGGCGCCCGGCACGCGGCCGAGCGCCGGGCAATACCGGGAAGATCAGTGGGCGGGGGGCGGCTCCCCGCCCGTGGACGGCGCTTCGGCCTGCTGCGGCTGGTTCTGCCAGAAGGCGGCGATCCGCTGCTGATCCTGGGGATTGCGCAGCTCCGCCAACGTGCTGCGGTCCACCGTCGGCGCGCTGTCCAGCGCCTGGCGGTTGGCGTTGAGGGTAAAGGTTTCCGGTTGGTTCGACGCCTGGAGGCGCTGCCAGGGCACCACATGGTCCTTGCCGTTGGCGGAAATGATGGCATAGGCCACCTGGCCCGACTGCGTATCCACCACAATGTCGTCGATCTTGCCGATCTGCTTGCCGCTGGCGTCGCGAACCTTGCTCTTGCGAAGGGTATCGCTCCCCACCATCGACAATTCGTTCATCGGAACCTTGCCCAGTTTGGCGTTCTGGGCGCTCTGGTGGGAAGCGGCCCCGTGGTCGGAAGGCTCGCTGCTCTGGGATTGGGCCCAGACGGGGGACGCCAGCATCATCGCCACGGCGGTGGTCGCCAGGAACTTGGTCATCGGACTAGCCTCCTCATTGATGGCCTAACAGACAAGGCACCGGTCAACAGCCGCCGCCGCCCTTCGGGCGGACGGCATCCAGGCGACGGGGCGCGCCGGGACGGAGCGGCGAGGTGTCGCGAGGGCGGGCCGGCGGATCGTCGGCGCCCAATTCGCCATCCATCAGGCGGCGAAGGCGGCGCCGGGCTCGCGACAGGCGCGACTTCACCGTGCCCATCGGCACGCCGAGCGCCGCCGCCGCGTCCTCGTACTGCATGCCGTCCACCCCCACCATCAACACCACCTGCTGTTCCTGTTCCGGCAGGCGTTCGAAAGCCCGCGCCAGATCCTTCAGCGTCACACTGTGGTATTGGCGGGCTGGGCAGGACAGATGGTTGTGCTCGTCCAACAGGGGGACGATGGTTCCCACCGACCCATGCCGCAGGTACTGATTGATGTAGAGGTTATGAAGAATCGTGAACAGCCAGGCCCTGAGGTTGGTTCCTTCCCGCCACAGATGCTCGCGGGAAATGGCGCGCTCCAGGCAATCCTGAACCAAGTCCTCGGCATGAACGGCATCCCGCACCAGAACACGGGCATAACGCCGCAGGTTCGGGATGTTATCTGAAACCATCTCGGCGAATGCAGCCATGTACACCACCTTGTCTAGGGCGACATTTACTTACTTATCCTGATCGATTATTTTCGTCGCGCCGATATTGCCCGCTTGGTTATTCGAGAGGTGTGTACAGGTATGGAGCAAAGTAAGCTGACCTGAGGGGGTAACCCTGGCGGAAGGTTCCATCGCCTCCCGCCGAAGGCCGGTTGCGCCGGCCTTTCGCCGCATGGGGCGGAAGGCCACGCCGCCGCGACTGGGGCCTTGGATGGCTGCCGCCCCGAACGGCCTCCCGCCGCCGGCCGGCGCGTCCCGCTGCCAGGCGGCCGCCCGAATATTCCACCAACGGCCGGCTCGTCGCCCGCAGGGCCCCTTCCCAGATTGAAGGCCCATCGGCTTGTGCGGAGAGAAGATAGATGGTGCCACGGCCCGCCCCTCCCAGCGTCCTGATCACGGCCGAGCCGCCGGGAGCGGCCTGGCCGCATCTTGACGCGCTGGTGCGCGAACTGGCGGGACTGGGAACCGAGGTGACGGTGGCGGCCATCACCCCGTTGCGGCCGGGCCAGCGGATCGATTACGCCGGCATTCCCGGGGTCGAGCTGCTGTCCTGCCCCGCCCCGGCCGCCACCCCGGCCGAGCACCTGACCCAGCGGGCCGCCGTCGCCGCCTGGCTGCTGGCGGTCGAGGAAACCCTGAACCCCGACGTCGTCCACCTGACCGGCTACCTGCATGCCGGCCTACCGTGGTGCGGCAAGGTGCTGGTGGCGGGACATCCCGGCAGCGGCGCCGCCTATGGCCGCCTGGATGCCGACCAGCGGCAGGCTTGCCGCTCAGCCTTCCGTCACGGGCTGGAAGGGGCCGATCTGGTGGTAGCCCCCACCGAGACCATGCTGGCCGCCCTGCGGCGCAATTTCGGCGTCGCCCACGGGCGGGTGGTCCATGATGGCCGCGACCCGGCCCGCTACGTCCCGGCGGCGAAGGACCCGCTGATTCTGGCGGTCGGCTGCCTGCGCGAGGACCCCGCCCATCCCTCGCCGCTGGAGCGGGCCGCCCCCGCCCTGCACTGGCCGGTGGTGGTGGCCGGCGAGCAATTGGATGCCGCGGGCCGGCCGATCTACCTGCAAGGAGTATCGGGGTTGGGCCGGCTGCTGCCGGCCCAGTTGCACCCGTGGTTCACCCGGGCCGCCGCCTATGTGGCGCTGACCGCCGAAGGCCCCGGCACCTATCTGCCGGAAGCCGCCCTGGCCGGCTGCGCCCTGGTGCTGGGCGACACCGCCGCCCTGCGGGAATTGTGGAACGGCGCTGCCCTGTTCGTGCCGCCCGGCGATGCCGAGGCCCTGGCCGCCGGCCTGCGCAGCCTGGCTGCCGACCGCCGCCTGCGCGAGGCCATGGGCTTCGCCGCGCGGCGCCGCGCCCTGCGCCATCCCGCCCGCGCCATGGCCGAAGCCTATCTGTCGGCCTATCGCGACCTGATCGCCAGCCGCGCCCCCAACCAATTCGCCGAAGAGCGCCACCTGTCGGCATAGGAGGGGAGGTTGACCCGACGGCGCGCCGTCCCAACCTCCATGCCAGGCGTCCCGGCAGGGGAACGGATCGATGGCGGAGTCTGAAGCGGTTGCGCGCTATCGGCGGGTCAGGGCGGCCAGCGAGGCGCTGGCGGCCGGCCTGACCCCCGAGGATATGGGGGCGCAGGCCATGCCGGACGCCAGCCCGTTCAAGTGGCACCTGGCCCACACCACCTGGTTCTTCGAAACCTTCGTCCTGGCGCCGCACCGCCCGGACCG
>JAKAFA010000284.1 GCA_021818185.1 Pseudomonadota bacterium | reverse complement strand
AAGATCGCGCAGCCCGCGCCGACAGCTTGGACGGATCGGCACGTCCGGCGACGCGGGCATGGTAGGTGGACGGGGCGATCGGCAGAACCTTGCAGATCGGCTCGACCCCATGCACCGCCCGGTGCTCGTCAATGAAGGCGATCATGGCTTGAAGCGGCGGTCGAGCTCCGCCATCGCAAAATAAGCCGATGCCTTGCGCAGGATCTCGTTGGCCTGCCGCAGCTCACGGTTCTCCCGCTCCAGCGCCTTCAGCCGCTCGGCCACGTCCGTGGGAACCCCGGCCCGCGTGCCCGAATCCACCTCCGCCTTCCTCACCCACTCGTTCAGGGTCTGACCGGAACAGCCGATCTTCGCCGAAATCGACATGATCGCCGCCCAGCGGGACGGGTAGTCCTTCTCGTGGTCCAGAACCATCCGCACCGCGCGGGCGCGCACCTCGGGGGAAAACTTGTTCGTCGTCTTGCTCGTCATGCCCCTACCTTCTCAGGAGTTGGAGCCTCCGGCAAACCCGGGGCGGTTCATCGCGTTATTGGCAATGATCCCAACCATGCGGCTCTAACCGCCCCAAATGTGACTCGTTGAGAGCCGGCCGGATTGGTTTGGATTGGACAGAATCCGGCGGAGTTTAAGTGGACCGCCTGTCGGTTGCCGTCTGGTAATGCCGATGCCGGGCCTCATGGAGGGAGATTCCATGAGGGCGGTCGGGCATCCGCGACTGTTTCCAAGGATGTCTAAGACCACCCCCTTGGAGGACACGGAGATGCAGAACATCGGCATGATCGGCCTGCCCGCCGCTGGAAAGGAAGATGGGCAGGTCCTGGCGTCGGTTGAACTGTCGCTGAAGAGGTGGCGGGTGGCGGCCGTGTCGCATGGCGTGGACAAGGTCAGCCGGGTCGATATTGCTGGCGGCGATGCGGCGGGGCTGTTGCAGCGGCTGGACCGGTGGCGTGCGGATTGTGTCCGCCGGCTGGGCCGGTCGGTGGCGGTCACGGTCTGCTACGAGGCCGGGCGCGACGGCTTCTGGCTGGCGCGGTACCTGGAGGCCCATGGCATCACGGTGCTGGTGCTCGATCCTGCCAGCCTCCAGGTCAACCGGCGCGCCCGACGGGCGAAGACCGATCGGATCGATGCCGAGGGCATGCTGCGGGCGCTGCGGCGACACTGCTGGGGCGAGCCCAAGGTGTTCAGCGTGGTGCGCCCGCCGACTCCGGCGGAAGAGGACAGCCGCTGCTTGAGTCGCGAACGCGAGGCCCTGGTCAAGGATCGCACGCGCCATGTCAACGCCATCGTGGCGCTGCTGACCGCCCAGGGTGTGGCCGACATTGGCGTCGGCCGGCGCGGATGGCTGGAGCGGCTGGCCGAGGCGCACACTGGCGATGGCCGCGCCCTTGGCCCCCATCTTCGTGCCCGCCTGGGGCGCCTGGCGCGTCGGCTGGAAGAGGTGGCCCGGCAGATTGCCGAGGTCGAAGCCGAAATGGCCGAACTTGACCGCCGCCGGTCTGTCCGGCTTCCGGTCGGCCGCAGCACCATTGCGGCCCGGCTGTGCCGTCTGACCGGCATCGGTCCGGTTTCGGCCATGGTGCTGGAGGAAGAGGCATTCCATCGCACCTTCGCCAACCGCCGCCATGTCGCCGCCTATGCCGGGCTGACGCCCACCCCGTTCCAGAGCGGCGAATCCCATCGTGAGCAGGGCATCGCCAAGGCCGGCAATCCTCGGCTGCGCCGCACGATGGTGGAACTGGCCTGGCTGTGGCTGCGCTATCAGCCCGACAGCCCGCTAAGCCAATGGTTCCAGGCCCGCGTCGGCGATGCTCGCGGCCGGGTGCGGCGCATCGCCATCACCGCCGTCGCCCGCAAGCTGCTAGTGGGGCTGTGGCGCTATGTCACCACCGGACTGTTGCCGGATGGGGTCAGACTGTCGCCCGCCTGATCCCGATGCCGGCCCCGAAGCGGAGGACGGCGATCGTGCTACGCCCTGGTCGCCAATCCCGACCGACAGGGAGATTGATCCCGTCCGCCGTCTCCATCCTCGTCCGTGCATGAGGAATTATGGTCCGGACCAACGGTCCGACCGGATACAAGGTTACGCGGCCTGGCGCCGCGACGCACACGGGGACCCGCTTCGACGGCTGGCGTACAAAGGTGAAGGCCGGAAGGCTTGGCAAGTCCCGAAAACAAAGGGGTTTTCGGGACGCTGACGCGATATGAGTGTCGCCCCCGTCAAGGGACAAGCCCTTGACGGACGTCATCATGCGTCCCTTGAAACATGAGAGCCCTCATACAAGGGCCTAGCTGGACGGCATGGTCCGGCTGCGCCCCACCAGCTCGTCGAAGCAATCCTTGGCCGGCATATCGGTGGGGCTGCGCACCGCGTACTGCGCGACGGTCTGGCCGCCGCCGCTGACGTCGTAGAGGAACAGGTCCAGGGTGCAGTTCCGTCCGCGGTACTGCCAGATCTCTGCCGGGGCGTCGCGGCGGGTGAAGCCGGGATTACCCAGGGCGGCGCGTAGCTGCACCGAGGTCAGGCCGCGCAGCCCGGCCAGGTCGGGAACGGCGCCGTGCAGCGGCCCGGGGGCGGCTCCCCCGCCGCCTGCCGCCGTCGTGGCGGCGGGTTGGGCGGCGGTCGGCGGCAGGGTGCCCTCGCAGGCGGCCACGAAGAACATCGGCACCAGGGCTACGGCCAGACGACGGCCAATTTGGACGGATTGCATGCAGACCCCCTCGGACGGGGGGAATTATACCTCGCGTGCGTGCGGCTGCAATGCCTGGTGCGGCTCGGAATGCAGAAGATGCAACATGAAGGCGGTGGCCACCACCGGCGCCGTCAGGTTGAGCAGAGGGATGCCGAACAGCACCGCAATAACCGTCCCGGCCAGCCAGTAGCGGCCCAGGCGGTTGCGAAACAGCAGCCGCGCCTCGGCCGGTGGCAGGCGGCGGAACGCCACCACCTCGTAATATTCCCGCCCCAGCAGGTAGCCGTTGACCGCCAGCGCCGGCACCGCCGCCAGGCCGGTGAACATCAGTACGGCATAAAGCGGCAGCGCCGCCAGGTTGACCAGTACCATCACCCCCAGGAAGCGCAAGGTGGTGGCCAGGATCTCAGCCCATTTCTGCGGCCGGGGCCAGTTCAGCTCGGGGTAGTGGCGCTCGTCCACCGCCTCGGCCACCGCCTCCAGGCGGACGCTCATCAGGGCGGTGGCCAGGGCGGGGAAGAACGGCAGCGGCAGGATGGCGGCCAGCAGTCCGGCCGCCAGGTGCCCGGCGGTACCCTCCCAGCCGCCGCCGAACCAGGTGGTGCGGCCGAGCGCCCACCAGGCCAGGGTCACCAGCCCGGCATAGGCGGCGGCGGCACTGAGGATTCCGAACACCACCACGCGGCGCAGGCGCGGGTCGGCAAGCTGGGCGAAGGCCTTGGCAAGGGCGGCGAGCATGGCGGCGATTCCGGTTGCGGCAGCCCATTCAAGCACGCCGGTCCAACCGGAGCAAACAGCCGGAGGGGGAATTTTCCGTTGTGCCGGACGCGCCGGCCGGTATACTGCGCCGCCGACGGGCCGGCGCCGCCGTTTCCGGCTCCCTCGGCATGCGCAACAACCGGATTGCAATTATGGCGGACCACCGCTACCACGTCGCCGCCATCGGCAACGCGATTGTCGACGTGCTGGTGCACGCCGACGACGCCCTGTTGGCCGATCTGCGCCTGACCAAAGGGGTGATGACCCTGATCGACGCCGCCGAGGCCGAGCGGATCTACCAGCGCCTGCCCCCCGGCATCGAATGTTCGGGCGGGTCGGCCGCCAACACGGTGGTGGGGGTCGCCGGGCTGGGCGGCCGCGCCGCCTATATCGGCAAGGTCAGGGACGACCAACTGGGCGAGGTGTTCCGCCACGACATCCGCACCGCCGGCGTGACGTTCGCCACCGCTCCGGCGAGCGACGGTCCGGCAACGGCCCGCTGCTTCGTCCTGGTCACCCCCGACGCCCAGCGCACCATGCTCACCTATCTGGGAGCCTGCGTCGAACTGACCCCCGACGACGTCGACGAGGATCTGGTCGCCGGGGCCGAGGTCACCTATCTGGAGGGCTACCTCTACGATCCGCCGCTGGCCAAACGCGCCTTCCTCAAGGCGGCCGACACCGCCCACAAGGCCGGCCGGCTGGTTTCGCTGTCGCTGTCCGACCCGTTCTGCGTCGAACGCCATCGTGCCGCCTTCCTTGACCTGGTGGCCGACCATGTGGATATCCTGTTCGCCAACGAGGCGGAACTGCGCGCCCTCTACCAGGCCGAGGATTTCGATTCCGCCCTGCGCCGGGTGCGGGGCCATTG
>JAKAFA010000283.1 GCA_021818185.1 Pseudomonadota bacterium | reverse complement strand
CTGGCACCACGACCGGCACCTCGACCGACTCGACGCATACGGCGACGGGGACCGGCACGGGGACTGGCACCACGACCGGCACCTCGACCGACTCGACGCACACGGCGACGGGGACCGGCACGGGGACTGGCACCACGACCGGCACCTCGACTGGCTCGACGCATACGGCGACGGGGACCGGCACGGCGACCGGCACCGGGACCGGCGCCGGGACTGGCGCCGGCGGCTCGACGACGGCCGGCCATGCCGGCACTCTGTCGGCCGATCTCCAGCACCTGCTGGACATCGTCCATACGCTGATCCACGAGGCCGCCGCGGTGTCGCCCCCGGTGCCGGCCGCGCCGGCTTCCGCCGCGGCTGAGCATGCGATGGTCCAGCACCTGGCCGATCTGGCCATGTGCCACTCCTATCACTGGGGCTGAGCTTTATCTGACCCAGGCAGGATAGGCAGGGGGGGGACCGGTGCCCATCCGCCCCCTGTCTTTCCTCCCCCCGTTTCGCCGTAGCCCGGCGAGGCGGGGGGCGTCTCAATGCGGCCGGCCGGAAGCGGGGCCGGCATCCGCGCCCGGCTCCACAGCGCCGACAGCAGCAGCAGGTCGAAGCCGTGCCGGACGAAGAGCGCCACCTCGCTGAGGTTGGTAAAGGCCACCTGCACCAACAGCGCCGCCGCGAAGGCCGCCGCCGCGGGATCGCCGCGGCGGGCCAGCCGTGCCACCGGGCCGAGGAACGCCGCCATCAGCGCCAGTTGCAGGCCGGTGCCGACCCAGCCCAGATCCACCGCCGCCTCCAGCAGGCCGTTGTGGAAACTTTTCAGATGATCCTGCACCACCTCGTTGACGAAGGCGGCGTCCGAGGTGGGATCGTTGGTCCAGAAGGCGTCGAAGCCGTGGCCCAGGACCGGCGCACCATGGATGAACCCCCAGGCCAGGTACCACAGGTCGGTGCGTCCGGTCAGCGTGGCGTCCTTGCCGGTGGCGGCAAAGAACAGCCGCACCACATCCACGCCCGAGCCCAGCACTCCCAATCCCAGGGCGCACAGGCCCGCCACTCCCAGCAGCAGGGCGACGGGGCGGGCCGGCGGGCGGAGCCGGCGGGCCAGCATGGCCAGGATGGTCAGCAACCCGGCGATGGCCGCCACCCACGAGGTGCGCGATCCCGACATCCCCAGGGCGACCACGGCGATGGCGGCCACCGGTAGCGCTACCAGGCGGCCGCCGCCGAAGACCACGACGGCGGTGGCCGCCAGGGCGGTGGTGGCCATCATGCCGCCGTTGGCGTTCTTGTGGCTGAAGATGCCCACCGCTTCGCCGTTGATGTCCAGGCCTTCGGGGCTGAACAGGGTGGCCGCCATGTCCGCCACCGCCAGGATGCCGAGGACCGCCACCACCAGGGCCAGCAAGCGGCGTTCGTCGACCCGGCAGCCCAGGGCGGCGCCGAACACTATCGCCGCCGCCAGTTCCAGCGCCCCCACGGCGCTTTGCGCCGGCCGTACCGACCATATCACCGATGCCAGGGCGTAGGCGGGCATCAGCAGCAGCGGCCATACCCGACGATAGGCGGCGAGCATGGACCGCGGCCGGCGCTGCAACAGCAGCGCGAAGCCCAGATAGACCATGCCCCAGGCGGCGGCGCGCGCCACCGAGGGAAGCTGATGCTCGTAGACCAGGCGGTCCAGCGGACCGGCCGCCAGGGCGAGGGTGAAGGCGTAGAACGCCCGCTCGCCCAGGCCGGCCGGGCTGTCGGGTGCGGTCGCGATGCGCGCCATGGAGCGATGTCCCCGCTTGCCGTGGGATGCTGGCGGCTATGTGGGCCGCCCCGGCGCCGGGGACCCTGGCGAAAGCGGGGTGTCCAATGAGTCGCACGGCCACCGGCTGTGCCGATGGGCGAAGAACGTCGCGCCAATGGGCATCCCTCGGAGTGATTGCTCCGCCCCGGCCGGGAGCCCAGGTCTAGCGGCGTGGTTTCGGGCGGCAAGGCAGAAGCGGAGGCGGACGATGATCGTGCTCGGCTATAGCGGCCTGGACGGATCGGTGGCCTACGCCCTGGAAGATCCGGGCCTGCGGCCGGGCGAGGAACGGATGGTTCAGGGCCTGGATAGTGCGGCGGCGCTGCTGGTCGACGGGCGGGTGGTCGCCGCAGCCGCCGAGGAGCGGTTCTCTTTCGAGAAGCATACCGGTGCCTTCCCGCGCCTGGCCATCGGCTATTGCCTGGGGCAGGCCGGGTTGCGGGCGGCCGACATCGATCTGGTGGCCCACGGCTTCGATTATGGCCGTTATGGCGCCCTGTTCGCCGAGGATCGGTTCCGCAGGATCTTCGATCCGGCCCGCCAGCCGGAGCTATGGCAGGACCGGCTGGGGGTGTCCCTGGCGTCCACCCGTTTCCGCCCGGTGTCCCACCACCTGGCCCATGCCGCCAGCGCCTGGCATCCGTCCGGCTTCGACGAGGCGCTGTGCGTGGTCTGCGACGGCATGGGGGAAGTGGAATCCCTGTCGGTGTTCGCGGCCCGCGACGGCAAGCTGGAGCGGCTGGACCAGTTCGGCATCCGCGATTCGTTGGGCATCCTGTACGGCCTGGTCACCGTCCATCTGGGCTTCACGTTCAACGCCGACGAATACAAGGTGATGGGGCTGGCCCCCTACGGCAACCCCGATCGTTTCCGGCCGTTCTTCCAGTCCATCGTCGAATTGCAGGCCGAGGGGCGCTACGCGCTGCGTCTCGACCGCCTCACCACCGACCGCTCGCCCCATTGGCGCGGCGTTCTCGACCATCTGGCCCAACACGTCCTGCCCCGGCCGGAGGGGGCCGATACGCTGCCGCAGGTCCATTGCGACTTTGCCGCGGCGGCCCAGGAATGCCTGGAGCGGGTGCTGTTCCACGTTCTGGGCTATTGGCGGCGGCGCACCGGGCTGCGGCGGCTGTGCATGGCCGGCGGGGTGGCGCTCAACTGCACCTTCAACGGCAAGTTGATCCATTCCGGCCTGTTCGACCGGGTCTACGTGCAGCCGGCGGCCGGCGACGACGGGACGGCCCTGGGCGCCGCCCTGCACGCCGCCTACCAGGCCGGCGAACGGTTGTCGCCTGCCAATTGCGGCGAATTGCCGTTCTATGGGCCGGCCTACAGCGACGCGGCGATGGCCGAGGCGGCCCGCACCCTGGGGGCGGGCCTGACGGTGACCGATCTGGGCAGCGTCGAGGCGGCGGCCGACGATGCCGCCCAGGCGCTGCACCGGGGCGCCATCGTCGCGTGGTTCCAGGGGCGGATGGAATATGGGCCGCGGGCGCTGGGCAGCCGTTCGATCCTGGCCAATCCGCTGGAGCCCGACATCAAGGAACGGCTCAACGCCGTGGTCAAGCTGCGCGAGGCCTTCCGCCCCTTCGCCCCGGCGGTGGCGGTGGAGCGGGCCAGCCAGTATTTCGACTTCGTCCCCTCGGCCACCTTCGACACCATGCTGGCCACCTGTCTGGTGCGCGCCCCCTGGCGGGCCCGCTTGCCGGGGGTCACCCATGTGGACGGCTCGGCCCGCATGCAGACGGTCGATCCCGGCCGCAATCCGCTGTTCCATCGGCTGATCACCGCCTTTGGCGTGCTGTCGGGTGTCCATTGCGTGGTCAACACCTCGTTCAACCTGCGCGGCCAGCCGATGATCGTCTCGCCCGAGGTGGCCATTGACACGTTCCGCCGGGTGCGGCTGGACCGGCTGTATCTCGGGCGCCTGCGGTTGACCAAGGATGAACCCGCCAAGGATGTTCCATGACGGCGACCCTGACGCGGATCCTGGCCCATCACGGCCCGGCGCCGGCCCTGAGGCTGGACGGGCGGAGCCATTCCTACGCCGAGGTGATCGACCGCGCGCTGGCCCTGGCCGGGCGGCTGGCGGCGGTCGATCCCGGCCCGCACCGGGTGGCGGCGGTGCTGGCCCACAAAAGCCTCGGGGCCTATGCGGGCGCGCTGGCCTGCCACTGCGCCGGCCTCGGCTACCTGCCGCTGAATCCCAAATTCCCGGCGGAGCGGCTGGCCGCCATGTTGCGTCGGGGCGGCGCCGGCAGTCTGGTGGTCGATGGGGAAAGCCGGGCCGCGCTGTCCGGTCTGCTCGCCACCCTGCCACCCGGCCGGCTTCCGGCGGTCGTGGATGTCGGGCGGGACGGGACGGGCGGGGGGCTGGCCGGGCCGCTTCCTCATGCGCCGGAGGCCGCCGCCTACCTGCTGTTCACCTCGGGCAGCACCGGCCAGCCCAAGGGGGTGCCGGTCTCCTTCGCCAATCTCGAGTCCTATGTCGGCGCCGCCGCGTCCCGCTGGCCGCTTGTGCCGGGGGATCTGGCGTCCCAGACCTTCGATCTGACTTTCGATC
>JAKAFA010000044.1 GCA_021818185.1 Pseudomonadota bacterium | reverse complement strand
GGTGATGCATCTCGACGGGCGGCCGGCCCTCGACGTGCTGAAGGAAGAGGCCGGCGAGCTGTTCGCCCGCGACATCCGCCGGGCGGCCGGCTACATCCATATCGCTTTGCCGGCCCCGGACGGCGATGGCCACTCCTATCAAGTGCGCAGTCTGGTGGATATCGACCGGCGCCAGGGGTGGCTGGCGGTGGGCGAACGGCTGGTGCCGGGGCAGCGGCTGATGCTGGTGCGCCGCGACGCCAACGGCGCGCGCGCCGACCTGGAACGGATGCTGGCCGGGGTCAAGGCGCAACTGGCCGGCCGGCCGCCGCTGGCCGCCCTGTATGTCACCTGCGTCGCCCGCGGTGCCCATATGTTCGGGGAGGAGGGGGCCGAAAGCGCCCTGGTCCGGGACGCACTGGACGGGGCGCCCCTCATCGGCTTCTTCGCCAACGGCGAAATCGCCCAGGGACGCCTGTTCGCTTATTCCGGCGTGCTGGCGGTCATTGCGGGAGCGGAACCATGATCCGTCTGTTCGTTGGCCTGCCGCTCGACGCCGCCATCGCCGGCCGGTTGGACGCGCTGGCTGCCGGCATCCCCGGGGCGCGCTGGGTGGCGGCGCGCAATCTGCACCTCACCTTGCGCTTCATCGGCGAGGTGGACGAGGGGACTGCGCAGGAGATCGACGAGGCGCTGGCCGGGCTGAGTGCGCCGGCCTTCTCGCTGGAACTGGAGGGGTTCGGCACCTTCGGCGGTCGCAAGGTCCATACGTTGTGGGCCGGGGTCGGCCGCGAGGTGCCGCTGGATCGCCTCCAGGCCAAGATCGAGGCGGCGGTGGTGCGGGTGGGCCTGCCGCGCGAGCCGCGCAAGTTCTCGCCCCATGTCACCCTGGCCCGTCTCGACGGCTCGCCGGTGTCGCGCATCCAGGATTTCATCACCCGCAACAGCCCGTTCCGCGCCGGCCCCTGGCCGGTCGCCGCCTTCACCCTGTTTCGCAGCTACCTGTCGCGCAACGGCGCCGAATACGAGGCGGTGGCCGATTATCCGCTGGGCGGGCGGGATCAGTCCTCGCTTTCCAGCGAGGCGACGTAGCGCATGCCGTCCAGCGCGGTATGGAACCAGTCCTCGCGCGCTTCGTCCTGGGCATAGACCAGCCAGGCGGGGCGGCGGAATTCCGGGGCACCGGCCACCGGGAACAGCCGGCTCGAGGCCAGATAGCCGCGGATCGCCCGCATGGGGAAATAGCCGGTGCCGCCATAGGACAGGACGTGCTGCAACCCCAGCGCGCCAAGCCCGACCGACACCGCCGGGGTCTTGAGGTCGGGGAAGGACTGACCATGGCCCAGGCGGAATTCCGGGCCCCAGTCCACCAGGACGTAATCGTCGTCCCATTCCTCGATGCGGCGGCGGCTGGTGGACACCATCACCAGGCGTTCCTCCAGCAGCTTTTCGATCACCAAGCCGGGGCGGCTCTGCGGCGAATACATCACGCCGATGTCCAGGAGCCCTTCGGACAACTGGCGCATCAGGCCGTCCGAGAGGCCGACCTCGGCGCGCAGCGCCACGTCGGGCAGGGCGGTGCGCATCCAGGGAATCCACTGCACCAGCAGCCGGTCCCACAGCGAGAACTGCCCGCCGACATTCAGCACGGTCTTGAAACCGGGGGGCAGGGCGATTTCCTGGCGGGCCTGCTCCCAGACCCGCACCAGCATGGTGGCGTAGCGGCGGAACTGCATGCCCGCCGCGGTCAGTTCGGTGCCCGCCTTCGAGCGCACGAACAGCGGCCGGCCCAATTCGTCCTCCAGCGCCTTGATGCGCATGCTGACGGTGGATTGGGTGACGCTCAGGCGCTCGGCCGCCCTGTTGAAATTGCCGGTTTCGACGATTTCAAGGAAGGTACGCGCGAGGTCGATATTCATGGCGAGGCCCGATGGTGGGGCGGCCGGTGGCGCCCCGGAACAACACAATCCTGGATGGATGGCGTCTTCTAGCGCACCTCGCAGTGCGCTTCAACAGCGCACCTTGATATGATCGGATTTTCCGATGGGTTTATATTCCGCAAACAAAAGGCGGATCGGCGGGGCGTCGCCACCCCGCCGCCTCACTCCATCGGTGCCCCGGCCCGATGGGCTCAGGCCCGGGCCTTGATGTCGCCGCGCTGACGGGCGACGAATTCCTTCAGCTGGCGTTCCATCGCCTCGAAGGCATCGCGCAGGGCGACATAGATATCCTCGTTGACATGCGGGTCCTTGGGGTCGCGCTTGACCACCAGTTCGGTCCCCGGCACCGTCAGGTCGATGCGGATATGGAAGGGCTCGCCCTTGTGGTGCAGGCTCGACGTGTTGCGGTGGTGCGGCTCGATCGCCACCCGGCAGCTGGTGATGCGATCGTAGAACTGCTCCAGCTTGGACACCTTCTCGCGCACGCGTTCTTCGACGGCTTCCGAATGATCGATGCCGTGAAAGGTGATCTGGAGAGGTAGCTGCATAAAAATCTCCCTTGAACCGGCTCGTCCCATGCATGGGGGCGATATACATACCGATTTGTGTCATCGGGGGCAACGTCATTGCGCCCACGCTTATTCTTTCGGACTCGCTTCGGGCTTGCAACCCTCCGCCGTGCACCTCATATGAGGGCACCCGCGGCGGCGCCGGGCGCCGGGCGGGCCTCAGGGGCAACGAAACAAAGGTGGGGAAAAGGCCATGGCCGAAGAAAAACGCGCCTTTCAGGCGGAAGTGGCGAAGCTTTTGGATATCGTCGTTCACTCGCTGTACTCCAATAAGGAGATCTTCCTGCGGGAACTGGTCTCCAACGCCTCGGACGCTTGCGATAAGCTGCGTTACGCCGCCTTGACCCAGCCGGAACTGGTGACGGGCGATGCCGAATTCCGCATCCGCCTGATTCCGGACAAGGACAAGGGCACGCTGACCATCGCCGATAACGGCATCGGCATGAACAAGGACGATCTGGTCGAGAACCTGGGCACCATCGCCCGGTCGGGGACCGCCGAATTCGTCCGCCAGCTGGGCGGCGACATCAAGCAGGACGTCAACCTGATCGGCCAGTTCGGCGTCGGCTTCTACTCCGCCTTCATGGTGGCCGAGCATGTGGCGGTGCTGACCCGCAAGGCCGGCGACGAGGCCGGCTGGCGCTGGGAATCGGAAGGCGAGGGTGAGTTCACCGTGACCGAGGCGCCCGAGGCGGCGCGCGGGGCGGCCATCACGCTCAAGCTGCGCGAGGATGCCCGGGACTTCCTCGATCCCGCGACCCTGCGGCGCATCATCAAGCGCTACTCGGATCACATCGCCATCCCGGTGGTGCTGGTCGAGGACGGCAAGGAGGAGACCCTCAACTCGGCCAATGCCCTGTGGACCCGGTCCAAGTCCGAGGTCACGCCCGAGCAGTACAAGGAATTCTACCACCACGTCGCCCACGCCTTCGACGATCCGTGGATGACGCTGCACTACAAGGCGGAAGGGGCCATCGAATACACCGGGCTGCTGTACATCCCCAGCCAGAAGCCCTTCGACATCTTCCATCCCGACCGCAAGCAGCACGTCAAGCTCTACGTCAAGCGGGTGTTCATCACCGATCAGGTGGAAGACCTGCTGCCGCCCTATCTGCGCTTCCTGCGGGGCGTGGTGGATTCCCAGGATCTGCCCCTCAACATCAGCCGCGAGCTGTTGCAGCACAATCCGCTGCTGGCCAAGATCCGCACCGGCCTGGTCAAGCGCGTGCTGGCCGAACTGAAGAAGAAGTCCGAGGAAAATGCGGATTACACCACCTTCTGGGAGGTGTTCGGCCCGGTGTTGAAGGAGGGCCTGTACGAGGATTTCGAGCGGCGCAACGATATCCTGCCGCTCTGCCGCTTCCGCACCACCGCCGAAGAGGGCTGGGTCACCCTGGATCAGGTGGTCGGCCGGATGAAGGAGGGCCAGGACGCCCTTTACTACATCACCGGCGACGATCTGGCCGCGATCAAGAGGAGCCCGCAGCTGGAAGGCTTCCAGGCCAAAGGCGTCGAGGTTCTGTTGCTGACCGACCCCATCGACGAATTCTGGTTGCCGGCCATCGGCGAGTGGCAGGGCAAGCCGTTCCGGGCGGTGACCCAGGGCGACGTGGACCTGTCGAAGATCCAGGGCGGTGAGGCTGCGGCGCCCGAGCAGCCGGCGGCGCCGGCCGGCGAGATGGACAGCCTGATCGCCGCCGTCAAGCTTGCCCTGGGCGAGGCGGTGCGCGACGTGCGGCCGTCCGAGCGGCTGACCGGCTCGCCGGTCTGTCTGGTGGCCGAGGCCGGCCAGATGAGCATTCATCTGGAAAAGCTGCTGCGCGCCCATCGCCAGATGGAGCAGGAGTTTCCGCGGGTACTGGAAATCAATCCCCGCCATCCGCTGATCAAGGGGCTGGCCGCCCGTGTGACGGCCGGCGGCACCGGTCCCGAGATCGAGGACGCCGCCCATCTGCTGCTGGACCAGGCCCGCATCGTCGAGGGCGAGCCGCCGGCCGATCCCGCCGCCTTCGCCCGCCGCATGGCGGCGGTGATGGCCCGCGGCCTGGGGGCGTAACTCCCGCACCCTTGGCCGGCGGGAGGTGGGGGCTTATCTCCCCGCCGCCGCTCCCAGGCGAGGACCGATGGCCGCGGACCGAATAAGTTTGACGTGCGTTAGGGATCACTGCTACACGCTATCGCGTGTTTGGCGGCGCGGAGGGGCTGCGTTGCGCGTGGGCCACCTCGCCGGCCGTCATCGGTCAAGAGGGGAACACCATGCCGAATTTCCTGATTATTGATGGTCACGGCGCGACCACATCTGGCCTCACCTTCGATTTTCGGCGGCCGGCGGCACAGAAATGCTCGCTTTTTTTCTACACGCGGGGGGGGATCGATATCGGCGTTGAGGCCAGCAACCGGAAAATTACCGCCGCTCTGGGCGGTACCGTCCCCGACAACTGGGCGGAACAAAAGGAAAGCCGGATCGGTGGAACCATCGTCACCGACCGCCTGCTGCTGTCCAAGGACGTCGACCCGGCGACCGGTGCGGCCGACTGGGTTACACCGGTACCGGCCGCCGCCGCTTCGGCGACGGTCCAACTGGCCGATGCCCGTATCGGCCGGCCAGCGGTGCCACTGGAATGCCATTTCACCGGTGCCACCACGCCCGGCGATCCGCGTACCGCCACCACGGTCGTGGCGTGGGTCCAGGATGGCAATCCCGGCCAATTGCTGCTGTCGCGGATCCTCGGCTATTTCAGCACCCAGCCCTATACGGTGATCTGGGCCCCTTGCCGGGGGTACTAGAGTCGTTTGCGCTCTGACGCGGTCGGCGCACGAACCGCGACAAGCCCGCGCGCCGCTTGCCCGGCCCCGTAAGGGGCGCGACACGCAGAGTCTAGAGGTGGTTCCGCCTGAGCGGAAACGACTCTAGGAGTCCGTCGCGGGATCGGCCGGTTCGGGGGCATCGGGCGAGGCGAAGGGGAGTTGGACGCGGAACACCGAGCCGCGCCCCGGCCGCGAGGCCAAACCGACCTTGCCGTTAAGCAGTGCGCAGAGCCGGCGGACGATCGCCAGACCCAGGCCCGTGCCCTTCGACCGGTCGCGGGCCGGGTTGTCCACCTGAAAGAAATCCTCGAAGATCAGGTCGTGCAGTTCGGGGGCGATGCCGATGCCGGTGTCCCATACCTCGATGACCACATGGTCCCGGCGCCGGCGCATGCCGACCAGCACGCCGCCGGTTTCGGTGTAGCGGATGGCGTTGCCGATCAGATTGCTCATGACCCGCCGCAGCAGGACGGGATCGGTGGCCACCGCGTGCTCGCCGCCCGGCGCGAGGCGCAGATCCAGCCCCTTGCCGATGGCCAGAGGCGCCATTTCGCCGGTGATGTCCCGCAGCAAGGTGGCCAGCCGGACGCTTTGCGGTTTGGCTATCAGGCCGCCGTCGAGGCGGGCCACGTCCTGGAGTTCGTGCAGCAAGGCTTCGGCCGAATCCATCGCCCGGCCCAGCAGGCCCAACACCCGCCGCTGGTCCAGGTCCTCGATCCGGCTGTCCAGCACGTCATGGAACAGCCGCATGGCCTGGAGAGGCTGGCTGAGGTCGTGGTTGGCGGCCGCAAAGAACCGCGACCGGGTTTCGTTGGCCTTTTCCGCCGCAGCGCGGGCGGCAATCAGGGAGCGGTAAAGCGCGATGTTGGTCATCGCCACGGCGGCCCCGTTGGCGATGGCCTGCAGCAGATCGACTTCTTCCGGGCTGGGCGGGTGGCGCCGGGCCCAATAGGCGCCGATGGCCGCCACCGGGTCTTCCCGGCGGACCGGGACCATCACCAGGCTTTTGACGAAGGTCAGCCGGTAGGCGTCGTGGGGAATGCGCGGGTCGGTGTAGATGTCCTCGATCGCCACCGGCTCGCGGTGCAGCATCGCCCAGCCGGAAATGCATTGCGACATCGGGAAGCGCTGGCCCTTCCATAGCGGGCTGACGGCATCTTCGTCGGCATAAAAGCACAGGTCGCCGTCCCGCAGGACGAAGGTTACGCCATCGGCGCCAGTCAGCCGGCGCGCTCCCTGGCGGACGATCGCCATGACCTCGTCCATGCCGCGGGCGAGGGACAACTGGGTGATCAGCCCGATCAGGTCGTCGCGGGCCGAGGTCGGTGCGGGTGAAAGCGACGGGGACAGGCACGGAGTGGTCATCAGCCTCGCCCTAGCTGAATATTGTGCGCAGCCTACATCGTTTTCGTGCCATCCGCCAGCGCCGCCGGCGCGCCGGCGGGAATAAAACACACATTCCACGTTATATAGAAACGGAACAACAATCAGGCTTGTGGTATTCGGCGTGCTCGTGCTAATTAATCGCATCCGAAAGGTGCCGGCGGTCGGGGGTGGCGCCGGGCCTGCCTATGCGGCCAGTCACAGAGGATGCTGATGTCTAATATTTCGCAGGAAACCGTGCTGGAAACCCATCACTGGACCGAAAGCCTGTTCACCCTGAAGCTGACCCGCGATCCGGCTTTCCGGTTCGACAGCGGCCAATTCGCGATGATCGGCCTCAAGGTGGACGGCAAGCCGCTGATGCGGGCCTACAGTATGGTCAGCGCGGCATACGATGACCATCTGGAGTTCCTGTCCATCAAGGTGCCCAACGGGCCCCTGACCTCGCGGTTGCAGCATGTCCGTCCCGGCGACACGATCCTCGTCAACCGCAAGACCACCGGCACGCTGACGCTCGACAACCTGCTGCCGGGCAAGCGTCTGTACCTGCTGAGCACCGGCACCGGCCTGGCGCCGTTCCTCAGCATCATCAAGGACCCGGCGGTCTACGAACGGTTCGAACGGGTGGTGCTGACCCACACCTGCCGCCGCACCTCCGACCTGGTGTACGACCGGTTCATCCTGGAGGACCTGCCCGACAACGAGTTCCTGGGGGACGAGGTCCGGCGCAAGCTGGTCTATTACCCGACGGTCACCCGTGAGCCGTTCCGCACCCAGGGGCGCATCACCGATCTGGCCCGGAGCGGGCAATTGTTTGCCGATCTGGGGGTGACGCCCTTCGATCCCCGCACCGATCGGGTGATGATCTGCGGCAATCCGACCATGATGACCGAGATGGCCGAGTATCTGGCGGAATTGGGCTTTGCCCACGGGCACCACGGGGTGCCCGGCCATTACGTCATCGAAAAGGCCTTTGCCGAGAAATAGGCGTCAGCGGCGGGGGGAGGCCCCCCCCCCCGCCGGCAAGGCGAACGCCCCATGCGGCAGGAAGGAAAATCCGCAAACCCCTGCCTTCATCCAGTCCGCCGTCAACAGCCGGCAGGGAATATCGCAGAGGAGCGAAAGGACTCTACCCGCGAAATCCATCTGCGGCACCCGGCTCGATCAGCGGGCTTGCCGCAGAAACGGCACCGAACGGCTGGGCTTCGCGGGCGCGCCGAAATACAGAGATCAAATTTCGCAAGAATAGTGGCGGGGCGCAGTGGGCTGGGTAAAAACCTTCTCTCGTTAAAAATCAAAGAGATGGCGGATCGTCGATGGCGACTTTCAACGCCCTTTCCAACGGGTCGAGGTCGTCTTGAAGCACATCCCAGATGCGTCGCGTGTTGGTACGGAAATACTCGTGAACGATCCGGTCGCGAATTCCCGCGATGGCCCGCCAGGGGATTTCCGGGTGAGCCGCCTTGAAATCTGAGTCGACGACCTTGACCGCTTCGCCGATCACGCCGATGGAATAAAGCACCGAACGGATGACGGTGGGGTTTTTCTCGAAGGCCGCCAAATTCATGCCTGCGGTATCGGCTCGTATGTCGGCAATTGCCGCCAGAATGTCGCCAATGCGGTCGTGATGTCCGCGGGGCATCAGAATACCGTGACCCGGTCCTGCTCAAACGCCGCCCGCACGGATGGCCGGAATGAGTCGACCTCGCCGAGGTCCACGGGATGACCGAGCACGTCCTCCAGCAGCAGACGGGTGTCTTCCATGCGGATCAGCGAGAAGGAATGACCGGGTTCGATCTCAACGGCAACGTCGATGTCGCTGTCCTCACGGGCCTCACCCCGTGCCAGCGATCCGAACAGCGAGAGATGCGCGACACCCCGGCGGCGGAGTTCCGGTTCCTTCGCTTTGATCTGGAGAACAACGTGCCGGAGCGTGGCCACCATTGAGTTCTCATCCGTTGCGGCACAAAATCATGTCGTTCGAGGATAGGGCCGAGCGAGGCCGGTTGCAATGCGGCGAAGCGAGGAACCAGCGGGCCGACGATTCAGTTGCTGAAGCTGTTGGATCGGCACCCGGAATTGGCGGGGGAGTTGGGGGCAGGGAACTGACGGGGCAGAAGTGACGGCCGTGTGGGATTTCGACTCGATCCAGAAGGGGGTTACCACCGCGGCCGCCATGGTTGCCGTCGGTACCGGCGTATGGAGCCTCGCCCAGCAATTTCGCGCAAAGACCGACCGGATCAAGGTCGCCTACGGCCCAAGCACCCCCACTTATGGTCTCTGTGGCGGCTTGCATGTGGTCAGCCGGTGCGATCATCCGGTGACGATTGCTGATTACGGATTTGTGATGTGCAGCGGCGGCTTATGCTCGTTGCCGACTCTTGAGATCGACAATCCGACGGATCCGTCCGAGAGGAGCGAAATTTGTTACCGAGGTAGTCGCATCCTTACTGGTAGGAATGAGCTGTACGAGGAGGTGGGGTACTGCCTTTGGGACGGAATCGTGGGGGTGTGGGCCAGAACGACTGTCCAGAAGAGGCCAAACGTATCGTTCCTTGACGAAGTGCCTCATTGGAAGCGGGCGTGGATTCGCCTGAAAATCCTTGCGAAGATTAACTATGCCTGTTGACGATGCATTCAATGGTCATTGCCTTCAATGCCCCCTCGAAATCCGTACCGTCATCCGATCCGCAGTCAACAGCTTGCGGAGAATATCGCGGCGGAGAGAAAAACTAGCGGCAGCGAAACGACTCTCCGTCAACCCGCTCGGTCAACAGCCACACCACCGGAGTGGCACGGAATGCCTGGATTTCACCCAAGCACCCGAAGGCGGAGATCAAATTTCGCAAGAATAGTGGCGGAGGGGGCAGTCTAGGGCGAACCAGTCTCCACTCGCTCCGGCGCCAGCCTGATCATGGCGCAATTTCCCGTCTATAAAAAAGGGAGCGAGGTGCTCCCACATGCGTAGTCCAGGAGCGGAACCCAGGGACTCCGCCGCATTGCCGGCCTCGCGCGCCGAATAAAAGTTTGCGGAATGGGAGTCCGGGCGTGCGGAATCGCGTAAGGAGTGCGCGGAGGTCTGAATTTCCGCCGGGGACGCCGGCGGCGGTGTGGCGAGGTGGGCGACGGAGGTCAGGTTGTCGGGATGCGGCGATGCAGCGCCAGCGCCGCCCCGTGCAGCGCGCTGGCGGCGACGAGCATGGCGCCGAGGTCGACGATGGTGCCGATGGCGGCGTTGCGTTGGCCGGTTTTCATGTAGGCGCCGGCTTCGGCCGTTCGCTCCGCCGCCTCGCGCAGGAGATCGCCCAGTGCCTCGATATTGGCGGCGATGGCGGTGTCGATGCGGTCCTCGGTCATGGCATATTTCTCCCTTTCCGGCAGCGGCCCGTGGTGCCGCCGCCAGGACGGCTCCCGCCGCAAGGGAAGTCGAGGGGAACTCGTGGAGGTGTCCCTACGCCCCCCGCCCCCCCACCTATGGGCTGAGGTCAGGTCGATGGGGTGTGCCCGATGCCGGTCCCGGTTTCTTCACTTGGCCATTCCGCTGAAAGCGGGACTCGGCCGCGTCACCGTGCAACATATTGGACCATCCCCCAGGTTGTCCTCTGGATCCTCACCCGCGACTCGGCAGAGGCGCAGGCGCTGTTCGGGCGCACCGACGTCGCCGCCGCGATGATCGCGATGACGACCTATGCCGTGGTAGCCCAAGGAGGCGAGGGGATGCCGCCCGGCGATGACGAGTGTGTTCCAACCCTTCGCCCCGAACAGGCGATACGGCAGCTCTTCACGCAGATGCGGGAGGGCGTCGTTGCCGCCCGCGGTATCTGGCGCGACGAAGCTGCGTTCCGGCCGATCCCGACCGAGGAGTATGTGGACCTGCGGCCGGAAATGGTGGGGCAAGGACGTGAGACGGAACTGCGGCTCGTCGCCACCAAGCGGGAGAGCACGTATTGGCGAATGGTGCAGTGCCGGCGCGCCGATGTGATGAAGACATGGCCGCCGGCCACCGCGCCGCAGAAAAAGAGCGCCCGCGTCCGCGGGGAAATCCTGAGGCACCTGTCCCGCATCATGCCGCCAGATGCGCCGCTGACCAAGGAGAAAGCCAAAACGCGCTGCCTGGGAGAGGTCCCCGGCGCTTATCCGGAGGCGTTCGAGCGCGCATGGCAAGACTTCCCCATGGAGCGCAAGCGGCGTATCGGCCAGCACGGCCGGCCGCTGCGATAGACGCAGCCCCCCATCGCGATCGCCGAACCTGGCCGGGGCCGATCGCCAAAGCTCGGGGTGAAAGCTCGGACGAGGTCCCGGCCCCACCCTCTTTCGCCGCGGGCGCCGCCATCACCTCTCGTCCCGTGACCATGAGGTGGTCGCGGAGGGAGGGTGAGGATGTCAGCCGAACGGCGAAACCAGAAGAAGGCGACGGAGACTCCCCGGCCGTCCTGGCCGGGGGCGGCGGTCGAGATGTGGCCAATCGCGCGCATCCTGCCCTACGCCAATAACGCCCGGACCCACTCCGCTGCGGACATTGACATGCTGGCCCGCTCCATGGCCGAGTTCGGCGTCACCATGCCGGCGCTGATCGACGCGGCGGGCGTGCTCATCGCCGGGCATGCCCGGCTGCTGGCGGCGGCGAAGGCGGGGCTCCGCGAGTTCCCGGTGATGGTCGCCCGTGGCTGGACCGAGGACCAGAAGAACGCCTACCGCCTGGCCGACAATCAATTGGCCGCCCGTGCTGGCTGGGATTATGAGAAGCTGTCGGCCGAACTGGCCGACCTCAAGCTGGATGGCTTCGACCTCGGCCTGATCGGCTTCGAACCCGACGCGCTGGCAGGGCTGCTGGCCCCGCCGGCAACCGAGGGGCTGACCGACCCGGACGCGGTCCCGGAGACACCGGCCATCCCCCGGACGCGGCCCGGCGACATCTGGATCCTCGGTCGCCACCGCCTCGGCTGCGGCGACAGCACCGATCCCGGCTTCGTCGCCGCGGTGCTGGCCGGGGCCGCGCCGTCGCTGATGGTGACCGACCCGCCCTACGGCGTCGGTTATGACCCGGCATGGCGCGACAAGGCCGGCCGCGGCGGCAAGCGGGCGCGGGGCAAGGTGCTCAACGACGACCGCTCCGACTGGCGCGAGGCGTGGGCGCTATTCCCCGGCGACGTCACCTATGTCTGGCACGGCGGCCTGCACGCCGGCGAGGTGGCGGCCAGCCTTGCCGCCTGCGGCTTCGGTCTGCGGGCGCAAATAGTGTGGGCCAAGCAGGCCCTGGTGCTGGGGCGTGGCGATTATCATTGGCGGCATGAACCGTGCTGGTACGCCGTGCGCCAGGGGGCGAAGAGCGGCTGGGCCGGCGACCGCAAGCAGACCACGCTGTGGGAGATCGCCAACAACAGCGCGGTCGGCGGCGGCGCGCGCGAGCAGAACTGGGGCCACGGCACCCAGAAGCCGGTGGAATGCATGCGCCGGCCGATGGTCAACAGCAGCCTGCCGGGGGACCTCGTTTACGACCCGTTCCTCGGCTCCGGCACCAGCGTGATCGCCGCCGAGATCACCGGGCGGGCCTGCCTCGGCCTCGAGCTCAGCCCGGCCTATGTCGACACCATCGTGCTCCGCTGGCAGGCCTTCACCGGCCGCCAAGCGGTGCATGCGGCCAGCGGCCAACCCTTCGACGATGTCCCGCCTGCCGGCGCGACGGAGGCCGGCCAATCCGCGGAGAGCGACGATGAGCAGGGCAGCGTTTAAGCCGACGCCCAACCTGCGCGCCAGGGTCAAAGCCCTGGCTGCGGTCGGCGTGCCGCAGGACGACATTGCCACCATCATCGGCTGCTCGGCCAAAACGCTGCGCAAGCACCTCCGCCATGAGCTGGATACCGGAACCGCCGAGGCGACGGCGATGATCGCCAGGACGCTGTTCGAGTTGGTGAACGCCGGCAACGTCGGGGCGCAGATCTTCTGGGCGAAGACCCGCGGCCGGGACCGGACCTCAGCGGTCGGCGAGGAGAGCCCGGCGACCAACGACGATCAGGCGCCATCCTCCCGGCGCTCCATCGTCATCATGCCTGACAACCGCCGGGAACCCGAAACGACCGAGTGGGCCATCGGCGTCTGGAACGAGGCGGAGGCGCTGGTCAAGGAGAAGGCGGAACGCAAGGAGCGCGAGGCCCAGCGCTATCGCTTCAGGCGGGCGAAGTCCATGTCGAAGGCGGCAGGAGCTCCTGCCCCGTCCGAGGAATAGATCAAGCATGCGGATGCATGCGGCTGGCGGCACTCTGCTGCTTGGAGGCGGCGAGCGATGGGCAGGAAGGCCTTTGAGGTAACGCCGGAGATGCACGCCAGGGTGAAGACCCTGGCCGCCTATGGGGCGCCGGAGGATGGCATCGCCAAGATCATTGGCTGCCCCATCCAGACCCTGCGCAGGCGCTTCCGGCTTGAACTGAAGCTGGGCCCGGCCGAGGCGAATGCGCAGGCTGCCGGTCAACTCTTCGTGAAGGCCCGGGGCGGCGACTTGGCGGCGATCATCTTCTGGCTGAAGACCCACGGCTGGGTGACGGCGGCGCGCAAGAAGGCCGCGGCGGGGGCCAAGGCTACCGCAGCTGGAGGGACGCACCCTGTTCCGCCCATCATCATCGTCCCCCACACCCGCACCATGGAGGACGTCAAGTGGGCCAAGCCCGTGTGGGCCGAGGCGGTAGCCCGATACGAGAAGAGGCTGACGCGTCAGCAGCGCCAAGCCCAACGCGAGTTCGCCAGGCAGCAGAAGCTGCAGAAGGCGGCCGGTGAGGGGCAAGAGGATGAACAAGTTGGGGGTGAACGGGGCGTTCCTCGGAATGACGGGTGGCGCGGCTGAAGACCGAATGTTTCAGGAGAGCGGCGTGGCGCATGGACGTAGAAGCCGTTCCCGTTCTTCACCGGACGGATATTCCCCCGTCAATGCCAGTTTGCGGCGATCACCGGCTCCACCTGGGCGGCGACGGCGGCCGACAGGGTGGTTTGGCCGGCGGGCGGCGGGGATAGGGCGGCCATGACATTGACCAGATTGGCCACCTGGGTGTCGAACAGGGTATGTCCGTCGCCGGTCTTGAAGGCGGTGCCCTGATCGGCGGCGGTGTACCAGCCCTTCAGGTCGACCTGCTCGCTGGTGCCGATCACCGCGGCGAGGAGGTCGTTGCCGTTCCGGCTGAACCACAGCTGGCCGATGGCGATCCCCTGCCCGAACTGCACAACGTTGCTCCCGCCGCCGAGGGTGACGCCGCTGCCGTTGCCCACTGCCAGCGTGCCGTCCGCCATGGTCACCGTGGCGTCGCTGCCGTTGACGGTGACCGAGGTCCCGGTGCCGGCGACGGTGAGGCTGTCGCCGGTGCCGCTGAGGGCGATGCTGCCGCCGCCCTGGGCGGCGATGGTGTTGCCGTTGCCGGCGATGGTGGCGGCCGCATTGGCGCCGAGGGTGATGGCGGCGCCGATGAGGACCACGGTCTCGTTGGTCCCGTTGACGGTGAGGCTGTCGCCGGCGCCGCCCCGGATGGTGTTGCCGTCGCCGGTCACCGCGGCCTGGGCGTTGTCAGCAAGGGTTACCGTTCCCTCGCTCAGGACGGCGGTGTCCTGATCGCCGCTCAGGGTGAGCGCGGCCCCGCTGCCGTCGACCGTGATGCGGTCGCCCGAGCCGTTCACCGTCACCAGATCGCCACCCTCGGCGGTGATAGTGTCGCCGCCGCCGTCGATGGTTGCCGCACTGCTGGCCTCCAGGGCGACCGTGCCGCCCGAGAGGGTGGCGGTGTCGTTGGTGCCGGTCAGGGTCAGGCTGTCGGCACTGCCGGCGGTGACCAGTTCGTTGCTGCCGGTGAGCGCCACGCTGCTGTCATCGGCCACCGTCACCAGCCCGTCCTCGGCGGTGACCGCGTCGCCGCTGCCGCTCACCTGCACGGTATCGCCGCTGCCGCCGGCGATTTCGTCGTAGTTGCCGGTGACCGCAACCAGCAGGTCGTTGCCCAGGGTCAGGTCGGCGTTGCTGAGAGTCACGGTATCGCTGCTGCCGGTAAGAGTGAGGGTGTCGCCGGTGCCGCCAGCGATGGCGTTGCCGCCCCCGGCCACCGTCGCCTGCACGTCGTCGGCCAGGGTCACGCCGCTGCTGTTGAGCAGCAGCGTGTCGTCGCTGCCGCTGACCGTCAGCGCCGCCGCAACGATGGCGAAGCCCTCCGCCGTCACGCTCACCTGGCTGCCCTCGGCAAAGCCGATGGTGCCGTCGCTGAGGGTGGCGGTATCGTTCTGGCCGGTCAGCACCAACGTGTCGCCGTCTCCGGCGGCAATTCGGTCGTTTTGGCCGGCCACCACCACGCTGGTCTGATCGGCCAGGGAGATGGTTGCCGCGTCGAGGGCTAGGGTGTCGTTGCCGCCGTTCACGCTCAGCGCGGTGCCGGTGCCGCCGGTCACGGTCGCGCCGCTGCCGGTCAGCGCGACTTGGCTGCCGGTGGCCAAGCGGAGGCTGGCGCCGGTGCCGGTGGTGGTGATGCTGTCGCCGGTGCCGGCCACCGATAGGGTATCGCCGCAGGCAAGGGTGACGACGTCCCCGCTCCCGCTGAGGGCCACGCTGCTGTCGCTCTGAAGGGAGAGGATGCCGCCGCTCAGGCTCAGGCTGTCGCCGCTGCCGGTCAGGGTCAGGCTGTCGCCAGCGCTGCCGGTGATGGTGTCGTCGCTGCCGATAATGTCCTGCCGGAGGTCCGCCGCCAGGCTCACCGATCCCTGGTCGAGGTCCAGCACATCGTCCGTGCCGGCCACGCTCGAGCCGTCCCCCGCCACCATCAGGCCATCCGCCGTTACCCGCACCGCTTGGCCGTCGGCGAAGCTCACGGTGCCGCCGCTCAAGGTCAGCCGATCCTCCCGGCCGGTCACGGTCACCGTATCGCCGGAGGCGGCGGTGACGGTGTCCCGGTCGCCGCTGAGGGTGGCACTGCTGTTTCCCGCCAGGGTGATGGCGGCGGAGGCGATGGCAAGGCGGGCGTCGTTGCCGGCCACGGACAGGGTGGCGCCGCGGTCATCGTCCGTACCGATGATCAGGTCATCGTCGCCGGTGATGGTGGTGCTGCTGCCGCCCGCCAGGCGGATGGTGCCGTCGGAAAGGTCGATCTGATTGTTGCCGCCCGCCAGCGAAACCGTGTCACCGGCCGCGGCGGTGACGGCATTGCCGCTGCCGGTCACCGTTGCGCTGCTGTTGGCGTCGAGGGCGATCATGGCGCTGTTGAGCTGGACGAATGCGTCGGCCCCGCTCAGCTCGAGGCTGTCGCCGGTGCCGCCGGAGATCCTGTCATCGCGGCCATCGATGGCGGCCCGGACGGACTCGGCCAGGACGATGGTGGCCTCGTCGACCCGCAGCAGGTTGCCAGTGCCCGTCACCGACAGACCGCTCCGCCTTACGGTAAGTCCGCCCGCCGTCACCGCGATGGTGCTGCCGCTGGCCAGGCCGAGGGTGCCATTGCTCATGGCCAGGCTGTCGTTGCGTCCCGCAAGGGTGACCGTATCACCGTCCGCGGCGGCCAGGGCATCGTCGTCGCCGCTTACCGTCGCGGTGCTGCCCGACCCAAGGGCGATGGTGGACCCGCCGAGGGCGAGGGTCTGGTTGTTGCCGGCGGTCGTGAGGGTGTCGCGGCTGCCGGTGACCAGGTCGTCGGCCCCGGTGATCGCGGCGTCGATACCACTCGCCAACGCCACCGTACCGCCGGCCATCGTCACGCTGTTGCCGCTGCCCGCCAGGGTGACGGTGTCGCCCGCCGCGCCGAGGATCATATTGCCGCTTCCGGTCACCTGGATCCGGCTGCGGCTGGCCAGCGTCACCGTGCCGGCGGACAGGGCGATGGTGTCATCGGTGCCCTGCAGGGCGACGCTATCCCCGGTGCTGCCGGCGACCACGTTGCCGTCGCCGTCAATGCGCGCCGCCAGCCCGTCGGCCAGCGTCACCATGCCGTTGTCGATGGCGATCACGTCCCCGTTGCCGCTCACCGCCAAACCGTCCGCCGCCACCGTAAGGCCGGCCGCCGTCACCGCGACGGTGCTGCCGTCGGCGAAACTCACCGTGCCGTTGCTCATGTCCAGGCTGTCGTCACGCCCATCCAGGGCGATGGTGTCGCCCGAGGCGGCGGTAAGCGTGTCGTCCCGGCCGGTAACGGTGGCCGTGCCGCCGGCCGCCAGGGTGATGGTCGCGCCGGCCAGGGCAAGGATGGCGTCGCGGCCGCTGACCCTCAGGCTGGCGCCGCTGCCGCCGGTCACTTCGTCGTCGTTGCCGCTGACGCTGGCCTGGACCTGGTCGGCCAGGGCCACGGTGCCGTCATCGACCTCCAGCAGGTCGTCGATCCCGGTGACCGAGAGCCCAGCCCGCCGGACGCCGAAGCCGTCCGCGGTGACGCTGACCCGGGCGCCATCGGTGAAGCCGACGGTGCCGTCGCTCAAGGCCAGGCTGTCGTCGCGCCCGCTCAGGATCACGCTGTCGCCATCCGCCGCCGTGATGCTGTCGGACCGGCCGGTGATCGTCACCGCGCTTCCGGCCCCCAAGGCGATGGCCGATCCGCCGATGGCGATGGTGTCGCCGCTGCCGGCCAGGCTCAGGGCGTCGCCCCACCCGCCGGTGATCAGGTCGTGGCCGCCGGAGACCCCGATCTGGCTGTTGTCGGCCAGGGTCAGGGTGCCGCCGTCGAGGCTGACGGCATCGCCGCTGCCGCCCACTGTCAGGCGGTCGCCATTTGCCGCGGCGATCCGGTCGTCCCGGCCGGTCACCGTGGCGCTGGTATCTGCAGCCAAGCGGATGTCCGCCGCGTCGAGCACCACGGCATCGTCGCCGCCACCCAGGACGAGGGTGTCGCCGCTGCCGCCCTGGATCAGGTCGCCGCCACCGTCCACCGCGGCCTGGATACCGGAACCCAGGGTCACCACGCCCTGATCGAGCCGCAGCACGTCGCCGGTGCCGGTGACCGACAGGCCGGAACGCGTGACGGCAAAGCCATCGGCGGCGACGCTCACTCGGCTGCCATCGGCAAACCCCACGGTGCCGTCGTCCATCGACAGGCTGTCGTCGCGCCCGGTCAGCATCACCGTGTCGCTCGCGGCGGCACTGACCGCATCGTTGCGGCCGGCGATGGTGGCGCTGCTATCGGCCTCCAGGCTGATCGTGCCGCTGTTCAGGCCAATGGTGTCGTTCGTTCCGCTCACCGCCAGGGTCGTTCCCGCCCCCCCGAGGATCCGATCGTCGGAGCCGGCCAGCTCGATTTGGCTGTTGTCGGCCAGGGTCAGGGTGCCGTCCTCGAGGCTGACGATGTCGCCGCTGCCGCCCACCTCCAGGGTGTCGCCCTCGCCGGCGGCGATGGTGTCGTCCTGGCCGAGGATGGTGGCGTCGCTCCCGGCCGCAAGGGTGATGGTGGAGGCGTCCAGGCGAGCCGTCTGGTTATCGCCGGCCAGCGTCAGGCTGTCCCCGAGCCCGCCGGTGACGACGTCGCTGCTGCCGCCGACACTGGCCTGGACGTCGCTGGCTAGGCTCACCGTGCCCTGCCGCAGCGAGATCACGTCGCCGGTGCCAGCGACGGTCAGGCCGGCGGATGCCACCGTGAAGCTTCCGACGGTGACGCTGACTTGGCTGCCGTCGCCGAAGGCCACCGTGCCGCCGCTGAGGGTCAGGGTGTTGTCGCGCCCCTCCAGGGTGATGCTATCTCCGGCCAGTGCGGCGATCGCCTCATCGCGGCCGGTCACGGTGGCGCTGCTGTCGGCCCCCAGGCTGACCTCGGCCCCAGTCATCGCCAGGATGGCGTCGGCGCCGCTCAGGCTGAGACTGGCTCCGGCGCCGCCGGTGAACCGGTCGTCGTTGCCGGCGACCAAGGCTTGGGTGCCGTCATCGAGGTGGATCGTGCTGCGATCGGCGTCGAGGAGGTCGCCGCTGCCGGTCACCGACAGGCCGTCCTCCGCTTCGGTCAGGCCGGTTGCCGTGACGGTGACGGTGCCGCCTTCGGCGAAGCGGATTGTGCCGCCGCTCAAGGCCAGGCTGTTGTCCTCGCCGGCCAGGGTGACGTCGTCCCCGGCCGCCGCGGCGGCGCGGTTGTCGGTGCCGGCCAGGGTGACGGCGCTGCCGGTCCCCAGGGTGATGGTGGCATTCTCGGTATCCAACCGATCGCCGGTGCCGGTGAGGATCAGGCTGGATTCCTCCCCTCCGGATAGGATGTCGTCGTTGCCGGTGACGGTGGCATTGGCCCGACGATCGATGGTGACCCGGCCGTTCTCCTGTGCCAGGGCGTCGTTCTGGCCGGTTACCGACAACCGGGACTCCGCCACCCGGAAGCCGCCGGCGGTCACCTCCACCCGGGCGCCGGCGGCGAATCCGACCGTGCCGCCACTGATCGTGGCGGTGTCGCCCGTGCCAGTCAGCACCAGGGTGTCGCCGCTGCCGGCGGTGATGGCGTCGTTGCGGCCGGAGACGGTCATGCCACTGTTGTCGGCCAGGGTGATTTCCGCCGAATCGAGGCCGATTGTGTCGCCGGTGCCCGACAGCGTCAGACCGTCGCCGGTCCCGCCCATAATCTGGTCGTTGTTGCCGGTGATCGACTGCCGCAGATCGGCGGCCAAG
Organism: Pseudomonadota bacterium; assembly: GCA_021818185.1. Lineage (GTDB taxonomy): Bacteria > Pseudomonadota > Alphaproteobacteria > Rhodospirillales > Magnetospirillaceae > JAKAFA01. The sequence continues at coordinate 1,736 of JAKAFA010000044.1, read as the reverse complement.
GTCACCGTGCCGCCGTCGAGGGCCAGGACATCGTTGCTGCCCTGCACCGACAGGCCGGCGGCGGTGACCGCGATGCCGCTGGCGGTGATGTCGACCTGGCTGCCAGCGGCGAACCCGACCGTGCCGTTGCTGAGAGCGGCCTTGTCGTTGCTGCCCAGGAGGGTCAGCACCGCGTCCGCCCCGGCCACCACGGTATCGTTGTCGCCGGTGAGCGTCGCTTCGGCGCCGGCGGCCATGACCAAGCTGCCGCCATCCATGGACAGGGTGTCGCCGGTACCGCTGAGGTTGACGGCGCTGCCGGTGCCCGTGACGGTGACGGTGTCGCCGGAGCCTACCAGGGTGAGCAGGCTGCGGCTGCCGAGGGTGAGGCTGTCGTCGCTGCCCTCGACGCTGGCCTGGCTGGACTCGCCCACCGCGAGGGTGCCGTTGTCGAGTTGCACCGCTTCGCCGGTGCCGGTGAGCCCCAGCGTGTCGGCTTCGCCCAGCAAGGCGATGATCTCGGCCAACCCGTTGACGTCGAGGCTGTCGCCGCTGCCGCCGGTGATCGCGTCGTCATTGCCGGTGAGCGCGGCTTGCGTCTGATCGGCCAGGGACAGGGAACCGTTGCTGAGGGTGATGGTCGCGCCGGTGCCGGCCAAGCCAAGTCCGTCGCCGCTGCCGGTGGCGGTGATGGTCTCATCGTCGCCGAGTGCCGACAGGACGTCGGCGGCTCCCAGCGTCACCGTGTCGTTGTTGCCGGTGAGCGCCGTTTGAGAGTCCTCGGCGAGGCTCAGCGTGCCGGAGCTCATCACCGCCGTCTCGCCGATCCCGCTCAGGGAGACCATGCTGTCGGCACCGCTGGCGGTGACGGCATCGGCGGTGCCGCTTGCCGAAAGCGTGGCGTCCACTCCCACGGTAATTGTGTCGCCGCTGCCGGTCAGTGCCGCCTCGCTCCCCTCCACGAGGGAAAGGTTGCCCTCGGCCATCTGCACCGTTTCGCCAGTGCCGGCAAGGCTGACGCGGCTGCCGGAGCCGTTTGCGGCCACGCTTTCCGACGAGCCGGTGACGGCGAGCGTGGTATCGGCCCCCAGGGTGACGCTGTCGCTGCTGCCGGTGAGTGCCGCCTGGCCGCCGTTGTCCAGGGTGAGGGTGCCGCTGCCCATCGCCACACTCTCGCCGGTGCCGGTCATGGTCACGCTGTCGCCCGCCCCGCTGGCGGTGACGGCGTCGGTGTTGCCGACCACCGCCAGGGTATCGCTGGCCCCCAGGGTGATGGCATCGGCGCCGCCGGTGAGGGATGCCTGCGAGGAATCGGCCAGGATCAGCGTGCCGCTGTCCATCGCCACCGTTTCGCCGGTGCCGGTCATGGTCACGCTGTCGCCGGTGCCACTGGCGGTGACCGCGTCGGCGTTGCCGACCACCGCCAGGACGTCGTTGGCCCCGAGCACGACGGCATCGGCGCCGCCGGTGAGCGACGCCTGCGAGGAATCGGCCAGGGTGAGGCTGCCGCTATCCATCGCCACCGTCTCGCCGGTGCCGGTCATGGTTACGGCAACACCGACGCCGCTGGCGGTGACGGCGTCGGTGTTGCCGACCACCGCCAGGGTGTCGTCGGTGCTGAGCGCGATGGCATTGGCGCCGCCGGTGAGCGATGCCTGCGAGGTATCGGCCAAGGTGAGCGCGCCGGAATCCATCGCCACCGTCTCGCCGGTGCCGGTCATGGTCACGGAATCGCCGGTACCGCCAGCGGTGACCGC
>JAKAFA010000282.1 GCA_021818185.1 Pseudomonadota bacterium | reverse complement strand
GGCCGATTCCGTTTCACCCGCCACCGCTTCCATGTTCAGCCACTCCAGCCGTCCATACCACGTTGATTTCTATATCAGATTCACGCCATTTGGTCACGAAATGGCTCGGCCATCTGGGAAATCCGGGGTCAGAGCGGCAACTTCGACAACATGGACGTCTCCAGCCCGTCGCAGGACGACGACGCCATCACCGCCACCCTGGCCAGTTGCCAGGTCAATGCCATCAAGCATCTGGTCTCGGTCAACGGCCTGCTGGCCCTGACCGCCAGCGGCTCGTTCATGGTGTCGGGCGGCGGCAGCAACGCGGTCCTCACTCCGACCCAGACCGTGGTGCTGCCCCAGGCCTATAACGGCTGCTCCGACGTTCCGCCACTGGTCATCAATTACGACATCCTGTTCGTACAGGCGATGGGCAGCATTGTCCGCGACCTGTCCTACAATTTCTATGTCAACCTTTATACCGGCACCGATCTGACGGTGCTGTCGTCGCATCTGTTCTTCGGCCATCAGATTCTGGAATGGTGCTGGGCCGAAGAGCCTTACAAGCTGGTATGGGCGGTGCGCGACGACGGCGTGGCCCTGGCCCTGACCTACCTCAAGGAACAGGACATCTACGCCTGGTCGCACCACGACACATTGGGCCGCTTCGCCAGCGTCACCTCGGTGCCGGAAGGCAGCGAGGACAGCGTCTATTTCGTCGTCAGCCGCCTCATCCCCGGCGTGAACGGCGGCCAGCCGGTGCAATACATTGAAAGGTTGTCGAGCCGCAACTTCCTGAGCTACGGCCCGCCGGCCGCGCCGGGGGCGCCGCCTTCGTTGCAGGCCGACGTCACCCAGGGGTGGTTCGTCGATTGCGGCCTGAAATACCAGGGCGCTCCCACCTCGACGGTGGCGGGCCTGGCCCATCTGGAGGGCGCCGAGGTCAGCATTCTGGCCGATGGCAGCGTCCAGCCGCCCCAGACGGTGAACGGCGGCACCATCAGCCTGCAACATCCGGCCGCCACGGTGATCGTCGGCCTGCCCTTTACGGCGGACCTGGCGACCCTTGATATCGACGCCGGCGAGCCGACCATCCAGGGCAAACGCAAGAAGATCAGCGCGGTGACCCTGCGGCTGGAAAACAGCCGCGGGCTCAAGGTTGGTCCGGACGCCGACTCGCTGGTCGAGATCAAGGAGCGGGGTGACCAGGGCTACGGCCAGCCCATTCCGCTCACCACCGGCGACGAGCGCATCCTGATCGCCCCCAGTTGGAATACCGCGGGCTCGATCTGGGTGCGGCAGGACAATCCCCTGCCGGCCACCGTGCTGGGGGTGATCCCCGAGATCAGGATCGGCGATGCTCCAGGTTGAGGTCGAGGTGGCAACACCCGCCCACGTCCTGGCGCTGGCCCGCCACCTGCGCGATGCCGACCGGGCCGAAATCTGGGCGGCGGCCGGCGTCGAGCCAGCCGAGGCGCTGGACCGCTCGCTGGCCGCCTCCCCCCTGGCCTGGACCGCCCTGATGGATGGAACACCCGCCTGCATGTTCGGGGTGGGGAAAGGCGGGCCCGATTGGGGGCGGCCGTGGATGCTGGGCACCGATCTGGTCGAGCGCCACGCCTCCGCCTTTCTGCGCCGTTGCCACGGTCGGGTGGCGGCGATGCAGGATTCCTATCCGCTGCTGATCAACCACGTCGACGCCCGCAACGCCACCTCGCTCCGCTGGCTGGGCTGGCTGGGTTTCACCATCGGCACCGCCGCCCCCTGGGGGGTGTTCGGCCTGCCATTCCACCCGTTCTGGAGAAGGCGCCATGTGTGATGGATTTTCGGAAGCCTCGCTGTTGTCGGCGGCCATGCTGGGCAGTTCCGTCGGCGGCACCGCCCTGGCGGTCGAGGCCACCAACGAGCAGGCCGACGCCCAACATAACATGGCCCAATACCAGGCACAGGTTGCCGCCGACAATCAGGCCATCGCCGAGCAGACCGCCCAGGATGACCTGAGCCAGGCCGCCGCCGCCCAGCAGCAGCAACAGATGCAGACCGCCGCGAAATTGGGCGCGCAGCGGGCGCAACTGGCCGCCGACGGGGTGGCGCTGGATGGTGGATCAGCCCTCGACGTGCAATCGGATACCGCCATGCTGGGCGAGTTGAACGCGCTCAGCGTCCGCGGCGACGGGCAGGACCAGGCCTATAGCGCCCTGGCGCAGGCAATGGATGACGGTGCCCAGTCCGGCCTCGACGATTTCAAGGCAGCCAACGCCGAGCAAAGCGGAGCCTTGGCCGATGCCCGCACCCTGCTGGGCGCCACCGGTTCGACGATGAACCAGACCCCCTATTGACGCGACCCCCCGCTTGGGAGAGGCCCATGACCATCACCACTTCGGCATCCTCGGTCACCTACCAGGGCACCGGCACCACCACGCTCTTCCCGTTCCCCTTTCCGGTAAACCAGGCGACCGACCTCCAGGTGATCCTGACCGACACCACGGTAACGCCCCCCACAATCACCACCCTTGCACCTACCCAATATGCCCTCCAGGGAATCGGCGCCGCTTCCGGCGGTACGGTGGCCTATCCCGTGGCCGGCCCGCCACTGGCCCCCGGTCAGGCGCTCAGCGTCAACCGGGTGGTGCCCTATGTCCAGACCACCAGCCTGCAAAACCAGGGCGGCTTCTACCCGGCGGTGATCGAGGGCGCGCTCGACACCCTGACCATGCAGACCCAGCAACTGGCCGACCAGCTGGGCCGCTCGGTGCAGGTGCCGGTGGGCAGCGGCATCGACCCGGCCAGCTACCTGGCCGCCGCCCAGACCGCCGAGGCCAACGCCGCCGCCAGCGCCGCCGCCGCCGCCGCGGTGGCCGGGAGTGCGGTGTTCGCCACGGTCGCGGCGGTGCGGACGCTGGCCGGCGCGGCGCTGCCCGTTCTGTATCTGCGCGGCTGGGTGGCGGACGGCGACGGCGGCGAGGGCTTCTTCCGCTACGACCCCACCGACACCGCGTCGGCCGACAACGGCGGCACCATCCTGGTGGACGCGGCGGGGCATCGGTACAAGCGCAACCTGGCCGGGCTGCTGGCGACGCCCAAGATGTTCGGGGCCAAGGGCGACACCCGCACCGTCACCGATGGCGCAATTGCCGCCGGCAGCGCCACGCTGACCAGCAATACCATCGCCTTCACCGCCGCCGATCTCGGCAAGGCGGTCAGCGTGCTGGGCGCCGGGGCGGCCGGCGCGACGCTCAACACCACCATCGCCGCGGTCGCCGGCGGCACGAGCGCGACCCTGGCGGCCGCGGCCACCACGGCGGTCACCGGCGCCGGGGTGTCGCTGGGCAGCGACGACACGCCGGCCCTGCAAAACTGGTTCGACTATCTGGCCAACAACGGGGAGTTTACCGGACCTGTCGGCCATGCGGGCCATTGGACAAGGGGGCGCTACAAGATCACCGCCGGCCTGACCTTCGCCAGCGGCTTCTATATCCCCAACATGATCACCGACGGCGCCGATTATGTTCAGCTTGACGGCTGGTCTGTGTCGAACGGCACGGTCTTGACGTTCTTCGGCGGAACGGCAGCGAGTGCCAATGCCGAGTGGCAGGGGCTGACCGTCGATGCCGGCACGACTGCCAACGCCACCGATGGCGTGCGGGTGACCGGTGTCGGCTGGTGGACGTTCAAGAACGTCAAGGTCTTCAACTGCGCAAACGCCCTGCGCCTTTACAACAACACCAGCAATCCCTTCACCGAGGGGTTCGTCGCCGAGCATTGGGCCTTCGACGCGAGCAATCTGTGCTGGCTGCGCTACACCAATGATCCGGGGGGCACCAACTCGTTTCGGAGTTCCGGCCTGCGCGGGTGCTTCGGTCACCCCAGCGCGACGGGGTCTTCGCCCATTGTGATCGACAATGGCGCGGCACCGTATTTCTCCCCCATGAGCTTTTCTGTCTGGGCACAGCCCGGCGGCGGTCCGCTGATTGTAAACAACAGTGGGGTTGCGGCGACTTTTGAAGGGGATATCACAATCGAAAATGGTTCTGTCGCCGTTGTCATTGGCGGCGGCGCTACGGATATGTACCTCCGCGGCGGCATTATTGCTCAAAGCCAGGGCGGCATCACCAAGGGGACGCTGTATACCTGCGACGACATCCAGCCTTCCTACGACTATGGAATTCAGTATAAGCCATTTGGGAAATACTGGGGGGCGACCACAACGGTGGGGGAAACAATCACGATCCCGGCCCAGTACAATCTGGCCTTCGGTCCGGCAGTATTCCTCTCCGTATCGATCAGCGCGGCAAACTACCAATGGAACGGCACAATCCTGTCGAACGATCAGTCCGGCGCCGGAGGAACTATCGCTGCTACAATACTGAACCAGATTATATATAACGGACCGAGGTATGG
>JAKAFA010000043.1 GCA_021818185.1 Pseudomonadota bacterium | reverse complement strand
CGCCCGCCTATGCCACCCAGTTGCGGGAACGGGCTGCCGCTCTGGGCTCGGCGGTGCGCTTTCTCGGCTATCGCGACGATATTCCCGACCTGATGCAGGCGGCCGACGTTTTCGTGCTGTCGTCGCTGATCGAGGGGCAGCCGCGGGTGGTGGTGCAGGCCTTCGCCAGCGCCCGGCCGGTGGTGGCGGCGCGAGTCGGCGGGGTATCGGACATCGTCATTCCCGGCGAAACCGGCTGGATCGTGCCGCCGGCCGACCCCGAGGCGCTGGCCGCCGCCATCGCCGAGGTGGCCAGGGATCCGGCCGCCGCCGCCGCCATGGCCGCCAACGCCCATCATCTGGCCAAGACCACCATGCGGCTCGACCTGCGCATGGCCGAAACCCTGCGCGTCTATCGCGCCGCCATCGACCGCAGCCGCCGCCGGGGCGCGCGGATTCCCCAGCCGGCGGGCTGAGCCGGCGGTGGGCGGCGGGCAGGTCGAGGTCCGCTGGCTGGAGATCGACCGCATCGGGTCGGCCGACTGGCGGCGTCTGGAGTCGGTGCTGGACGGGACGGAACGGGCGCAGGCCGCGCGGTTCCGGCGCGACGAGGATCGGCGCGCCTCCATCGCCGCCCACGGCCTGACCCGGCTCGTCCTGTCGGAGTGGGCACCGGTGCCGCCGGAGGCGTGGCGTTTCGCCGCGGCGGCCGGCGGCAAGCCTCGCATCGCGCAGCCGATGGCGGGCTCGCCGCTGTTCTTCAACCTGTCCCATACCGCCCGGCTGGTCGCCGTCGCCGTGACCTCGGCCGGTGAGGTGGGGCTGGACATCGAGGCGACCGCGGATGACCGGCTGAACGCCGCGGTGGCGGACGACCTGTTCAGCCCGGCCGAGGCGGAATGGTTGGCCGGAAGGCCGATGGCGGAGCGGGGCGAGGCCTTCGCCGGGCTGTGGACGTTGAAAGAGGCGATCGTCAAGGCACTGGGCGGCGGCCTGGCCCAGACCCTTGCCGCCTTCACCGTGACCCTCGATCCGCCCGCCGTGTCCGGCCTGTCCGGCCCCTGGCTGCTGCGCCGCTTCCGGCCGATGCCGGGCCATGTGGGGGCCCTGGCTCTGCGCTGCCCGGATGACGGCCGGGTGGCGGTCTCGATGGGGCCCGCCTAGATTTCCACCTGGCTGCCCAGTTCCACCACGCGGTTGACCGGCAGGTGGAAGAAATCCATGGCATTGGCGGCGCTGCGCGACATCCAGGCGAACAGGCCTTCCCGCCACAGGGCCATGCCGGGATGCGAGCCGGGCACCAGGGTCTCGCGCGACAGGAAGTAGGAAATGGACATGGGCTCGTAGAAGAAGCCCAATTCGTCGGTACGGGCCTGGGCCAGGGCGCGGGGAATATTGGTGTCTTCCATGAAGCCGTAGCGCAGCACCAGGCGATGGAAATCGGCGGCGATCGGCACCACCTGCAACCGCTGCTCGGCGGGGATGAACGGCATTTCGGCCATGATCACCGTCAGGATCACCACCCGCTCGTGGATCACCTTGTTGTGCTTCAGGTTATGCAGCAGGGCCAACGGCACGCCTTCCTGCGTGCCGGTCAGGAAGATCGCGGTGCCCGGCACCCGTGCCACCCGGTCCGACAGCGCATCGAGGAAGTCGGCGACCGGCATGGCCTCCTGGCGCAGCTTCTCCATCAGCAGGGCGCGGCCCATCTTCCACGAGGTCAGCAGCAGGTAGACCACCACGCCCACCGCCAGGGCGAACCAGCCGCCATAGGGGATCTTGGCCAGATTGGCGAAGAAGAAGGCGGCATCGACCAGCAGGAACAGCGCCACCAGCAGGGTGGTGCGCCGGCCGCGCCAGCCCCACAGCAACGTCATCACCAGGGCCAGCATGGTGCTGCTGATCAGCATCGAGCCGGTGACCGCCACGCCGTAGGCCGAGGCCAGGTCCAGCGATGTGTCGAAGCCGAGGACCAGGCCGACGGCGGCCAGCATCAGCACCCAGTTGACGAAGGGGATGTAGATCGCCCCGATTTCCTTCTTCGAGGTGTGGCGGATTTCCATGCGCGGCAGGTAGCCCAGCTGGATCGCCTGGCGGGTCATGGAAAAGGTGCCGGAAATCACCGCTTGGCTGGCGACCACCGCCGCCAGCACCGCCAGGCCGGCCAGCGGCCCGATCGCCCATGCGGGGGCCATGCCGAAGAATGGATGGGCGGCGGCGCGGGGATGAACCAGCAGCAGGGCGCCCTGGCCGAAGTAGTTCAGCACCAGGGCGGGCAGAACCAGGGTGTACCAGCCCAGGCGGATGGGCAGCCGGCCGAAACGGCCGATGCCGGCATAGAGCACCTCGCAGCCGGTGACCACCAGCACCACCGCGCCCAGCGACAGGAAGCCGCCGCGGGTATCGCGGGCCAGCAGCATCACCGCGTGATAGGGGGAAATCGCCCGCAGCACTTCGGGGGCGGCGGCGATGTTGCGGACCCCCAGCACCGCCAGCACCACGAACCACACCAGCATTACCGGGCCGAACATCGCCTCGATGGTGGCGGTGCCGTGGCGCTGCACGAAAAACAGCAGCACCAAGACGGCCAGGGTGACGGGCAGCACATAGGGCGCCAGCGGCGGCGACGCGAACCGCAACCCCTCGACCGCCGAGAGGACGGAGATGGCCGGCGTGATCATGCTGTCGCCGTAGAACAGCGCAGCGGCCAGGATGCCGAGCGAGCCCAGGGCAGCCAGCAATCCGGCCTGGCCGCGCGCCGCCTGTCCGACCAGCGCCTGCAAGGCCAAGCTGCCGCCTTCGCCACGGTTGTCGGCCCGCATCATCACCACGACGTATTTCAGGGTGACGACGAACAGCAGCGCCCAGAACACCAGCGACATCACCCCCAGCACGTGCAGCCGGTCGGCGGCCAGGGCGTGGGGGCCGGCAAAGGCCTGGCGCACGGCATAGAGGGGCGAGGTGCCGATATCGGCGAAGATCACCCCGAAGGCGGCAAGCAGCAATCCGCCGAACGTCGGTCGGGCGGCCGGTTGTCCGGCTTCGGGGGCGGCATCGGTGGGAACGGTGGCCGTCATCTCACAGTTGCACCTGGGTTCCCAGTTCGACGACCCGACCCGCCGGGATGCGGAAGAAGTCGGTGGCCGAGACGGCGTTGCGGCTCATCATCACGAACAGCTGTTCCCGCCACACGGCCATCTCCGGCTGCACCGACGGGATCAGGGTTTCGCGGCCCAGGAAGAACGAGGTCTGCATGACGTCGAACTCCAATCCGAAAGCCTTGCTGAGGCGCAGCATCTTCGGGATGTCGGGCTCCTGGAAGAAGCCGTAGCGCGCGGTGATGCGATAGAAGCCGTCGGCCAGGCCCTCGACCACCAGCCGGTCCTTGGCCGGAACGCGCGGAATGGGCTCGGTGACCACGGTCAGGAATACCACCCGCTCGTGGATCACCTTGTTGTGCTTCATGTTATGTAGGAGGGCGATGGGGACGGTGTCGAGGCTGCCGGTCATGAACACCGCGGTCCCCGCCACCCGCAGGGTGGGGTTCTCCTTCTGGCGTTTCAGGAACAGGTCGAGGGGCATCGACCCTTCGGCCAGGCGGCGCGACAGGATGGCCCGGCCCTCCTTCCAGGTGGCCATCAGCATGAAGCTGCCGCAGCCGATAGCCAGGGGGAACCAGCCGCCGCTGGGGATCTTCAGCAGGTTGGCGCCCAGGAACGACAAGTCGACCACCAGGAAGAAGGCGCCCAGCGCCAGGCATTGCCACACCGTCCAGTTCCAGCGCTGGTGCGCCACCACCAGGGCGAGAATCGTGGTGGTGGCCATGGTGCCGGTGACGGCGATGCCGTAGGCGGCGGCCAGCGCGCTGGAGGAGCGGAATCCCACCACCAGCACGATGATGCCGGCCAGCAGGCCCCAGTTGGCGCGGGGAATGTAGATCTGCCCCTCTTCCTCGTCGGAGGTGTGGTGGATCTCCAGCCGCGGGCAGAAGCCCAGCTGCACCGCCTGGCGGGTCAGCGAGAACACGCCGGAAATCACCGCCTGGCTGGCGATCACCGTGGCGGCGGTGGCCAGCAGCACCATGGGCAGCACCGCCCAGTTGGGCAGCAGCAGGTAGAAGGGATTGCTGGCCGCCTTGTGGTTGGCCAGCAGCAGGGCGCCCTGCCCCAGGTAATTGAGGATCAGTGCCGGCAGCACCACCGTGAACCAGGCCCAGCGGATGGGGCTGCGGCCGAAATGGCCCATATCGGCATAAAGCGCCTCGCCGCCGGTCACCGCCAGCACCACCGAGCCCAGCACCACGAAGGCGTGCCAGCCGTGGGCGGTCATGAAGGCCACGGCATGCAGCGGATTGACGGCGGCCAGGATGCGCGGATGGACCGCGATGCTGCGGAGGCCCAGAACCGCCAGGGTCAGGAACCACACCCCCATCACCGGGGCGAAGGCGGCGCCGATGCGGGCGGTGCCGTGGCGCTGCACCCAGAACAGGCCGACCAGTACCACCAGGGTGACGGGGATCACCACCTGCGCCAGGGGCGGCGCCGCCACTTCCAGGCCCTCGACCGCCGACAGAACCGAAATGGCCGGGGTGATCATGCCGTCGCCGAAGAACAGCGCGGCACCGAACAGCCCCAAGACCAGGACGGCGCCCATGCGGATGCAACGTCCCCCTTCGTCCTCCTTGGGGGCGGCGACCAGGGCCAGCAGCGCCAGGATGCCGCCTTCGCCGCGGTTGTCCGCCCGCATCACGAACAGGACATATTTCAGGGTCACCACAACGATCAGCGACCACAGCACCAGCGACAGGATGCCCAGCACGTTGCCCGAGGTCACCGAAAGGGCGTTCTTCTCGCTGAAGCATTCCTGGATGGCATAGAGCGGGCTGGTGCCGATGTCGCCGTACACCACGCCGATGGCACCTGCCGCAAGCGAAGCCAGTCGCCGCAGATCGGGACTGGCCGGCCTGCCGAGGGAAACGTCCATGCTCTCTTCCGGGCTGCCGCAGACGTGTAATGCCTACCCTGTTTGGGCAAGGAGTCAAGCGCGCGCTGGTGGGGTGAGGGCTTGAGCGCGAATTGACGGTTGTGTATTAAGGTCTATTGTAACCGTCGGACATTGGGGCGAGAGGGCGAATGCGGATGGTCGGCGCAAGGTGCGGCCTCGGGCCGGCGGCGGGGCTGGCCGCCATGGCCCTGCTGGCGGGATGCTCGCTGACCGTGCCGGTTTCGGGCAGTTCGGATACGGCGGGCGAGGTGTTCACCGGATCGGCCACCGGCTACATCACCGGCAACGGCGACCTCGACGTCACCTCCAGCCGCGGGGTCACCTGCACCGGCGCGTTCCACTACGTCGAGCGGGGACGGCTGGGCAATGGCGCGGTCCGGTGCAGCGACGGGCGGGAAGGCGACCTGGTGTTCCGATCGACCGGCCAGGCGGGATACGGTTATGCGCTGATGAGCGATGCCAGCCTGGCGCAATTCCTGTTCGGCAACGTCCCCGATGCCGGTCCGGCCGCCTGGAGCCAGGTCTATGCCCATTTCCGCGCCCTGTCGGCGCGGATGGCGGGAGAGCGGACCTATTGCGGCAGCTTCCCCCATACGCCGGGCTGCTCCGGCCGCGACCTGCACCCCGCCTCGGCCATGGCGGCCAAGACCCGGCCGGCGGCGGCCGTCCCCGCCGCCGCGCCGGCTCCTGATCCGCTGGCCGGCCTGACCTATCCGCCGGCCATGCCCCGGCCCGACGACGTCGCGGTGATCATCGGCAATGCCGATTACCGCTCGGGCGACATCCCGGCGGTGCCGCCGGCCCGCAACGACGCCGCCGCCGTCCGGCGCTACGTGGTTGAGGGCCTGGGGGTACGGCCCGGCAACATCATCCAGATGTCCGACGCCACCGCCGCCCAGTTGGCCGAGGTGTTCGGCACCGACCGCGACCCCCGCGGCAGGCTCTATGACTGGGTCAAGCCGGGCCGCAGCCGGGTGTTCGTCTATTACGCCGGCCATGGCGCGCCGTCGGGCCCCGGCGGCTCGCCGATGCTGGTGCCGGCCGATGCCAGCGCGACGGCCATCGCCCTGTCCGGCTACCCGCTGGCGACGCTGTACGCCAACCTGTCCCGCCTGCCGGCGGCCGGGGTCACCGTAGTGCTGGAGGCCTGTTTCTCGGGCACCAGTGCGGCAGGCACGTTGGTGCCCAACGCCTCGCCGGTGGCCATCGTCGCCAAGCCGGCACGGGTGCCTGCCCGCCTGACGGTGATTGCCGCCGGCGCCGCCGACCAGATCGCCTCATGGGAGCCGGACCGCTCCCACGGCCTGTTCACCGAATACTTCCTCAAGGGCGTGGCCGGCGCCGCCGACCGGCCGCCGGGCGGCAACGGCGACGGCACGGTGACGATGGACGAGCTGCGCCGCTATCTCGACGGGACGGTCGCCTATTACGCCCGGCGCTATTGGGGCCGCGACCAGACCGTGTCGTTCAGCCTGCCGCGGGAAATGTGAGCGCGCGCCAGCGCGGACGGCGATAGGTCGTCATGGATGCTCTAAACGGACGTCCTTTGGGGGAGCTAGCTGTGGGTGGTCCGGCACGGCGGTGGAGGGCAGGGGCGGCGGCAATCGGAATGGCCGCCGCCCTCTCGGCCGTGCCGGCTGGCGCCGATTGGGTGAAGGCACGCGGCGAACGGGTGTTCGGGCCCGAGATGGCCGAGGCCGACGCCTGCCGCGCCGCCGAGGAGCGGGCGCGCGAAGACGCCCTGCGCCGGCGGTTGGGCGAGCATCTGGCCGCCGAGGATCTGCTCGCCTGCTCGGAGCGGGGCGGCAAGGCGGAATGCGACCTGCACCGTTCGGTGTGGACCACGCTGGACGGCGACATCCGCGCGGTACGCGACCGCCGGGTGGAAACCCGCGACGGGCCGCTGCCGGGTTTCCGGGTCTGCACCGTCAGCCTTTTCGCCGATGTCGGCGTGGCCATCGGCCGGCCCGATCCCTCCTTCGACCTCAAGGCGGCGCTCAATACCCGGGTGTTCCGCGACGGCGATTCCCTGGCCCTGACCATCCGGCCGACCCAGCCCATGTATCTGGCGGTGTTCCAGTGGCAGCCCGACGAGGGATCGCCCCACACCGTCAGCCGGCTGTTCCCCAATGCCATGGATTCCGGCAACCGTTTCGACGGGCCCGGCACCATTCCCACCGCCGCCGGGGCGCAGCGCTACTCCTTCACCGTGTCCTTTCCGGCCGGGCTGGCGGCCGGGCGGGACGACGCCGACGAATACCTGCTGGTGGTCGCCACCCGGAAGAAGGTGGACTTCCTCGATTCGTACGACATCGACGCCTTCAAGGGGCGCCTGCTGGAAATCCCCCGTTCGGATTCCCGGCTGGTGAAGCTGGCCTACATGGTGGTCCGCGCCCCGCCGGTTCCGCCCCCCGGTTCATCGATGGAGACCATCCCATGACGATTCCCCGCGCCGGCCTCGCCGTCCTGCTCGCCCTTGGCGCCTGCGCCGAGGCGCCGCCCCCCGGCACGCCCGCCTACGCCGCCGCCCAGCAGGAACGCTGGCAGGAACGCCAGAGCGAGGCGGTCAAGGGCACCATGGCCGACATGCCGGACTGGTACCTGGCGCCGCCGGCCGACGACGGGGCGATCTATGCGCCGGGCACCGCCACGTCGTCCGACCTGCAACTGGCCGTCGACAAGGCGGTGATCGGCGCCAAGCGGGCGCTGGCCGACCGGATCAACAGCCGCCTGTCCTCGAAGCTCAAGGAATACCTGTCGGAATCCGGCTCGGCCGGCGATTCCAAGGCGATGGCCGAAAGCGAGCGGGTGACCAGCAACCTGATCGCCGAGGTCAACCTGTCAGGCTACAGCATCGCCGAGAAAAAGGTGGTGCCGGCCGGCGGACAGTTCCGCGCCTACGTTCTGATCCGCTATCCCCGGGACGCGGCCGATCGGATGCTGGTCGACCGGGTGCATGGCGACGACCTGTTGGACAGCCGGTTGCGCGCCTCCAAGGCGTTCCAGGAGTTGGAGCACGACATCCAGCCGGCCCGCCCGCCCGCCGTACCGCCGCCCGCGCCGCCGGCCCCGCCGGCGAAGTCCGCAGGCGATCAGACCTAGGCTATTCCTCGTCGAAGGCGGTGAACGGGGCGCCGGCCGAGGCCTCCTCGAAGCCGAAGAAGGCAAAGCTGGCGCGGATGTGCTCGGGCAGCGGCGCCTGGATATCCAGGGTGCCGCCCCTCGGGTGGGGCAGGCGGATGGCGCGGGCGTGCAGATGCAGTTTGCGGCTGACCCCCTGGCCTTCGATGAAGGCGGCCTTGCCACCGTATTTGCCGTCGCCCAGGATCGGGGTGCCGATCACCACGCAATGGGCGCGCAACTGGTGGGTGCGCCCGGTCCGCGGCTCCATTTCCAGCCAGGCGGTGCGCTTGGCCGCGTGTTCCACCACCCGGTACCAGGTGACGGCGCGCTTGCCCTCGTCCTCGTCCACCGCCACCTTGTCGCCCATCTTGCCGGGCAGCTTGGCCAGCGGCGCGTCGATGCGGCCCTGGCGCAGCTTGGGGACGCCAACCACCAGTGCCCAGTAGCATTTGCGGGCGGCGCGGCTTTTGAATGCCGCCGCCAGCTTGGCCGCCGCCTGGGCGGTGCGGCCCAGCAGCAGCACGCCCGAGGTGTCCTTGTCCAGCCGGTGCACCAGCCGCGGCCGCTCGGCGGCGCCGAAGCGCAGGCCGTCGAGCAGGGCGTCGATGTGGCGGTCCTCCATGCCGGTGCCGCCCTGCACCGCCAGGCCCGGCGGCTTGTTGAGCACCAGTACGTCGTCGTCCTTGTAGATCACCGCGTCCAGCAACAGCCGGACCAGCTTGGGATCGGGCGGCGGCAGGGCGGAGTCGGGCCGGGGCGGCGCCTCCTGGGGCAGGGGCGGCACGCGGACCTGCTGGCCGGCCTCCAGCCGTTGGCCGGATTTGGCACGCTTTCCTTCCACCCGCACCTGGCCGGTGCGCAGCCATTTTTCCAACAGGCCGTGGCCAATGGCGGGGAAGCGGCGCTTGAACCAGCGGTCGAGGCGCAATTCGGCCTCGTCGGCGGCGACGGTCAGGGTCTGGACGGCGGGATTGGGATCGGACATGGGCGGCAAGCTACCCCGCCCGGCGACGGAAGCCAAGCGGTGTCGCTATCCCTCGCCCTGCTTCTGCCGGCGCAGGCGGTCCCAGTACTCCAGCCGCTTGCGCACCTCGCGCTCGAAGCCGCGCTCCGGCGGGGTGTAGAAGGTGCGCCGGGCCATGCCATCGGGGAAGTAGTTCTGGCCCGAGAAGCCCTCGGCGGTGTCGTGGTCGTACTGATAGCCCTTGGAATAGCCTAGATCCTTCATCATGCGGGTCGGCGCGTTCAGGATGTGCATGGGCGGCATCAGGCTGCCGGTTTCCTTGGCGGCGCGCATGGCGGCGCCGAAGGCGCGGTAGGCGGCGTTGGATTTGGGCGCGGTGCCGAGATAGATCACCAGTTGCGCCAGGGCCAGTTCGCCCTCGGGGCTGCCCAGGCGCTCGTAGACGTCCCAGGCGGCCAGGGCCTGCACCACCGCGTTGGGATCGGCCAAGCCGATATCCTCGACCGCGAAGCGGGTCAGGCGGCGGGCCAGGAACAGCGGGTCCTCGCCGCCGGCCAGCATGCGCGCCATCCAGTAGAGGGCCGCGTCGGTATCCGAGCCGCGCAGGCTTTTGTGCAGGGCGCTGATCAGGTTGTAATGGCCCTCGCGGTCCTTGTCGTAGGCTGGCGCCCGCCGCTGCACCACCCCGGCCAGCCCTTGGGGGTCGAGCACCGGCTGGGGCGGCAGCGACGCCAGGGCCTCCGCCAGATTGAGCAGGTAGCGGCCGTCGCCGTCGGCCAGCGCCTTCAGCGCCGCCCGCGCATCGGCATCCAGTGGCAGGGGGTGGCCGATCGTCGCCTCGGCGCGGGCCAGCAGGGCTTCCAGCGCAGCCTCGTCCAGGCGGTGCAGCACCAGCACCTGGCAGCGCGACAGCAGGGCGCCGTTCAGCTCGAAGGACGGGTTCTCGGTGGTGGCGCCGACCAGCACCACGGTGCCGTCCTCGACATAGGGCAGGAAGCCGTCCTGCTGGGCGCGGTTGAATCGGTGGATTTCGTCGACGAACAACAGGGTGCCCTGGCCGGCGGCGCGTCGCTTGCGGGCGGCGTCGAACACCTTGCGCAGGTCGGCAACCCCGGAAAATACCGCCGACAGCGGTTCGAAGGTCAGGCTGGTGCGGTCGGCCAGCAGGCGGGCGATGGTGGTCTTGCCGCAGCCGGGCGGACCCCACAGCACGATTGAAACCAGCCGGCCAGCCGCCAACATGCGCCCCAGCGGCGCGCCGGGCGCCAGTAGATGATCCTGGCCAACCACCTCGTCCAGGCTGCGCGGGCGCAGCCGGTCGGCCAACGGCCGGTCCTCGTCCCGCTCGAACAGGGTTGCCACTTACCCGCCGACCTCCAGGCTCAGGGTCTGGCCGCCGCGCCTCAGGCCCACCCGCCACTGGGCGGCGGGGGCCGCCAGCAGGCGGCGGGCTTCGGCCACGTTCGCCGCCGGGCGGCCGTTGACGGAAAGGATGATGTCGCCGGGCGCGAACTGCAACCGATCGGCAATCGAGCCCGGCCGTACGCGCACCACCACCACCCCGCCGCCAGCGTTGTCGTCGAAGCCCATTTCGGCGGCCAGGGCCGGGTTGAGATTGGCCACCATCGCTCCGGCCAGGGGATTGGGGCCGGCGATCTCGGTGGTATCGCGCGGCGGCGTCTCCGGCGGGGCGATCAGGGGCACGTCGATGCTGCGTTCGGCGCCGTCGCGCAACACCGTCAGCCGCGCCGAGCCCCCCACCGCCAGGGTGGCGAGGCGGAAGCGCAGGCCTTCGGGGTCATCGACCTCGCGTCCCTGCACCGCGGTAACCACGTCGCCCAGTTTCAAGCCGGCGTCGGCGGCCGGCCCGCCCTGGGACAGCCGGTTGATCAGCACGCCCACCGGGCGGGCCAGCTTCATCGCCGCGGCGATTTCCGGGGTGACCGCCTGGCCCGAGGCGCCCAGCCAGGGGCGCACCACCTTGCCGCCGCGGGTGATTTCCGCCAGGACCACCCGGACCAGGGCCGAGGGGATGGCGAAGCCGATGCCCACCGAGCCGCCGCTCTTGGAATAGATCGCCGAGTTGATCCCCACCAGCCGGCCGTCCATGTCCACCAGGGCGCCGCCCGAATTGCCGGGATTGATGGCGGCGTCGGTCTGGATGAACGACCGGAAGTCGGACTCGCCGATATTGGTGCGGGCCAGCGCCGAGACGATGCCGCTGGTCACCGTCTGGCCGACCCCGAACGGATCGCCGATGGCCAGCACCAGATCGCCGACCTGGAGCGCGTCGGAATCGCCGAACGGCAGGGTGGGCAGCCGCTCGCCCTTGGTGTCGATCTTCAGCACCGCCAGGTCCGAACGCTCGTCCGACCCGATCACCCGCGCCGCGAACTCCCGGCGGTCGGACAGGACGACGGTGATCTGGTCGGCCCCCGCGATGACGTGGTGGTTGGTCACCACCACCCCGTCCGGCGCGACGATCACCCCCGAGCCCAGCGAGCGCTGCACGCGGTCCTGGGTCATGCCGGGCGGCAGCAGGTTGCCGAAGAACTGCGAGAAGAACGGGTCGGCGGCCAAGGGCGACACCGCGGTCCGGACCACGCGGCGGGTGTAGATGTTGACCACGGCCGGCGAGACCTGGCGCACCACCGGGGCGAAGGACAGCCGGATCTGCTGGCGCGAGGCGGGCACGGTGTCGGACTGGGCGGCAGCCGGCAACGGCGCCAGGACCAGGGCGAGGAGCAGAAGGGCGATCGGGCGGACCATCCGGGAACCCATCGGTTGGCTGGGAAGGAGCGTTCTTATAGCATTGCACCGGGGCAAAGGGGAGGCGGCGGAGCCGGGCCGGAGCTGGGCACGCGCGACGGGAGCGAAGGCGGCCGGAAACACGGGAGTGGTCGATGGAGAACAAGACCCACGAATCCATTGTCGGCGATCAATTCGGCAGCCAGGCCGGCGCGTATCTCGCCAGCCCGGTGCATGCCCGGGGCGAAGACCTGGACCGGTTGGCGCGGCTGGTCGGGACCCGTCCCGCGGCGCGGGCGCTCGACCTGGGATGCGGCGGCGGCCATGTCGCCTTCCGACTGGCTCCCGCGGTCGGCCAGGTGGTGGCCTGCGACCTGTCGCCCGACATGCTGGCGGCGGTGGCGGCCGAGGCGGTGCGCCGCGGCCTCGGCAACGTCGCCACCGAACAGGGGCTGGCGGAGCGGCTGCCCTTCGCCGATGCCCGCTTCGACGTGGTCGCCAGCCGCCACAGTGCCCACCACTGGCACGACCTGGAAGCCGGCCTGCGCGAAGCCCGGCGCGTCCTTCGGCCCGATGGCCTGGCGGTGTTCATGGACGTGGTGGCGCCCGAATCCGTCCTGGGCGACACCTTCTTCCAGACGATCGAGATGCTGCGCGACCCCTCGCATGTGCGGGATTATTCGGTGCGGGAATGGCGGCGGGCGGTGGAATCGGCGGGCTTCGCCGTGCGCAGCGTGGCCTGCCATCGGGTATGGCTTGATTTCGCGTCGTGGACGGCGCGCATGCGGACGCCCGAGGACCATGTGCGGGCGATCCGCTCTCTCCAGGGGCGCGCCGCCGCCGAAATCGCCGAATACTTCGCCATCGAGGCCGATGGGAGTTTCACCATCGATACCATGACGCTGGAGGCCGTTCCCACCCCACATTGACAGCCGGCCCGCCATCGGCCATCAACTGAGGGACGGCAAGGGGAGAGTCCGCATGAGCGTCAAGGTCGTCGCCACCGTCCCGTTCGACGGACAGAAGCCCGGCACCTCGGGGCTGCGCAAGAAGGTGCGGGTGTTCCAGCAGGCCCACTACCTGGAGAACTTCGTCCAATCGGTCTTTGACTCGCTGGAGGGGTTCGCCGGCGCCACCCTGGTGTTGGGCGGCGACGGCCGCTTCCATAACCGCGTGGCCATCCAGACGATTTTGAAGATGGCGGCGGCCAACGGCTGGGGCCGGGTGATGGTGGGGCGCGGCGGCATCCTGTCGACGCCGGCCGCCTCGTGCGTCATCCGCAAATTCGGCACCTTCGGCGGCATCATCCTGTCGGCCAGCCACAATCCCGGCGGTCCCGACGAGGATTTCGGCATCAAGTACAATATCGGCGCCGGCGGCCCGGCTCCCGAGAAGGTGACCGAGGCGATCTACGCCAAGACTCGGGCGATCCGCGAATACCGCATCGCCGACGCTCCCGACGTCGATATCGACACCCTGGGCCGGCATGCGCTGGCCGGCATGGCGGTCGAGGTGTTCGACCCGGTGGCCGATTACGCCGAGCTGATGGAGCAGTTGTTCGACTTCGCCGCCATCCGCGCCGCCCTCGCCGGGGGGTTGCGCCTGAAGTTCGACGCCATGCACGCCGTCACCGGCCCCTACGCAAGGGAAATCCTGGAGCACCGCCTGGGGGCGCCGGCCGGCACGGTGATGAACGGCGAGCCGAAGGAGGATTTCGGCCGCCTCCATCCCGATCCCAACCTGGTGCACGCCCATGACCTGGTGGCGCTGATGACCGGCCCCGACGCGCCCGATTTCGGCGCCGCCTCGGACGGCGACGGCGACCGCAACATGATCCTGGGGCGCGATTTCTACGTCACCCCCTCGGACTCGCTGGCGGTGCTGGCGGCCAACGCCACCCTGTGCCCCGGCTATGCCGGCGGGCTGAAGGGCATCGCCCGCTCGATGCCGACCAGCGCCGCCGCCGACCGTGTGGCGGAGGCCCTGGGGATCAAGTGCTACGAGACTCCCACCGGCTGGAAGTTCTTCGGCACGCTGCTGGATGCCGGCCTCGCCACCCTGTGCGGCGAGGAAAGCTTCGGCACCGGGTCGGACCATGTGCGCGAGAAGGACGGCCTGTGGGCGGTGCTGATGTGGCTGAACATCCTGGCGGTGCGCCGGGAAAGTGTCGCCGCCATCGTCGGCGCCCATTGGGCCCGCTTCGGCCGCAATGTCTATTCCCGCCACGATTACGAGGGCATCGATGCCGCCGCCGCCAACGGCCTGATGGACCACCTGCGCGGGCTCGACTTGGCCGGCCGGACGCTGGACGGCTTCACCGTGGCGCGGCACGACGACTTCGCCTACACCGACCCGGTGGACGGTTCGGTCAGCAGCCGCCAGGGGGTGCGGGTGGTGTTCGCCGACGGCTCGCGCATCGTCTACCGCCTGTCGGGCACCGGTACCGAGGGCGCCACGCTACGCGTCTACATCGAGCGCTTCGAGCCCGACGCCGCCCGCCACCACCTCGACCCGCAGGTGGCGCTGGCCGATCTGATCGGGCTGGCCCGGCGGCTGGCGGAGATCGAGGCGCGGACCGGGCGTGCCGAGCCGTCGGTCATCACCTGAACCGGCGGCGGGCGGGCGTTCCCGGAATTCCGCGCAGGTGCCGCCGCCGCCGCCCTGCTCTATAGTGGACGCCCAACCGAGAGGGACCATCGATGATTCACGGCTTCCATCCCACCATCCTGCGCGAATACGACATCCGCGGCATCGTCGGCGAGACGCTGTTCCCCATCGACGCCTTCCACATCGGCAAGGCCTTCGGCACCCGCGTGCGGCGGGCCGGCGGGCGGGTGGTCTGCGTCGGCTGGGACGGGCGGCTGTCGTCGCCGGATCTGGCTGCGGCGGTGGTCGAGGGGTTGGCCGCCACCGGCTGCCAGGTGCGGCGCGTCGGGCGCGGCCCGACGCCGATGCTCTATTTCGCCGCCAAGGTGCGCGAGGCGGACGGCGGCATCATGATCACCGGCTCGCACAACCCGCCGACCCATAACGGCTTCAAGATGGTGCTGGGCGGCAAGCCGTTCTTCGGGCCCGACATCCGCGACCTGGGCCGCATCGCCGCCGAGGGGGATTTCGCTGCCGGCGAGGGCGAGGTGGTCGACGATGCCATCGCCGCCGAATACGTCGAACGGCTGGTCCAGGATTACGACGGCGCCCGGCCGCTGACCGTGGTGTGGGACGCCGGCAACGGCGCGGCCGGCGAGGTGCTGGGCGATCTGGTCGGCCGCCTGCCCGGCCGCCATGTGGTGCTGTTCGGCGAGGTGGACGGCCGCTTCCCCAACCACCATCCGGACCCCACCGAGCCGCACAATCTGCGCGATTTGCAGGATGCGGTGCTGTTCGAACACGCCGATCTCGGCATCGCCTTCGACGGCGACGGCGACCGCATCGGCGTGGTGGACGGCGAGGGGCGCATCCTGTGGGGCGACCAGATCCTGGTGATCCTGGCCGAAGATCTGCTGAAGACGCGGCCCGGCGCCACGGTGATCGCCGACGTCAAGGCGTCGAAGGTGTTTTTCGACGAGGTGGCCCGCCTGGGCGGCCATCCGCTGATGGGGCGCACCGGCCATTCGCTGATCAAGACTCAGATGGCCGAAACCGGGGCGCCGCTGGCCGGCGAGATGAGCGGCCATATCTTCTTCGCCGACCGCTGGTACGGCTTCGACGACGCCCTGTACGCCGCGGTGCGGCTGCTGGGGGTGGTGGCTCGCTGGGAGCGGGAAACCCTGGCCCACCGGCGCGACCGTCTGCCCCATATGGTCAATACGCCGGAAATGCGCTTCGACTGCCCCGAGGAGCGCAAGTTCCAGGTGGTGGCCGAGGTCAAGGCCCGGTTGCAGGCGGCGGGGGCGACGGTCAACGCCATCGACGGCGTGCGGGTCGATACCCCCGACGGCTGGTGGCTGCTGCGCGCCTCCAACACTCAGGCGGTGCTGGTCGCCCGCTGCGAGGCGGCCAGCGTCGATGGTCTGAAGCGCCTGCGCGCCGTCCTTCAGGCCGAACTGACCGCCAGCGGAGTGGAGCTTCCGGCTGGCGGGCGGTGAGGGCGGCAGCCTTTGAACGGCGCCGTCGGCGAAGTGCCGGCGGGTCGCCGAACAGGTAGCGTCCCAGTATAAGGTTGCCAACCACCAAGACGGCGGAGCTTGGAAAGTCAAGCCTCATCCCCCAGCCACCGCATCCCCTTGCGGTTCACTATCGAAACACGAAATCGTCGCGCCTATTGAAGGTGGGGATATCTCCGCCCCATGTCTGGGGAAGGAGGTACGCCGTCATGTGGAGAATCGGATCCCCATGGGAGGAACTGTCGGCGCGGTTGCGGACGCTGGTCGGCCGGCGGGCGCATGCGCTGTGGCAGCAGGAAGGATGTCCCGCCGACCGCACCGACGTCCTGGTGCGGCGGGCACGCCGCGAAATCGAGGACGAGTTCCGCCGCCGGGTGGCCGCGGTGGGCGATTACCGCCGCCGATGGAATCCGCCGTTGGAGGTGGAGGAGGCGCTCACGCCCGGCCACAGCCGCCAGCCCGGCGGATTGAAATGGGCGGGGGAACGGGACCGCCTGGGGCCGTAGGACCGGTCGCGCGCCGGTGAGGTGCGGGCGCATCCCTTGACCCGTCCCCGATCCGCTGGTTGGATGGACGGAAAGGAGGGGGCATGCGGCTGTTCGTGTTCGGCACGCTGATGGATCCGGACGTCCGCGAGATCGTCATGGGCAAGGCTTGGCCGCCCGAGGCGATCGAGCCTGCCGTGGCCCAGGGGTTCCGCCGGGTTTTCGTCGCCGGCCGCCACTACCCCATGCTGCTGGCCCATGCGTCGGGCTGGGTGGATGGCACCCTGGTCAGCGGACTCGACCAGCAGACGCTCCATCGTTTGCAGGTCTATGAGGGATGGGAATATTCCCTGCGTCCGATCCGGGTGCGGACCGGGGCGGGGCGGGTGGTGATGGCCCATGTCTTCCTGTGTCCGCCGCATATCTCCGCCGATAAGCGCGAATGGCGGCTCGACTTGTGGCAGCGGCGGCACAAGCGGCCGTTCCTGCGCAAGGCGGAAGCGCTGATGCGCGGCGCCGACCGGCCGGTCCATCCGGCCCACCGCCCCGCCCTGGCGCCCCGCGGCCGCCGGCGCTGACCGAACGGATCGGTCAGGCGTTGGGGGTCACCACCCGGCAGGATTTCTTCGACTTGGCCAGCTTGCGGCAGGCGGCGTGGGCCTGGTCCTCGGTAAAGCCGGTCAGCCGGGCGCGATAGACGGTACGATGGCCGGAACGCTGCTTGGCGACCTCGATGGTCGCCTCGGCGATCAGGCCGCCCAGCTTGCGGGCGGCGGCGGCGGCGGCATGGCGCGCCGGCTTGAGGCCCGAGAAGGCGCCCACCTGGATGCCCCAGGCGGCGGGGTCGTCGTCGCCCTGGGCGATGGTGTGCCGGCTGTGCCGGACATGGTGGTGCCGGTGGCGATGGGCCGCCAGCCGCGCCGCCGCGTGCCGGGCGGCAGCATGATGGGGAACGGGGGCCGGCGGCGGGACGGCTTCGGTGTCGTCGGCGCTGGCCTCTTCGACCTGGCCGCCGCCGTTGACGCGGGCGAATCCCTTGTCGAGCAGGCTCATCATCCGCTTGTCGCGCCAGGCGGCGGTCTGGCCGCCGAACACCACCCCTACCAGCCGGTGGCCGCCGCGCACCGCCGAGGTGATGAGGTTGAAGCCGGACGCGTTGATGTAGCCGGTCTTCAGGCCGTCGGCGCCGGGATAGTGCAGCACCACGCGATTATGGCTGGGGATCACATGCCCCTGGAAGGTGAATTCCCGGGTGGCGAAGAAATGGTAATAGCGAGCGTGGTCGTGGATGATGGCGCGGGCCAGCAGCGCCTGGTCGCGCGGCGTGGTCATCTGCCCCCGGTTGGGCAGGCCCGAAGCGTTGCGATAGGTGGTGTTGTTCATGCCCAGTTCGCGCGCCTTGCGGGTCATCATGGCGGCGAAGGCCGGCTCGCTGCCGCCCAGCCCCTCGGCGGCGACCACCGCGGCGTCGTTGGCCGATTTGGTGACCAGCGCCAGGATGATGTTTTCCACCGAAATCTTCTCGCCCGGCCGCAGGCCCAGCTTGGATGGCGCCTGGCCGGCGGCATGGGCCGAGACCGGGAATTCGGTGTCGAGGTGCACCTTGCCCTGATCCAGCGCGTCGAACAGCAGGTACAGGGTCATCACCTTGGTCAGCGAAGCCGGATAGCAGCGCCGATCGGGATTGGTCGCCTCGATGACGTGGCCGCTGTCGGCCTCGACGATGATGGCGGCATACCGGGACTCGCGCGCCAGCGCGGAAGTCGTCGGCAGCGACAGGACCACAGCCGCCAGAATGGCAGCCAAGGTTGTCCAGCGCATGATAAAGGCATGATTACGACGGGCCGGGCTCAATTCACGACCTTCCGTTTCGCGGGCGATTTTGTCTACGCTAACGGCCGAACCATAAAAAATTTGCGAATCCGTGTCCAGCTTGCCCAGGCATAGCCGGCGCATTTTTCGTCGATGCCCCATATCCTGCCGGATAGGTGCTTCGGAACCGCAACCACCCTTTGGGCAGGGGCGGGTTTCGGTTTGCCCCGCCGCCGCCGGGTGTAGATTGGACCCGCCGTTTCCACGTGGGGAGGTCGCTGACCATGACCATTGCTTTCCGGCCCATCCGGCTTGCGGTTCTGGCGATGGCGGCGCTGCCCGCCGCCTGTGCCTATACCGGCGGGGATATCGGCAATCCGCTGGCCCGCCGGCTGGACTGGTACTCCTACGTCGCCGGCGACGACATCCGCGCGCATTGCGACGCCGGTTCCCCCGATCGGTTCCGGCTGGTCTACAATGCGGTGTGGGGCAAGCAATTGCGCATGTACGACCTGGACGGCGTGCGGCGTGTCCTTGTCGCCCGCGCCACCCGCCAGGGCGAGGTGCGCATCGAGCCGGCGGCGCCGCTGGCCTCGTGGCAGGCGGCCGAAGGGCGCACCCCGCTGGACGACGCCACCTATGCCCGGTTGGTGGCGGCCTTCGCCGCCAGCGGCATGTTCGCGCCGCCGCCGGTGGGCCTGGATCTGCCGTCGCGCTCGTACTTCTGGACGGCAGCCTATTGCCGGGACGGGCGTTACGGCTTTACCGCCTGGAAATATCCGTCGTCTACCTTCTCCTCCCTGACTTTCGACCGGGCCTTGTTCGCCCTCGACCGGACCGGCGTTCCTCCCCGGTCGGCCGGTCCGGTGCCGTTCGATCCCGATTGGGAGTCCCTGGCCCGCTATGGTCGGGAAGTCCAGTTCACCCTGACGGTAGGCCGGTCAGGCCTGGTGCGTTAGCCGGTGGACGTCGGCGGGGGAGGGGTTCCCATTACGGGAATGTTGCAGTGCACACGCCGGTATTGACTTAGGACTACCGCTCTTGCATAGTTTGATCTTGTTGCGGTGCAGCATGGCTGCACCGAGCCCCCAACGAAAATCGGAGACCGGGTTAACATGTCTACTGCCAAAGCCAAGTCGACCATCGCCGTCGCCGCCACCGCCGAAGCTGCCGCCCAGCAGGTTGAACAGGTGGTCGCCGCCGGCAAGGAAACCCTGGAATCGGTGGTGAAGGCTTCCACCGAAGCCGCGTCCAAGGGCTATGAAAAGGCCGTGGCCCTGACCAAGGACCACGTCGAAACCGCCTCGAAGGTGCATACTGCCGCCTTCCGGTCGTACGAGGACGCCGTGGCGCTGAGCCGCGACAATCTGGACGCGGTGGTGCGGGCCGGCACCATCCTGACCCGGGGCTTGCAGGATATCGGCAAGCTGGTGGTCGGCCTGACCCAGGAGACGGTCGAGGAGACCGTCGCCGCCTCGCGCCAGATGATGGGCGCCAAGAGCCTGAAGGAGGTCATCGACCTCCAGGCCGGCCTGGCCCGCTCGAATCTCGACAAGGTGCTGGAGGAAGGCGCGCGCCTGTCCGATCTGTCGGTCAAGCTGGCGGAGGAGGCTTTCGCCCCCCTCGGCGAGCGTCTGACCGCCGCCGTCGAACGGCTGGGCGCCCCGGCCTGACGCCCGGCTCCGACCGTCCTTTGGCATTCCCCCGCCTTGCGAAAGGCGGGGCGCGGCCCGGCGTGACCTCACGCCGGGCCGTCGCCGTTTCGGTCATATCCGTCTACGCCTTCGAAACGGTGATGAGGGGCTTTTCGCCCGCCCCTCGCACCCAATATGATAGGCGTGTATCGAGGGCAACACCCGTGCAACGGAAGCAATGAGCGACGATCGAGACGACAAGCGCAACGACGACGGCAACCAGGCCGGCGTGGTCATCAAAACCAGACCAAAGACGAAAAAACCGTCGATGTACAAGGTTTTGATGCTGAACGACGACTACACCCCCATGGAGTTCGTCGTCCACGTGCTCGAACGCTTCTTCAACAAGTCCCGCGAGGAGGCGACGCGCATCATGCTGCACGTCCACACCCGCGGCGTGGGGATTTGCGGCGTATACACATACGAGGTGGCGGAGACAAAGGTCACCCAGGTGATGGACCTGGCACGCCAGAACCAGCATCCGCTGCAATGTACCATTGAAAAGGATTAGCCCCGGAAGGAAGCCCCCCATGCTGTCGCGTAACCTGGAGCAGAGCCTACACCGAGCCCTGGCTTGTGCTTCCGAACGCCGCCACGAATACGCGACGTTGGAACATCTGCTGCTGGCGCTCACCGAGGACCAGGACGCGGTTGCGGTGCTGCGCGCGTGCAATGTCGATATCGACCGCCTGCGCCGTGACCTCGCCGAGTTCGTCGACAACAACCTGGCCGATCTGGTCAGCCCCCGCGGCGCCGAGCCGAAACCGACCGCCGGGTTCCAGCGGGTGGTGCAACGCGCCGCCATCCACGTCCAATCGTCGGGCCGCGAGGAAGTGACCGGCGCCAACGTCATCGTGGCGCTGTTCTCCGAACGGGAAAGCCACGCCGTCTACTTCCTGCAATTGCAGGACATGACCCGCCTGGACGCGGTCAATTACATCAGCCACGGCGTCGCCAAGGCGCCGGGACGCAGCCAGACCCGCACCGTGCACGGCGCCGACGAAGAAGCCGGCGGCGAAAAGGTGGTGAAGAAGGGCCAGGAGGCGCTGACCGCCTATTGCGTCAACCTCAACAAGAAGGCGCAGCAGGGCAAGATCGATCCGCTGATCGGCCGCGACCTGGAGATCGAACGCACCATCCAGATTCTGTGCCGGCGGTCGAAGAACAACCCGCTCTATATCGGCGACCCC
>JAKAFA010000042.1 GCA_021818185.1 Pseudomonadota bacterium | reverse complement strand
ACGGCATGGGTCCCTTGGGCAGAGCGGGATCGGCCGCCGCCAGGGCCAGCCGCCGCCGGCAGCCGCCCCAGGCCGGAATCAGCCCGACGTTGCGCTCCACCAGACCGATGGCTGCTTCGGCGTGGGCCTGGATGTAGTCGCAATGGAGGAGAATCTCGCAGCCGCCGCCCACGGCCATGCCGGCCACCGCGCCCACCACCGGGAACGGCGCCTTGCGCAATCCGTCGTAGGTCTGCTGGCCCAGGCGGACGAAATCCTCGATGAAGGCAAGGTCGCCGCGGTCCAGCGCCCCCAGCAGCAGGCCAAGATCGGCACCGGCGCAGAACGCATCGGCGTCGTTGCCGATGATCAGGGCGCGGAAATCCGATGCCACCCGCCGGGTGGCGGCCGCGATGGCCTCCAGGCTTTCGGGGGCCAGGGCGTTCATCTTGCGATGGAACTCCAGGCAGGCGATTCCGTCGCCCATGTCCCACAGGCTGGCGGCGTCGTTGCCCTCGACCGGATGGCCTCCCCGCTTGAGGTCGGCCAGCCGGACTTCTCCCGCGGGCCGTCTCACCGGCTCCATCCCGCCGGCCGGCGACAAAGCCGTGCGGCCCTGGTAGAAAGTGCCGCCTTCCGCCGCCCGCCGCAGAAGCGGGGGCACCGCGCGTCCTTCCGCCGTCAGCCGGCCGGCCAGCCAGGCGGGTCCCACCCGATCGATCAGTTCGAAGGGCCCGTGCCGCCAATTGTAGCCCAGCCGCATGGCCTCATCGACCGAGGCGATGTCGTCGGAGATGGCTGGCACCAGGGCGGCGGCGTAGGCCAGGCTGTGGGACATCACCGCCCAGGCGTACCAGCCGCCGCGGTCGGAATGCTCCATCAGGGCGCGCGGCGAGGTTTCCGCCAGGCTGGCCAGGTCCGGTCCGGCCGTGGGCCGGTAGTCCAGTTTCACCAGGTCGAAAGCTTCCATCCCCGACTCGGTCTTGCGGTAGAAGCCGGATTTGGCCTTGCGGCCGATGGCTCCGCGGGCGATCAGCGCGTCGATGGCCGGCGCGGGCGCGTATACCGCATGGAAGTCGTCGCCGGCCGGCAGGCTCTCGGCAAAGCTGCGCCAGACCTTCGGCATCAGGTCGATGCCCACCAGATCGGTCAGGCCGAAGATGCCGGTGGACGGGATGCCGAACGGCCGGCCGATCACCGCATCCGCCTCTTCCACCGTCAGCTCGAGATCGGCGGCGAAACGGACGGCCGCCGCCATCCACAGACAGCCGATGCGGTTGGCGAGGAAGCCGGGGGTGTCCTTGCACAGGACGACGCTCTTGCCCAGGCGATAATCGGCGAAGCGGCGGACGCGCGCGATGGCCGCGGGCGCGGTTTCCCGCCCGCCCACCACTTCCAGCAGGCGCATGTGGCGTGGCGGGTTGAAGAAGTGGGTGATGAGGAAATGGCTGGCCACCGCCTCCGGCAGGCCCGCCACCAGGGTGGCGAGGGGGATGGTCGAGGTGTTGGACGATAGGATGGCGCCGGGCCGCATCAGCGGCGCCATCCGGGCGTAAAGATCGCGCTTGACCGCGGGTTGTTCGACGATGGCCTCGATGATCCACTCGGCGCCGGCGACCAACTCCAGGTCGTCGTCGATGGTTCCGGGGCGGATGCGGGCAGCCAGGGACGGATGCATGAACCCGCCCGCCTTGATCTGGCGGGCGACCGCATCGCGGGCCGGCCGGGCGCGGTCGGGCTCCGGTCCGGCGATGTCGAGCAAAATGACGTCGCAACCGGCATTGGCGAGATGGGCGGCGATGCCGGCTCCCATCACCCCGGCGCCGATCACGGCGACGGTGGTGATTTCCTGCACGGCGACGTCCATCAGGCGGCCTCCAGCACCATGGCGATGCCCTGGCCGCCGCCGATGCACTGGGTGGCCAGCGCCCAGCGGCCGCCGTCGCGGCTAAGCAGCAGGGCGGCCTTGCCCACCAGGCGGGCGCCGGTCGCCCCCAGGGGATGGCCGATGGCGATGGCGCCGCCGTCGCGGTTGATGTGTTCGGGCGCCAGGCCCAGTTCGTCGCAGCAGGCCAGCACCTGGGCGGCGAAGGCTTCGTTCATCTCGACCACGTCCAGCCGGTCGGCGGTGATTCCGGCCCGCGCCATGGCCTTGCGGCTCGCCTCGACCGGCCCGATTCCCATCACTTCGGGGGCACAGCCCGACACGGCGAAGGCGCGGATGCGGGCCAGCACGGCCAGGCCGTGGCGGGCGGCGTAGCGGGCCGAGCACACCAGGGTCATGGCGGCGCCGTCGGTCAGTGGCGAGGCGTTGCCGGCGGATACCGTGCCGTTCTCCTTGAACACCGTCTTCAGGGTGGCCAGTTTTTCCACGGTGGTGCCGGCGCGGACGCAGCTATCCCGGTCTAGCCCGCCGATGGCGGCGATCTCGGTGGCGTACCGCCCCTCGGCCTGGGCGGCGGCGGTCTTGGCCTGGCTGGCCGCGGCATAGGAATCCTGCCGGGCGCGGTCGATGCCGAAGCGCTCGGCCACCACTTCGGCGGTATGGCCCATGTTGAGATAGGCGTTGCGGGTGGCCGGCGTCCACGACGGCGGCGGCAGGCAGTTCAGGCCCATCATCGGCACGCGGCTCATGGTCTCGACGCCACCGCACAGGAACACCTCGCCGGCTCCGGTGGCGATGGCGCCAGCGGCGTCCTGGATCGCCTGCATGGACGATCCGCACCAGCGGTTGACGGTCATGCCGGCGACGCTTTCCGGCAGGCCGGCGAGGTTGCCGACCACCCGGCCGAGATTGAGGCCCTGTTCGCCCTCGGGAAAGGCGCAGCCGATGATCAGGTCCTCGATGTCGACGGCGGGGATCCCGGTGCGGGCGAGAAGGGCGCGAACCACATGGGCCGCCAGTTCATCGGCGCGGTGGCCGGCCAGTTCGCCCTTGCAGGCGAAGGTAAAGGGGGAACGGACATATCCGGCAATCACCGCATCGGCCATGAACCAGTCTCCTCGCTTTGACTAATCGTTGGCGGGCGCCTCCCCGCCGGCCGTGGCCAGCTTGGTAAGAGCCTCCTGTTCCAGTCCTCTGAGTTCGGCAATGGTCGTGTCGATCTCGCCGCGCATGCGTTCCAGATCCGCCAGCCGGGCGCGGATCTTTTCCACCCCATAGGCGAATTGCCCACCCCCCGTGCCGTAAAGGCCAAGGTATTCGCCGATGTCTTCCAGCGAAAAGCCAAGTCGGCGCAGCCGCTGGATCAGAATCAGCCGCGCGCGGTCGCGATAGGCGTAGACGCGGGAACGGCCCGAGCGCGCCGGGGTGAGCAGCCCCTTTTCCTCGTAGAACCGCAAGGCCTGCGGCGTCAGCGAGAACTCGTGGGCGAGCTCCGAAACGCTATACAGTTTGCTCCTGTCCACCATCAACGATCCTCGGCCTCCATCTTAGGGAGGCGCCACATAAAGTCAACTTTATTTTGCGAAATGCGGCTTTATGTGCGCCAAGTGGGGTTGACCCTATCAAGGCGGGAATCACTTGGAAAGCCGGTGCTTGCGCAGGGTACCCATTCCTACCCTTCGAACACGTCCGCCGGCACGTCCGGCAATGGGGGCGAGCAGCACAGCGCCGCCAGGTGGGTTGCTTCAGGCAGCATCCAGCGGCGGACGAAGGTCGCCGCGGCGCGCAGGCGGGACGACGCGGCGGCCGCCTCCAGCCGGGCCCAGACGGCACCGAAGGCGGTCAAGCCGGTCAGGCGTAGATAGGGAACCGCAGCGGCGCCGGGGAAGGATCGCTCCAGCAGGGCCGCGGTGGCCGTTTCCCACGCCGCCAGGGCGTCGGCCAGCGGTGCGGTGTCGATGCTCCGGGCGGCGGCCAGCGCGTCGCCGATCTCGGCACGGAAGGCTGCCAGCGTGCCGTCCTGGCGGACGAGGCGGCCGGCCAGAGTGGCGGCTTGGATACCGTTGGTGCCCTCGTAGATGGGGGTGATGCGTCCGTCGCGGGCGATCTGCTCGACGCGGTATTCCCGCAGGAAACCGTAGCCGCCATGCACCTGTACCGCCAGGCCGGCCGCCTCCTGCGCCGCCTCGGTGGCGAAGGCCTTGGCCACCGGGGTCATCAGTTCCACCAGTGCCGGGCGATCACCCCGTTCCAGATCCACCAGGGTGCGCGGCACCAGGGCGCGGCAGGCCGTCACGATTTCCGCCAAGACAGGATTAAGCATCGACCTTTTCCATCCCCTGGACATGCGGGCCGGGGCGCCCGAGCGAATCGGCGCATGCTCGTCAAGGCGGGACGGGAAGTAATGGACGAACCTGCGGTCATCCCGTGTGGTCCATCAGGGACCAGATGACTGAGGACGGCACCCTTCCAATTGCGCAAGGAGGCCGTCCTGGGCGCCGCGTTGCCCGCGCCGGCGCAGATTTCCCGCTTCCCCGCCGACGCCCGCCAGGCGCATTACCGCAGCATGATCGTGGAATGCCGCATCGACAGCCCGGTTGCCGGGCCGCTTACCCCTCTGGGCTATGCCGCGTGCCGGCGGGGGCGACACGCCCCCCGCTTTCGGCCCCTACTTTTCCCTTGAGGAGGATTCTGCGCCGGGCAGCAGGGAAAGGAAGGGATTGGCGCGGGCCAGGGCCTGCCAGGGGGCGAGGGCCTGGCCCATCATCGCCTGCATGGCCGACATCCAGGCCATCATCGGATTGCCGGCGGCGAGCGCCGGGGGAAGCTGCATCAGCATCGGCAGGGCCGCCTCGATCCCCGGCCGCGCCACCAGGGCGATGGTCATCCGCTCGCCGTTGCCGTCGGGCTCCTGGCTGTGGGTAATCTCCACCCGCATGGTCGGCAACTCTCCGACCAGCCGCGTCTCCTCCATGGCGTCCTCCGTATGCTGCATCTGCGAAGAATGGCAGAAACGCCGCGGGGTGTCACGGCCCCGCATTCCCCCCACCTCCCTGCCCAAATCGGTCGGCGGCGGCGAGCGGTATGGGCATTGATCGTCCGGCCCCCGCATGGCTTGTGGGAAGCGTCGCCGAAGAGGGAGGTTGCGATGGAACAGGACAACAGAAAGCTGGCCGTGGCGGTGGTTGATGCGGTGCGCCGGATGGCGGCACATTACGGGTTGTGGTTCGCCGGGGCCATCGACCGGTTCGGCATCGACAAGGCGCTGGAGATGGAGCGGGAAGCGGGGGACCGGGCGACGGCCATCATCGTCGACCGCCTGTGCTCGGTCCTTGATGCCGAGCGGGCGGACGGTCTGCCCAAAGCCCTGACCGATCTGCCGCCGGACAGGCTGTCCAAGCTGCTGGAGGCCCTGGCGGTCAACTGGCTGGCGCTCGACGGGGTGTGGTTCCAGGCGGTGGAGACGCGCGAAGGCATGGCCGCCGCCAAGACGGTCAACGACGGCTGCTGGGCTTCGTTCTCGCCGCTGGAAGCCGCCCGCATCAAGGAGATGCAGGACCTGCCCGAGGCCGGCGGCCTGGAGGCCCTCGCCAAGACCTTCCTGCACCGCATGTACGGCGTCATCAACGAGCAGGAAGTCTTCTTCGAGGAGGACGGGTCCCTGGTCATGCGGATGACCCAGTGCCGCGTCCAGAACGCCCGCAAGCGGAAGGGACTGCCCGACTATCCCTGCAAGTCCGGCGGCATGGTCGAGTATACCACCTTCGCGGCGACGGTCGACGAACGCATTTCCTGCGAGTGCATCGCCTGCCCGCCCGATCCGCACCCGGAATCCTATTTCTGCGCCTGGCGTTTCCGGATGAAGGAGGACGCCGCGGCGTAAAGGTCCGCTATAGCAGCTTGCGGCAATGGGTGGCGGCGCGGCGGCAGGAT
The DNA here is from genome assembly GCA_021818185.1 of Pseudomonadota bacterium. Lineage (GTDB taxonomy): Bacteria > Pseudomonadota > Alphaproteobacteria > Rhodospirillales > Magnetospirillaceae > JAKAFA01. Next base: position 15,315 of record JAKAFA010000042.1, on the reverse strand, counting down.
TCGGCGCATTCCTTCATGCGCAGATCCTGGCCGGCGTGGGGCTCGCAGGCATCGGCGCATTTGTCGGCCACCTCGGCGGCGGCGCGGCAGATCAGGGGGTGGAGGCGCGAGGAGCGCAGCAGGAAGTCGGCGGTGGTTTCGGTGATATCGGCGGCGTCCAGCAGCACCTGCACCAGCGACCATTCCGCCAGCGGCCCGCCCTGCTGCATGGCGTGGATGGCGGTCTCGGTGCAGGTGCGATGTGCCCGTTCGCAGGCATCGATGCTGTCGCGCATGGTCATGGCCGGCCTCTCCCGTTGGCCCAAGTCATCGACGGGGTCAACGGCGGGGCCGGCGCCTTGTTCCGCGCCGCGTGGCGGAAAAAGGGTTAGGGGGCGTAGTCGTAGGTGGCATTCTTCCAGACATACATGACATAGCCGGGAGCGGTGACGTCGCCCTTGGCATCGAAGCCGATCTTGCCCAGCACGGTGTCGAAGGTCCCGGATTTCAGGGCGGCGGCCACCTCCTGCCAGTCGGTGGACTTGGCCCGTTCCGCCGCCTGCGCCCAGGCCTGGATGGTGCCGTAGGTGTAGAGGGTATAGGCCTCGGGCTCGTAATGCTGGGCGCGGAAGTAATTGACCAGCGGCGCGCTGTCAGGGCGCTTGCGCGGGTCGGGGCTGAAGGTCATCAGGGTGCCCTGGCCGGCCGGCCCGGTGATGGCCCAGAATTCCCCGGTGACGAGGCCGTCGCCGCCCATCAGCACGGTCTTCAGCCCCTGGTCGCGCATCTGGCGGACGATCAGTCCAGCCTCGGTCTTGTAGCCGCCGAAATAGACCAGATCCACCTTGGCCAGCTTCAGCCGGGTGACCAGGGCGGAATAGTCCTTTTCCCCGGCGGTGATGGATTCATCCATCACTTCGTGGATGCCTTCCTTGTGCAACTCGGCGCGGGTGATGTCGGCCAGTCCCTTGCCATAGCCCGACTTGTCGTCGACGATGGCGACGACCTTGCCGGGGAAATGCGTCTTGATGTACTCGGCCGCCACCTTGCCCTGCTGGTCGTCACGGCCGCAGGTGCGGAACACGTTGGGCATGCCCCGTTCGGTGATGACGGGGTTGGTCGAGGCCGGGGTGATCTCCAGCACGCCGTTCTCCAGGTAGACCTCGGAGGCCGGCATGGTCGAGGCCGAGCAGAAATGGCCGATCACCACCGGCACGCCTTTGGCCGACAGGTCTTCCGCCACCGAGCGGGCCTGCTTGGGATCGCAGGCGTCGTCGCCGAACACCAGGGTCAGCTTCTGGCCGAGTACGCCGCCCTTGGCGTTGATATCCTCGACCGCCTTGATGGCGCCGCGGCGGAACTGCTCGCCGAAGGCCGCCTCGGGCCCGGTCATCGGACCGGCGACGCCGATGGTGATGTCGGCGCGCGCCGCCGTACTGCCCCCGCCGGTCGCCGCCGCTACCGCCAGGAGCAGGAATCCCAGTTTGCGCATCGCCCCAATCCTCCCCGAAAAGTCCACGCCTATTCCAATACACCGAGGCGGACGGCTGATTCATCACCCTGTTTTTTCGTCATGGCCGGTGTTGTGTCTGCCACCCCCGCAGGTTCGCAGCGATCCTATTGGAAAGGTTGGATTTTACGGCTGCCACGCGGGTGCTCGGGTCAGGCCCGGGCGGGGCGGGAAAGGGGCTAGCCCTCGCCGCCGATCTCGCGCCAGCCGAAGGGGCCGGACCGTGCGTACAGCCAGGGATACTGCATCACCATGCGCCGCGCCAGGGTCAGGCGATAGGCGGCCAGGGCGACGGCGACCAGCACCGTGCCGTCGGTCAGGAAGGCGGGCAGCGACAGCAGGGGGCCGCCGAACAGGGCGAAGGCCAGGAACCGCGTTCCGGCGGCCAGCAGCAGGGCGTAGGGCGGGACCAGGGCCATCGGGCGCCAGGTGGCGGCCAGGGCCTGGCCGGTCATGAAGGCGCAGCCGCCGCCCAACAGGCAGACCAGGAACAGGAACACCCAGACATCCCCGATCATGCGGCGCCCCCTTCCAGGTAATGGGCGCGGATTTCCCGGTTGGAAAGCAGGTCGGCGCCGCTCCCCGACAGGGTGATGCGGCCGTTGACCATGACATGGGCCCGGTGCGCCAGCTTCAGGGCATGGAAGGCGTTCTGCTCGACCAGGAATACGGTCATCTTCTCGTCACGGTTGATGCGGGCGACCAACTCGAAAATCTGGCGCACCACCAGCGGCGCCAGGCCGAGGGAGGGCTCGTCCAGCAGCAGCAGGCGCGGCCGGCTCATCAGGGCGCGGCCGATGGCCAACATCTGCTGCTCGCCGCCCGACAGGGTGCCGCCTCGCTGGTGCAGGCGTTCGCCCAGCCGGGGGAACAGGGCCAGCACCCGCTCCAGGTCGCCGGCGAAATGGCGGGGATCGCCGAAGGCGGCGCCCATTTGCAGGTTTTCCAGCACGCTCATGCGCGGGAAGATGTGCCGGCCCTCGGGGCAATGGGCCAAGCCCATCCGCGCGATGCGGTGGGTGGGCAGGCGGGTGATGTCCGCGCCGTCCAGCAGCACCCGGCCCTTGGTGGCGCGCGGGCTGCCGCACAGGGTGCCGAGCAGGGTGGTCTTGCCGGCACCGTTGGCGCCGATCAGCGCGACGATCTCGCCCGCCGCCACGTCGAGGTCGATGCCATGCAACGCCTCGATGCGGCCGTAGCCGGAATGCAGGCCTTCGACCCTCAGCATCCGTCCGCCTCCGACACGTCGCCGGACACCGCGGGCGGCAGGTCCTCGGCTGCCGTCTCGCCCAGATAGGCGCGGATCACCGCCGGGTCGCGGCGGATGGCGGCGGGCGGGCCTTCGGCGATGCGCCGACCGTAATCCAGCACGACGATATGGTCGGAAATCCCCATCACCACCGTCATGTCGTGCTCGATCAGCAGCACGCCGACCCCCGTCTCGTCGCGGATGGCGGTCAGCAGCGTGTTGAGTTCGGCCGATTCGCGGGGGTTGAGGCCGGCGGCCGGCTCGTCCAGGCACAGCAGCACCGGGTCGGTGCACATGGCCCGCGCGATCTCCAGGCGGCGCTGCGAGCCGTAGGGCAGGGCGCCGGCCTCGTCATCGGCCTGGGCGATCAGGTTCAACCGGTCCAGCCAGTGGCGGGCCTTGTCCACGGCGCGGCGTTCGGCCTGGCGGTAGCGGGCCAGCCCCAGCAGCCCGGCCAGCGAGAACACGCTGGCCCGCATCAGTGCCGCATGCTGGGCGACGATCAGGTTTTCCAGCACCGTCATGCGCGGGAACAGCCTGATGTTCTGGAAGGTGCGCGCCACCCCCGCCTCGCGGGCGATGCGGTGGTCGGGCAGCCGCTCCAGCAGCTTGACGCCGGTGGGATGGTGGAGGGCGATGCGCCCCACCTGCGGGCGGTAGAACCCGGTGATGCAGTTGAAAAGGGTGGTCTTGCCGGCGCCGTTGGGGCCGATGATTGCGGTGATCTGGCGGCCGGCGGCGGCGAAGGACAGGTCGTTGACGGCCAGCAGCCCGCCGAAGCGCATGGAGAGGTGCTCGACCTGGAGCAGCGGCGGCGGCGTCACGTCCTTTCCCCCAGGCGGATGGTGGGCGCCCGGCCGGACAGCAGGCCCGAGGGCCGCCACAGCATGATCAGCACCAGGGCGGCGCCGAAGGCCAGCATGCGGTATTGCTGCAACTCGCGGAACCACTCGGGCAGGCCGACCAGCAGCAGGGCGGCCAGCACCACGCCGATCTGGCTGCCCATGCCGCCCAGCACCACGATGGCCAGGATCACCGCCGATTCCATGAAGGTGAAGCTTTCGGGGCTGATGAAGCCCTGGCGGGTGGCGAAGAACGAGCCGGCGAAGCCGGCGCACATCGCCCCGGTGGCGAAGGCCGACAGCTTGACGGTGGTGGGGTTGAGCCCCAGCGAACGGCAGGCGATTTCGTCCTCGCGCAGCGCTTCCCAGGCGCGGCCGATGGGCAGGCGGCGCAGGCGCAACGTCACCAGATTGGTCACCGAGGCCAGGATCAGGATCAGGAAATACAGGAAGACGATCCGGTGTTCCGGCGAAAAGCGCAGGCCGAAGAACTGGGCGAAGGTGTGGTGCCCAGGCGGGGCGTAGGCGGCGAAGCGCAGGCCGAACAGGGTGGGGCGGGGAATGCCGCCCAGGCCGTTGGGCCCGCCGGTCAGGTCGCCCCAGTTGACCAGCACCACCCGGACGATCTCGCCGAAGCCCAGGGTGACGATGGCCAGGTAATCGCCGCGCAGGCGCAGCACCGGAAAGCCCAGCGTCAGGCCGAAGGCCGCCGCCAGCAGGCCGGCCAGCGGCAGGCAGGCCCAGAACGACAGGCCGAAATAATGGGCGAGCAGGGCATAGGAATAGGCACCGACCGCGTAGAAGGCGACGAAGCCCAGGTCCAGCAGGCCGGCCAGCCCCACCACCACGTTCAGCCCCCAGCCCAGCATCACGTAGATCAGGACCATGGTGGCCTTGTCGATCAGGTTGCGGTCGGCAAAGGGCAGGAGGGGCAGGACGGCGGCGAACAGCAACATCGCCCAGCCCACCCACAGGCGGGTGCCGCTCAGGCGCCCGCCGAGTCGCGCCAGCCGCCCTGGCCGGCCGGCGCGCCGTGCCGCCAGGCCCCGGCGGGCCAGAGTCAGCCCCAGACGGCCGCCGGCCACCACCAGCGCCGCCAGTCCGACGCGGGGCAGATGCGGGGACAAGGTCAGGCTGGTGGTCCCGTCCTCCAGGTGGAATCCAAGCATCGGCAGGGCCAGGGCCGCCGCCACCAGGCCGGCAAGCGCGGCGTCGATCACCGCGTCCTTGAGCGGCGGCGCCGGATCGGCAGGGGCGGTGGCCATCTCAGATCTTCTCCACTTCCGGCCGGCCCAAGAGGCCGCTGGGGCGGAACAGCAGCACCAGGACCAGGATGGAGAAGGCGGCCACGTCCTTGTATTCGATGGAGAAGTACCCCGACCAGAGGGCCTCGATCAGGCCGATGGCCAAGCCGCCCAGCATGGCGCCGGGCAGCGAGCCGATGCCGCCCAGCACCGCGGCGGTGAAGGCTTTGATCCCGGCCAGGAAGCCGATGTAGAAATCGATGACGCCGTAATACAGGGTGACCATCAGCCCGGCCACGCTGGCCAGGGCGGCACCGATGACGAAGGTGGTGGAAATCACCCGGTCGACGTTCACCCCCAAGAGCGCCGCCATCTTCATGTCCTGTTCGGTGGCGCGCTGGGCGCGGCCCAGGGGCGTGCGGGTGATGACCCAGGTGAACACCAGCATCAGCGCCACGGTCACCAGCACGATAGTGATTTGCAGCCAGCTGAGGCTGACCGCGAAGCCGTTGGCCTTCAGCAGGGTCACCCCGCCATGGATCACCGGTTGCAGTGGCTTGACCCGCGCCCCCTGGGTCAGCTGGGTGAAGTTCTGCAACACGATGGACATGCCGATGGCCGAAATCAGCGGCGCCAGCCGCGGCGCGCCGCGCAACGGGCGATAGGCCAGGCGCTCGACCGCCCAACCCCACAGCGAAGTGAACAACATGGTGGCCAGCAACGCCGCCATCAGCCCGAAAGCGACGCTGCCGCCGCCCATGGTGGTGGCGGCCAGATAGGCGATCAGCGCGAAAAAAGCCCCCAGCATGTAAATGTCGCCGTGGGCGAAGTTGATCATGCCGATAATGCCGTAGACCATCGTATAGCCGATGGCGATCAGGCCGTAAATCGCCCCAAGGGTGATGCCATTGATGAGTTGCTGGAGGAAATACTCCATTCGTCCATCCTGCTGTTCCGCTGGCCGGGCCGGTTCCCGCTTGTGGCGCGGCAACTTGCAGAACCCTACCCGACGTTCCCGGCCTGTCAACGGCGAAGGCGCCCCGATCGGAAAAGACACGGCGGGCGAAAGTCGCTGTGCGCACCGGCCCGTTCTGGTAAAATCGCCGCGGGATTGGACAAGGGGGGCAAATGCCGGACGTGCCGTGCGACGACGTGATCGCCATCCGGGTGGACGCCGCCCGGGCGGTGGCCGATTTCCTGGCGCTGCTGGCACGCCAGGCCGCCGAAGGGGAAAGCGCCCAGCCGGCCAATCCGGCCAACCGGGCGGTGTTTCGCGAACTGGCGCCCTACCGGCTGGTGGAATACGAATATATTGACCCGGCGGTCGGCCCGGTCGAGGGAGCCTATGTCGGCTTCCCCGACGGCGGCATCTATTCCTGCGGCGAGGTGATCCCGGAAGAAGCGGTGGACGGGTTCCTGTCCGCCGGCGGCGCGGCGCTGCCGCCGCTCTACGTCTACGTGCTGTTGGCCAAACCGGCCGGGGCGGCGGCCCTCGGCGCCTACCAGGACGCCCTGGCCACCCATCTCGGCATGCCGGTGGTCGGCGTGATCCATGGCGCGGACGGCGGCGTGACGGCGGGCCTGCATGCCGGCGATGCCCTCCTGTCCGCTGCCGAACGCGCCGTCCTGGGCGCCGTGGTGCGGGCGGCGGCCGCCGAGACCGGCCGCCATCTGGCCAAGGCCACGGTTCTGGCCCGCCATGCCGGAAGCAGCCTTCGGCCCGATGGGCGAGCCTATGCCCATCTGACCCACCGCTTTTCGCGGCGCATCCTGGAATTCGCCACCCCGGCCGAGCGGGATTCCTTCGTCGCATGGTCGCAGGCCTTCTGCCGCCAGGCGCCGGGCGAGGCGCCGCGCCCCGCCGAGCCCTGCGCCGCGCCGCCCGCCAGCTTCAAGGTGATCCGCCTGCCGCCGCCCCCGGCCGATCCGGCGATGGACGGGGAATATTGGGCCGGGGTCACCGCCGCCATCGACGCGGTGATCGCGGCGGAACAGGCGGCCATGGGGCGGCGGGAGAGGGGGAGCCCGCAGGCGGAGGGGGGCGGAGAAGGGCGTGGTGCCTGAGTCTGGTTTCCAGCCCTCTTCACTATCCGGCGGATGGTGATGGCGGGGTCAGTGCCTTACGCGGGGCGTTCTCCAGCGGTTCGATGTCATCCGTGACCTCGTCCCAGACTCGGCGGGCGCTGGTGCGAAAGTATTCGTGAAGGGCCTGCTTTAGTTGGGATGAATTGCTGTTTCACCGTCGCACGACGCGGCAAACATCAATTTTCGCGCCATCTTTGGTCATTGGCGAGGGCGAGATCGTTAGCCCTTTTACTTGTGGTGCCAAACCTCGCGCCGGAATGGGCCAAATCCGCCGCCGCACTATACTTTTTTTGGGGGGTTAACCTCGCACTCTGCCTCGCAGTCGCCCGAAATCCTCGGAGTCCGGGGGGTGCGGAGAACCTCGCACTTTTCCTCGCACTTTCGTCGATTTTTGGGACTGCGAGGAAAAAAGCGCAAAATAAAGGGGTCCAGACCATGGCCTGGACCCCATATTTGGTAGCGGAGGAGGGACTTGAACCCCCGACACGCGGATTATGATTCCGCTGCTCTAACCAGCTGAGCTACTCCGCCACAGCGTGGAGGCGGCCGATATAGAGGGTTCGCGGGGGGGCTGTCAAGGCTTGCTTTGCGGGCGGGGCGGGGCATATCAGAAAAAAGCTGCGGCAAAGGAGGTGCGGGTGCTGTTCGGACCAGGAAAGCGCGAGATGGTGCGGCGCGAAGATGCGCTGCCGGGGCGGGCGCGGCCGATGGCGGTGGCGGGCCGGCATATGGTGCTGGGTCATCCGCTGGTGCCGCCTTATCCCGCCGGGATGGCCGAGACGCTGTTCGGCATGGGCTGTTTCTGGGGGGCCGAGCGGCTGTTCTGGCGTCTACCCGGCGTTTACGTCACCGCGGTCGGCTATGCCGGCGGCTTCACCCCCAATCCCACCTACGAGGAGGTCTGCACGGCGCGCACCGGCCATGCCGAAGTGGTGCGGGTGGTCTTCGACCCCGCGGTGCTGGCCTGGGAGACGCTGCTGCGGGTGTTTTGGGAAGGCCATGATCCCACCCAGGGCATGCGCCAGGGCAACGATGTCGGCACCCAGTACCGCTCGGTCCTCTATGTCGGCGATCGGGCGCGGCTGCGCCGGGCCGAGGTCAGCCGCGACGCCTATGGCCGGCGGTTGGCCGAGCGGGGCCGGGGGGGCATCACCACCGAAATCCTGGAGATGCCGCCCTTCTATTTCGCCGAGGACGATCACCAGCAGTATCTGGCGAAGAATCCCGGCGGGTATTGCGGCCTGGCGGGAACCGGGGTGGCCTGCGGCCCGGATTGATGCGCCGTTCGGCCTGTCGTCGGGCCGCTCGGCGCGCCCGGCCCATGCCTTTGGCCGGGCAGCCTGACCTTCCTCCATATCCCTTTGGCTGCAAGGGAGGTTTGCACCTCCCGCCCCGTCCCCTTACCATGCGGCAATCGGGCCGCCACGGGCGGCAATGGCAGCATCGGGCCGCCGATGGCGGCGATGGCAGGGGAAGCGCGACGATGAAGCGGGCGATTGCGTTGGCCGGCGGCGGCCCGGCGGTGGGTTTGAGCCTGGGCGCCTTGAAGCGTCTCCATCAGGAGCCGGACATCCGGTTCGATGTTTGGACTCTGTCCTGCATCGGCGCCTGGCTGGGCATCGTCTGGAACCAGGCCGCGCCCGGCACCGAGGCCGAGACCGCCGATTCCTTTTTCCGCCGCATCTTCCGGCGCGATGACATCTATGACCGCTTTCCCATCGCTGCGGCCTTCGCCCCCGACTTCGTCTCGGCGGCGCGGAACGCCGTCGATTTCGTGCTCGATCCGCACAGCTACCGCAATCTGGTGGTGCCCGATGCCGTGCAGGAGGCGACGGAAGTCTGCCTGGGCTACCTCACCGACCCGGCGCGCTGGTCGGTGGCCAATTTCAACGACCTGCTGCTCAATCAGGTGCTGGCGGTCCATCCCTGGTCGCGCTTCCTGACCAGTTGGATCTACAAGAGCCGGACCAATGGCCTGTCGCGCATTTTCTATCCCGACAGCCCCCTTTTGGCGCGCATCGACTTCGCCAAGCTGGCCGAGCCGGGCCGGCCGATCCTCTATCACAACGCCTACAACCTGACCCGCGAGCGGCTGGAACTGTTCAGCAACGCCGATTCCAAATACCGCCCGATCACCGGCGAAACGCTGTGCGCCTGCTCCGCCCTGCCGTATATCGAGGAACCGGTGGTGATCGGCGGCGAGACCTATTGCGAGGGCGCGACGGTCGACACGGTCAATTTCAAGAATCTGTTGGAGAACCACCCCGACCTCGACGAGGTGTGGGTCAGCCGCATCCTTGACGTCGAGCAGGTGCGCAAGCCGGAAAACCTGCTGGATGCCCTCAACAATCTGGTGATGCTGTTCGCCGCCACCACCAGCGAGGACGATGTCCGCCTGTTCAAGACCCATCTCAAGGCCGAGCGGCCCGACATCCGGCTGATCGAGATCCCCGTCGCCTTCAATATCGATTACGATTGGACTTGGTCCAACCTGGACCGCGGCATCCGCGACGGCTGGGACGCCGCCGATACCGTGCTGGCCGCCTATCGCGCCGGCCAGACGGTGCAATTGGCCGACGATCCCGGCACGCCGGTGGCCGCCCCGGCGCGCAAGCCGGCCCGCCGCCGCGTCCGGGCCGAGACCTGATCTGTCGCCGGATTGGCGAAAGTCCAGCAGGGTCGGGCGAAGGGCTAGGAGTTTACGTTTCAATGAAATGAAGGCACTGGCGAGGGGGGTGTGCGCAATTGCCAAGTGCTGACCGCCTTCTACCGTTGCAATGGCGCGGTATATCGCTTAATTTTGTCACAGACCTTCCGGCGGAAGTCGGTCTTCCGGCCTGGGGACAATTGTCGGGGAGGGTCTAATACGCCCGTTTGGGGTGCGGCGGGGCCAATGTCGACGCCATTTTGAACGGCGATGGCGATCGTGAGCGCGGGACGCAGATGAAACCTTATATCGTAGCCGTGTTCAATCAGAAGGGGGGGATCTCCAAGACCACCACCAGTACCAATCTGGCGGTCTGCCTGGCGGCGGCCGGCAAGTCGGTGGTCGTTGTCGACCTGGACTCCCAGGGGGATTCTACCAAGAGTCTGGGAATCGACCCCGCCATCAAGAAGGGCATCTACGACGTCTTCATCGGCACGGCCGAGGTCGCCGATGTGGTGGTGCCCACCGCCTTTCCCAATCTTCGCATCCTGCCGTCCACCTACAATTTGGCGGGAATCGAGATCAAGCTGTCGGAGCTGAAGGATTCCCAGCGGACGCTGGTGCATATCCTGGGCAAGGCGGGGCTGGACTGCGACTATGTGGTGATCGATTGCCCGCCGGCGCTCGGCATCCTGCCCATCAACGCCCTGGCGGCGGCCCATGCGGTGATCATCCCGGTCACCGCCACCCCCTATGCCAATGACGGGCTGCTGCGCACCCTGCCGTCCATCAAGTACGTGCAGGAGGGGCTGAACAAGACCCTGCTGCTGCAAGGGGTGCTGTTCACCATCAACGACAGCAACAAGACGACGCGCAAGATCAACGCGCTGATCCGCTCGCGCCTGGGCGGCACCGTCTATCGCACCGAGATTCCGCGCGACACCATGGTGATCGAGGCGGCCAGCGCCCGTCTGCCGGTCTGCGCCTACGCCCCGCGCAGCCCGGCGGCCCAGGCTCACCTGGATTTCGCCTATGAATTCATGGACCGCCACCTCAAGACCGCGGCCAAGGCCGGCAGCGAGGTGGTGGTGGCGCCCGACGCGCGCGATCAGGCCATCACCTGGCTGAATCATTGGCGGGAAAAGCATGCGATGGAAATGGGCCGGCCGACCGGCGAGCGTGTGCGGGCCGGCAAGGCCCGCCTCGACCGCATGCTCTATGGCGACCGCACCCAGATGGAGCGGTTCCACCTGGGGCTTGTCCATTTCTTCATCGACAATCGCTTTTGGCTGGCCGCCTTCATGCTGGTGACCTTCGCCGCGGTCGCGGCGCTGGTCGGCTTCGGCCTGTCGGGAATGCGGATGGTGGCCGGCGCCCTGGGATTCGGGTGAGCCGGGCCCACCCGGGCCGTCACAGCAGCGGTCCGACGATGCGCTCCAGGCTGTCGGCGGTCCAGGGCTGCTGGTCCGCCTGCCAGCCGTCGTAACGCAGGACCCCCGCCCGGTCGATCACGAAGCTGACCGGCAACTGCCAGATCCGGCCGTAATCGCCGGCCCAGGCGCTTCCCAGCAGGCCGACCGGAAAGCTGAGGCTGGCGGCGACGCGCCGCACGCTCGCCAGATTGTCCGGGCCGTCGAGGGAGAAGCCCAGGACTTCGAGGCCCTGTGCCGCATGGCGGGCGGCATAGGCGGACAGCAGCGGCAATTCCTGGCGGCAGGGGACGCACCAGGTCGCCCAGAAGGCCAGGATGACCACTTTGCCGTGCAACGCCTCGGTCGAAATGGCGTGGCCGTCCAGGGTATGGAGCACCAGGGGCGGGGCCGGCTGGCCGACGGCAAGATCGTCGGCCAGCGCCTGTCCGCCGCCGCAGATCAGCCCGAGGGCCAACACGAGGGCGGCCAGGCGAGTCCCCGTCCGGGGGCGTTTCCGGTCAGAACGCATAGCTGATCCCCAGATTGCCGGTCCAACGCGGGAACATCTGATAGCCTTCAAGCCAGCTTGCCACCGGGACCTGAACAAAGCCGTAGATCCGCGCCGCGGGCGTTACCGCGACCGTCACGCCTGGGGTCAGGTAAACCACCGTGCCGGCGGTGTCGAAATCGTCGGCCAGCGCGCCCTGGTCCGGACTTTTGTGGGAGATGTCCACCTGGACCTGCGGCGTCCAGGTCGCGGAGTGCATGTAGCGCATGCCGGTGCTCAGGTTCCCGAGGTTGCCGGGCCGGAAGTTCTGGTTGAGGCCGGTCAGTTGCTCCTGGACGGCGACCTCGAACTGCCCGTTGACGAAGGCGTCGAAATCCTGGCTGACCGCCTGGGCATAGTAGGCCCCAACGATGATGTCGGTGCTGCCGGTGCCCGGCTGCAGGGCGGTGTCGAGCGCCTGGCCCAGGGCTCCGTTCGGACCGGTGGAGAAGAATACCGGGTGGCGCCCGACCGTCGCGCCGGTCGCGGTATTCTGGCCGCCGTAGTTGCCGGTAGGCAGCTTGACGCCGAGCTGGACGCCAAGATTGTGGGTGGGCAGCAGGCCTTGATAGCTGGCAATCAGCTTGGCGTCGCCGATATCGTCGAGCGAAGCCTTGCTGACGTCGCTGGGGGCCAGTTGGTCGGTGGTCGCGTTGCCATAAGTGGTGTGGTAGCGATCGATATAGGGAAGCTGGAGGTTGAAGTTCCAGTTCATGTTCGGGCTATAGCCGACGCCCAGCGTGACGTAGTTGTTGACGGTCTGCCGTTCCACCTCCTGGCTGCCGCCGGCATCGTTGATGGCGGCGACCTGGGCCGGCGAAACCGCGTGGCTGCCAGTGCGGAGCTGGCTCTGGTCGATGTAGCTGTCCAGCAGGCTGACTTGCCAACCGCTGCCGGTGGAATAGCCGGTGGAATAACCGGCCTGGATGTCGGAACTGAGGGAGCAGCCGCAGGTGGCGCAGGCCCAGGCGGCAAGGGGTGTGGCGGCCGCCGCCGCGGCGGCCGCCCCGGCAACGATGATCCGGGTCATACAAGGCACTCCGTTGCATCGTCCGGTTCAGCCGGACGTGCGGAAAGGTCGGTCGGTTGAGGTTGAACTCAGCCGGCGACGGGAGGAGCGCGAGGTTGGAGCGGCCCGCCTTCGGCCATCCCGACGACGGGCGGCGAAGCGGTGGCGATGCGGCCGAGGACCACCGGCGGCAGCAGCGGGGCGGCAAAGCCGACCGGCGACGGCGCGGTGAAGGCCGCGTGGGCCATCATGTGGCACAGCGGGCAATGGCAGCAATCGCTGAAGGGGGTGTCGGGCTGGGCGGGGGCCTGGCCGGGGTCCCCGGCATGGCAGATGGCGCCGGGGTCGAGGAAGGTGTTCGACGCCGCCCAGGCGGTGACCGGCAGGTATGCTTGGCCGAGCAGGATGGCGACAAGGCACAGCCAGCCGCCCAGACGGAGCCGCCAGCGCGGCGCCCCGGGCGTTTTTTCCTGCCGACCCGCGCGATAGGTCACGCGTCTTCCCCTGTGGACGAAACCCTACTCCATTAGTATAAGGGTAGGGTGCCGTCGGATACAATGGGCTCGTTGGCGCGGTTTAGCGGTAGCGTTCCTCGCGCCAGGGATCGCCCTCGTCGTGGTAGCCGCGCAGCTCCCAATAGCCGGGCGAATCCTTTTCCATGAAGGTGATGGCCCGCAGCCATTTGGCGCTTTTCCAGAAATACAGGTCCGGCACCACCAGGCGGACCGGCCCGCCATGTTCGCGGGGCAGGGGCCGGCCATCGAAGGTGTGGGCGATCAGCGCGCCCTCGGCGGCGAACCGGTCCAGCGGCAGGTTGGTGGAATACCCGTCGTAGCTTTTCAGCATCACGAAGCGGGCTTCCGGCCGCGGCTGGGCCAGGGCCAGCAGATGGCGGGTGGACACGCCGGCCCACCGGGTGCCGTAGATGGTCCAGGTGGTGACGCAGTGGATGTCGGCGGTGACCTCGGCCGCGGGCTGGGCCAGCAGGTCGGACCAGTCCCATTTCAGCGGGCGGGCGCCGCAGCCTGCCACCGTCAGGCTCCACAACTCGGTGGAAACGGTGGGATGGGTGCCGAGGTCGAGGACCGGCAGGGTGGCGACTTCGTGCTGGCCCGGCGGCAGGCGGCGCCGGGCGGGCGGAGCGGCGGCACCGGTCAGCCCGCGGCCTTCGCGAGCCCAGCGCTGCTTGGTTTCCACCAGCTTCTGCCGGGTCGGCCCAGCGTTCGGCGGGTCCCCATCCTCGGCCATGCTCAGCCTTTTTCGCGCATCAACCGCGCCTTTTCGCGGTTCCAGTCACGCTTCTTCTCGGCCTCGCGCTTGTCGTGGTGCTTCTTGCCCTTGGCAAGGCCCAGGCTGACTTTGGCGATGCCCCGCTCGTTGAAATGGATATCGAGCGGCACCAGGGTCATTCCGTCCTTAGCCACGGCGCCCAGCAGCTTGTTCATCTCGCGATGGCGCACCAGCAGCTTGCGCGGCCGCCGGGTCTCGTGGGGGAACGGCATTTTCGCCTGGTATTCGGGGATATAGGCGTTGAACAGCCACAGTTCATCCCCCGACGGCCCGGCATAGGCCTCCGAGATGTTGCCCTTGCCGGCGCGCAGCGACTTCACCTCGGTTCCGACCAGCATGATGCCGGCCTCCACCGTGTCCACGATGGTATATTCGTGGCGGGCCTTGCGGTTCTGGGCGGCGATATGGGGCGGCGGCATGTGTTCGTCGGATCGGGCGTCAGATCAGGCCGACGCTCTTCATCGCCGCTTCGACCTTCTTCTTCGAGGCGTCCGACAGCTCGACCAGCGGCAGACGCACGTCGGGTCGGCAGCGGCCGAGCAGCGACGCGGCATACTTGGCCGGGGCCGGGTTGGTCTCACAGAACATGGAATCGTGCAACGGCATCAGCCTGTCACGGATGGCGAAGCAGGTCTCAAGGTCGCCCTTGGCCCAGGCATCCTGCATTTCGGCGCACAGCCTGGGCGCGACGTTCGAGGTCACCGAGATGCAGCCCACGCCGCCCATGGCCAGGAAGGCGGTGGCGGTGGCGTCCTCGCCCGACAGTTGGCAGAACGACGGGCCGCAGGCCAGACGGGTCTTCAGCGGCCGGGTCAAGTCGGCGGTGGCGTCCTTGACGCCGACGATGTTGGGAATCCGGGACAGCCGCGCCATGGTGTCGACCGAAATGTCGACCACGCTGCGGGCGGGGATGTTGTAGACGATGATCGGGATGTCCACCGCCTTGGCAATGGCCTCGAAATGGCGGAACAGCCCTTCCTGGGTCGGCTTGTTGTAATAGGGGGCCACCACCAGGGCGGCGTCGGCGCCGGCTTCCTTGGCGTGGCGGGTCAGGCCGATGGCTTCTTCCGTCGAGTTGGAACCGGTGCCGGCGATCACCGGAATCTTGCCCTTGGCCACCTCGACGCACAGTTCGATCACCCGGCGGTGCTCCTCGTGCGACAGGGTCGGCGACTCGCCGGTGGTGCCGCAGGGAACCACGGCGCGGGTGCCCTCGGCGATCTGCCACGCCACCAAGCCCTGGAACGCTTTCTCGTCCACGCTGCCGTCGCGGAACGGGGTGACGAGGGCGGTGATCGATCCGGTGAACATGGCGATGGTTCCAGCGCAGAAAGGGGTGTATGGGAACCGCGGACAATAGCGGCAAGCGGCGCCGGGGGCAAGGATCGCGACGCCGGTTCAGCGGTTCTCAGTATGGGGCGGTGGGGGATGGTTTGAGGTTGAGGGAATGGTTGACGCCGGGGCAGGGTTGATCAGGGTGGCTGTGGCGGCGGCCTTCCGG
>JAKAFA010000041.1 GCA_021818185.1 Pseudomonadota bacterium | reverse complement strand
GCGAATAGCTCTTCCACCAATGGGTGCCGCCGAACACGATTTCCGGCACGGCCAGGTTGTTGCCCAGGTGGAGCATGGCGATGGTCAGGATGAAGGCCAGGTAGAACCAGTTGGCGACGTAGATGTGCTTTTCCTGACGCTTCATCAGAGTGCCGGCGAAGGTGATCAGGTACGCCACCCAAGCCACGGTGATCAGGAGATCCAGCCACCATTCAGGCTCGGCGTATTCGCGCCCCTGGCTCTGGCCCAGCACATAGGACGTGGCGGCCAGGACGATGATGGCGTTCCACATCCAGAAGACGAAATTGCCGAGATACTTGCCGCCGAACAGCTCGGCCCGGCAGGTGCGCTGGACGACGTAGAACGACGTCCCCATCAGCACGTTGCCGCCGAAGGCGAAAATCACGGCGGAGGTGTGAACCGGGCGGAGACGGCCGAAGGTGGTCCACTCCAGGTTCATATTCAGGGCTGGGAAGGCGAGCTGCCAGGCGATGAAATCGCCCATCATGAAGCCCACGACTCCCCAGAAAATCGCCGCAAGGACGAACTTCTTCACCACGTCATCGCGGTACGTGGCGTCGGTGTTGGTGTGCATGCCGAACTCCTTGATCGACCGGGAAAGGGTCTTGCTCGGGGCTCCGGCCGGTGAACTCCGCGGCAACTGTTTTGCCCCCGTGCCGGGCCGGCCGGACGGTTCTCTGCTCCGAGTGTCGCGCACTATGACCGTTGCCGGGTCGCGGGCCATTGATCCATATCAAAATCGGCAAAATTTAGACGAAGTCTGGCTTTCCAGCCATCGCTTTCCTATGGCGTACGGTCTTCCCTCGTTCGCGGGCCTAGATCGGGCGGGGGGCGGTTGCCCTACCCGGGCGGTTGGTCTAGACTCCGCTGACCATGACGCCGACCAGCTCCGATTCCGCCGCCACCCGTCCCGCCATCCGCCTTCAGAAGGGGCGCTCGCGCCGCCTGCGGGCCGGCCATCCCTGGGTTTTCTCCAACGAAATCGACATGACGGCCGAGGCCAAGGCCCTGCCCGCCGGCAGCCTGGTCACGCTGGTGGATGCCGGCGACGAGCGCCTGGGGGTGGCGACCTTCAATCCCCATTCGTTGATCGCGGCGCGCCTGCTGGACCGCGACGCGGCAACCACCGTGGACGAGGATTTCCTCGCCGCCCGGTTGGGCCGCGCCCTGGCGCTGCGTCAGGCCCTGTTCGCCGATCCCTGCTACCGTCTGGTTCATTCCGAGGCCGACGGCCTGCCCGGGCTGATCGTCGACCGCTATGGCGACGTGGTGACGGTGCAGGCCAATACCGCCGGCATGGAGCGCCTGGAGCCGCTGCTGCTGGCCGCCCTGGAGCGGGTGCTGGCCCCGGAAGCGGTGGTCATGCGCAACGACAGCCCGGTGCGCGGGCTGGAGGGGCTGGCCCTCGGCCTTCGCGTCGCCAAGGGCGAGGTGGCCGGTCCGGTGGAACTGGTGGAAAACGGGGCGCGCTTCGCCGCCGACCTCGCCCACGGGCAGAAGACCGGCTGGTTCTACGATCAGCGTGACAACCGGGCCTTCGTCGCCCGGCTGGCGCGCGGCCGGCGGGTGCTCGACCTTTACACCTATGCCGGCGGCTTCGCGGTGCAGGCCGCCCTGGCCGGGGCCGCCGCGGTGGTGGCGGTGGACCGCTCGGCCGAATCCCTGGAACTGGCCGAACGCTCCGCCGCGCTGAACGGGGTCGCGGTCGAGGCGGTGCGGGCCGAGGCCTTCGCCGAGATGGCCCGCCTGGCCGCCGCCGGCGAACGGTTCGGCGTGGTGGTCGCCGACCCGCCGGCCTTCGTCAAATCGCGCAAGGACCTGGCGGCGGGGGCCAAGGGCTACCGCAAGATGACCCGGCTGGCCGCCGCCCTGGTCGAGCCCCAGGGATTCCTGTTCGTCGCCTCGTGCTCGCACCACATGCCGTCCGAGCTGTTCGCCGAAGAAGTGGCGCACGGCCTGTCCCTGGCCGGCCGTTCGGGCCGCATCCTGCGCGCGTCGGGCGCCGCTCCCGACCACCCGGTCCATCCCTTCCTGCCGGAAAGCGCCTATCTCAAGGCTCTGATGCTGCACCTGGACTGAACCAGTGGCGGTTGGCGGCGAACCACCGCTCGGCCGCCGCGCGTTCGCCGCGGTCGCGGGGATTGAAGCCGGGGCGCAGATAGGCCAGCCACACCGGTAGCATCCAGCCCGCCACCCCGCCGCGGCCGAACAGGAACCGCCAGCCCCGGCGCCAAGTCGAGAGCGATAAAAACGCCCCGCTGCGCCAGAGATTCGCCATCACCTGGAGAGTCAGGTCCACGGCGAAAATCAGGCTGATGTAGAGGAACCAGGCGAGACGGCGCATCTCGCCGCCGCCCAGATGGCGGTAGACGTCGAACACCACGGCGCGATGTTCGCATTCCTCGGCGGCGTGCCACATCCACAGCGCCCGCACCGGCTCGGCCGCACCCTCCAGCCAGGGCCGGCCGGCCAGCACGGCGTCGCCGAGGGCGGCGGTGAAATGCTCGTAGGCCGCGGCGATGGCCAATTTGTGGCGGACATTCAGGCCGGCGATGGTGCGGATGCGCCAGGCGCAGATGGGCTCGATCAGATTGGGCAATCCCTGCGCCGCCAGTTTGACGTTGAATTCGCGATGCAGATGGCTGTGCCTGGACTCCTGGGCGATGAAGCGGCGGACATCCTCGGCCAGGCCGGGCGCCCCGGCCAGCGGCAGGGCGGCCCGGACGCTGTCGATGAAGTAGCGTTCGCCGACGGGAAAGGACATGGACAGCGCGTTGAAGGTCTGGGTGCGGAAGGCATCGCCCCCCAGCCAGCGGGGCGGCAGGTCCCAGTCGGCGACCGGGAACGACGGCGAGCGGACGGTAAGATCGGACATGGCGGGCCCTCGGCAAGCGGTGGACGCCACCATCGTAATGGGCGATGCTGGGCCATCCCTACTCGCATTCCGAGGCCCCGCCCGCCATGACCGATCTGCCGGAGGATGTGGTTGAGTCCATGCGCAAAACGCCGCGCCAGGCGCGGGCCTGGGCCACCTGCCGCACCATTTTCGCCGCCACCCTTCAGCTTCTGGACCGCGGCGGCGAACAGGGGCTGACCACCAACCGGGTGGCGGAGCGGGCAGGGTTCTCGGTCGGCACCCTGTATCAGTATTTTCCCAACATGGAGGCGGTCCTGGCGGCGATGATCGACCTGGAGCGCCGCCGGGTGCTGGCCGGCCTGGACCGGCTGCTGAGCCGCGCCGAGACGGAACAGGCCCATCCCCTGGATGTGCTGCGCGAGGTGGTCGCCTACCTGCTGGCCAATTTCGGCCTAGGCGGCGGCGCGCGCCGCATCCTGTTGCGGCGCGCCTGGCGGCACGACCACTTGCCGCCGGTGGTCGCCCTGGTGCAGGCGGGGGCGGCCCGTATCCGGCTGTTCATCGCGCGGCGGGCCCATCCGGCCTTTCCGGTGCCCGACGAGGCCGCCCTGTTCGCCGCCACCCGGGCGGTGCTGGGAACAATCCGCGCCGCGGTGCTGGAGGACAGTCCGCTTCTCGGCCGCCCGGAGTTCGAGGAGATGCTGGTGCGCCTGGCCCTGGGCCCGCTTACCGCCGGGCCACGATGAACAGGCGCTTGAAGGGTAGCAGGGTGTGGCCGTCGGCGCGCGGCGGGTAGGCGGCGCGGATGCGGGCGGCGTAATCGGCCAGGAAGGCCGCCCGCCACGTCTCGTCGAGGGCGTCGAGCAGCGGCCGCAGGGCGGTGGCGGCCGTCCAGGTGACCACCGGGTTGTCGCCTTGCAGCACGTGGAGGTATTCGGTCTCCCAGATATCCAGGTGGTCGGCCATCGAGGCCAGCACGTCGTAGTAGAAGGCCGGGTCGGCCACCGGCCGGTGGCGCAGCAGCGGCGCCAGGATGTCGCGCCACGGCCCGGCGGCGGCGGCATCGGCCATGGCGGTGTGCGAGGCGGCGTCGTGGTTGTGCGGCATCTGCACCGCCAGCCAGCCGCCGTCGGGGAGCATCTCCATCAGGCGGCGGAACAGCGGGCCGTGGTCGCCCAGCCAGTGCAGCGCGGCGTTGGAGAACAGCACGTCCACCGGCCGCCCCGGCTCCCAGGTGCCGATCTCGGCCTCCTGCCAGGCGACGGAGGGGCTTTCAGCGCGGGCGGCGGCCAGCATCTCGGGTGAGGAATCGATGCCGGTGACGGTGGCCTGGGGCCAACGCTCGGCCAACAGGCGGGTGACGTTGCCGGTGCCGCAGCCCAGGTCGGCGACGAAGGGCGGCGCCTCGGCCCCGACGCGGGACAGCAGGTCAAGGGCGGGCCGCAGTCGGGGAGCGGCGAAGGTGGAATAAAGGCGCGGGTCCCAGGGCATGCGGTCGCCTCCTTGTGAACAGGGCGCCGGGAAAGGTAATGCAGACCGGCCGCCCCGTCACCCCAGACGCAGCATCAGCCGGACCCAGCGTTGCAGCCGTCCGGACAGCAGCAGCGGCGCCAGCGCGCTGGCGGCGGCCAGCCGGCCGGCCTCGGCCGCCGACGGCCAGGGCAGGGGGGCTTCCGCCAGGGCGCCGGCCGGCAGGCGGCGGGCCACCGCCAGCGACCACGGCGCGATCAACTCGGCGGCGTTCGGGGCGGCGATGCCCGCGCCCAGGACCCGGCCGCGGCGGTCCACCACCGCCTTGACCAGCCCCTCGCCGCCGCCCACCGGGTCGGCATCGGCCAGCGGCCAGCGCAGCAGCCGGAACGGTCGCCCCTCGGCACGGGCCGCCGCCTCGTCCAGTCCCACCTGCGCCAGTCCGGGATCGGTGAAGGTGGCGGCCATTGGAACCGGACGGCGGGCGGGCAAGCGCAGCAGGGCGCCGCGCAGCACCCCGGCGGCCAGGTCGGCCGGGGCGCGCGGGACCGCAAAGGGCACGGCCCACACCCTGCGATTGCGGGTGCGCCCGCCGGCGTCGGTCCGGATGCCGGTGGCGGCGTTCCAGGCAATGCCGGCCTCGGTCAGCCCCAGCCCGTCCAGGGCCGGCCGCGGATCTTCCGCGGCCAGGCGCGGCGCGGATGCCTCGCCCGCGCCGAAGATCACCCCGTCGGCGGCAAGGCGGCGCAAGGCGAATCCGGCCAGTTCGGGATCGAAGGCGGTCAGGGGTGGGCCGTCGGCCGCCAGGGTCACGCCGATGCCCAGGCGCGCCAGGCCCTGCGCCAGCGCGAGCGCCGCCGGGCCGTTACCCGCGATGCACAGCCGCGGCGGCAAGGTGTCCCACTCCAGCGCCGTGGCGATGGCGGACGGCCGATCGGCCGGCGCCACCACCACCGTCCGGCGCGGTCGCCAGCTCCGCCCGTCCGCCGCCAGTTCGTGGGGGGACAGGAAGCGGCCGGGACCAGCCGGCAGCGTCACGCCCATGGCCCGCAACCGGTCGGGGGCGGTTGCCCGCCCGGCCGCATCGGCGGCCTGCCGCAGGGCGGTCCGCACCGCCGGCCAGTCCCGCGAACCCCGGCGCAGGGCCGCCGCCAGGGCGGCCAGGGCGACGACGCCATCCTCGGCTGCCGGCCCCTCGGGGGCCATCAGGACGCAGCTGGCTCCCAGGCGGACGGCGCCCAACGCCACGGCGGCGGCCACCGGGCCGGTGCCGAGCACGCAGAGGTCGATGTCGCGGGCGGCTTTCATGGCTCGCACATGATAGCGCGCCGTTTCGCCCGGCCCCAGGGGGTCGTTGATGACATTTGCCGTGTCCGCCGGTTGACTCGTCCGGCGGCCTGCCTTATAAGCGCTTCCTCCAATTTTTTCGACCGTTCGTACCGGAGTTTCGTCCCGTGAAGCGCACTTATCAGCCGAGCAAGCTCGTCCGCGCCCGCCGCCACGGCTTCCGCGCCCGCATGGCCACCGTTGGCGGCCGCAAGGTCATTGCCAATCGTCGCCGCCAGGGCCGCAAGCGCCTGAGCGCTTAAGCCCGCCTCGGCCGGAGGCGGCGATGGCCGCACCGCCGGAGGCGGCAAACCCGCGGCATCCGGCACGGCTGTTGAAGCGGTCGGATTTCCTGCGCGTCGCCGCGGCGCGGCGCAAATGGGCGGCGCCAGGCCTGATTCTCCAGGCGGCGCCGAACGGCGGCCCCAACGGGCCGTCGAATGGATCGGTGTCGGTCCGGGTCGGCTTCACCACGTCGAAGAAGGTGGGGAACGCGGTCGAGCGCAATCGCGCCCGGCGGCGGCTGCGTGCCGCCGTGGCCGAGGTTTTTCCCGGCCTGGCGGTGCCCGGCACCGACTACGTGGTGATCGGCCGCCGAGAGACGATTACACGTCCATATTCTCTTCTCTTGCAGGATTTGCGGACCGCGTTAAAACGTGTCGGCGCGCCGCGGCGGAAGGACCAGCCTTCGCCGGGGGCGTCGACGCAGAATTCGGAGGGCGCATGAGTCCGGCCGGCGTGATCCTGAGCGGCCTCGTCCGCGGCTATCGGCTGCTGCTGTCGCCGGTGCTGCCGCCGGCTTGTCGATTCCAGCCGTCCTGCTCGGCCTATGCGCTCGACGCCATTGCCCTGCACGGTGCCTTGCGCGGCGGCTGGCTGGCGGTGCGGCGGATCCTGCGCTGCCATCCCTGGAACGACGGCGGCTACGATCCCGTGCCCGCTTCTCCCCGGCCCGCTTTCCACGACCACGGCTGCCGGTGCGCCGGCCACCCGGATAGGATGTCATGAACGAACAGCGCAACCTGATCATCGCCATCGCCCTTTCGGTCCTGATCCTGCTCGGGTTCCAGTATCTGTTCCCCAGGGCGCCCCGCCCGGTTCCGCCGCCGCAGCAGCCGGTCGCCACCGCGCCGGCCGTGCCGGGGCTGGCCGACGGCCGTCCGCCGGTGCCCGGCATGCAGCCCGTCCTCCCGGTGGAAAGCCGCGCCAAGTCCCTGGAGAGCAGCCGGCGCATTCCCATCCGCACCCCCAGCCTGCAGGGCTCCATTGCCTTGACCGGGGCGCGCATCGACGACCTGACGCTGCTCAAGTACCGCCAGGCCATCGCCAAGGACAGCCCGCCCATCACCCTGCTGTCGCCCTCCGGAGCGCCCCAGCCCTATTACGCCCAGTTCGGCTGGGTCACCGCCGAGCCGGGCGTCAAGACCCCCGGTCCCGAGTCCATCTGGCAGCCGACCAATCCGGACGCGGTGCTGACCCCCGACACGCCGGTGGTGCTGACCTGGGACAACGGCGAGGGCCTGCGCTTCGTGCGCACCTACACGGTGGACGCCAACTACATGTTCGGCATCGTCCAGCGGGTCGAGAATTACGGCTCGAAGCCGGTGTCGCTCTATCCCTACGCCTTCATCAACCGCACCGGCACGCCGAAGACCGCCGGCACGTACATCCTGCACGAAGGCCCGCTCGGCGTGCTGGATGGCACCCTCAAGGAAAAGAAGTACAGCAAGCTGAAGAAGGAGCATCAGGTCGCCGAGAAATCCACCGGCGGCTGGATCGGCATCACCGACAAATACTGGCTGACCGCCGTGGTTCCCGATCAGAAGGCGGCCGAGACCGGGCGCTTCGTCTACCAGGACGTCGACAATACCGACCGCTATCAGGTCGACTTCACCGCCGCCGACCCGGTGGTGGTCGCTCCCAACGGGTCCGCCCAGGCCGGGTTCCACCTGTTTGCCGGCGCCAAGGTGTTGAGCCTGCTGGATAAGTACGCCGACACCTACGGCATTCCCAAATTCGATCTGGCCATTGATTTCGGCTGGTTCTGGTTCCTGACCAAGCCGTTCTTCCAACTGCTGCGGTGGTTGCACACCCAGTTGGGCAACATGGGCCTGGCCATTCTGGCGATGACGGTGATGATCAAGCTCGCCATGTTCCCGCTCGCCAACAAGTCGTATACGGCGATGAGCAAGATGAAGAAGTTGCAGCCCGAGATTCAAAAGCTGCAACAGCGCTTCGCCGACGACAAGATGCGCCTGCAGCAGGAGATGATGGCCCTCTACAAGAAGGAGAAGGTCAATCCCGCCTCGGGCTGCCTGCCGATGGTCATCCAGGTTCCGGTGTTCTTCGCCCTCTACAAGGTGCTGTACGTCACCATCGAAATGCGCCAGGCGCCGTTCATCGGCTGGATCCACGACCTGTCGCAGCGTGATCCCACCACGGTGTTCAACCTGTTCGGCCTGATTCCGTGGGACCCGCCGGCCATGCTGCATATCGGCGTGTGGCCGCTGATCATGGGCGTGACCATGTGGCTGCAACAGAAGCTGAACCCGCAGCCGGCCGATCCGATGCAGGCCAAGATGTTCCAGTTCCTGCCCATCGTCTTCACCTTCATGCTCGGCCGCTTCGCCGCCGGTCTGGTGATCTACTGGGCCTGGAGCAACACGCTGTCGATCCTGCAGCAATGGGTGATCATGAAAAAGGCGGGGGTCAAGGCCTGAGCCGGGCCGCCGCCATGGAGGAGACCGTTCCCCCCGCGGTGGTCGAAGCCGGACGGCTGATGTTCGCGCGCGCGGTGACGTTCCTGCGGGGCGCCGCCGCGCTCGATTCCCTGCCGCCCGCCGGCCTGCCCGAAGTGGCTTTCGCCGGACGCTCCAATGTCGGCAAGTCGTCGCTGATCAACGCCCTCTGCGGCCGTTCGACGGTGGCGCGTACCTCCAACACGCCGGGCCGCACCCAGGAGATCAACTTCTTCGACGTGGACGGGCGGCTCTGCCTGGTGGACATGCCGGGCTACGGCTTCGCCAACGCGCCCAAGGACAAGGTCGAGCGCTGGACGCGCCTGATCAAGGGCTACCTGCGCGGCCGGGCGGTGTTGCGCCGGGTCGTCCTGCTGGTGGATTCGCGCCACGGCCTGAAGGACAGCGACCGGGAGATGATGGCGCTGCTCGACCAGGCGGCGGTGGTCTATCAGGTGGTGCTGACCAAGGCCGACAAGCTGAAGGATTCCGAACTTGCCCTGGTGGTCGAGCGCACGCGGGCCGAAATCGCCAAGCGGGTCGCCGCCCACCCCGTCCTGATCCTCACCAGTTCGGAAAAGGGGGCGGGCATTGCCGACCTCCGCGCCGAGCTTGTCCAGTTGGCCAATCCGGAGGCCCGACCATGACCGACACCACCCCCGACATCCTGCAGGATCGCCAGGCCTGGCTGGAGCGCGCCACCGTGCTGTCCGAGGCGCTGCCGTTCATGCGCCAGTTCTCGGAACAGACCATCGTCGTCAAGTACGGCGGCAACGCCATGGAAAAGGCCGATCTGTCCCGGCTGTTCGCCCGCGACGTGGTGCTGCTGAAGCAGGTCGGCATCAATCCGGTGGTGGTGCATGGCGGCGGGCCGCAGATCGACCGGATGCTGAAGCGCCTCAACATCGTCACCGAGCGGGTGGACGGGCTGCGCTATACCGACCAAGCCACCGTCGAGGTGGTCGAGATGATCCTGTCGGGTTCGATCAACAAGCACATCGTCTCGGCGATCAACGAGGCGGGGGGCTTCGCGGTGGGCCTGTCGGGCAAGGATGGCAACCTGATCCGCGCCCGCAAGCTGCGCCGGGTCAGGAAGGATCCCGACAGCGCCATCGAACAGGTGCTGGACCTGGGCTTCGTCGGCGAGCCGGCCGAGATCACCCCCCATATCCTGGACGCGTTCCGGGCATCGGAAATCATCCCGGTGGTGGCGCCGGTGGGCATGGGCCCGGCGGGCGAGACCTACAACATCAACGCCGATACCGCGGCCGGAGCCATCGCCGCCGCCGCCGGGGCCCGCCGGCTGCTGATGCTGACCGACGTGCCCGGCGTGCTGGACAAGTCGGGCAACCTGATCCCGGAAATGACCGCCAGCCAGGTGCAGGCCTGCATCGCCGACGGCACCATCTCGGGCGGGATGATCCCCAAGGTGGAAACCTGCCTGCAGGCGGTGGCCGACGGGGTGGACGGCGCGGTGATCCTCGACGGCCGGGTGCCCCATGCGGTGTTGCTGGAACTGTTCACCCCGCATGGAGTGGGTACCCTGATCAAGGCGGACTGATCCGCTCTTTCGGACAGGACCACCCATCGGCCGGGCGGAGGCCGGCGGCAAGGATTGCCGGCCGGCGCCCGGCGGGGCTACTCTGCGGCCCATGTCCAAGCATCTGTCGCGGGCGGGCGGCTTGGCCGCCGCCCTGGTTGCCCTGCTGCTGTCGGCCTGCGCCGCCCAGTTCCAGTTGCCCGGCCCGCCGGTCACCACCGCCGAACTCGACCACGATCACTGGCGCACGCCCGACGGCGCCGCCCTGCCTATCCGCATCTGGATGCCCACCGGGCAGGTGCGGGCGGTGATCCTGGCCCTGCACGGCATGAACGACTATTCCAATGCCTTCGACGGGCCGGGCAAGGCGCTGGCCGCGCGCGGCATCGCGGTCTACGCCTACGACCAGCGGGGGTTCGGCCAGGCGCCCCATCCCGGCTACTGGTCCAGCGCCCAGGCGATGGCCGCCGATCTGCGCGACGCCACCGCGCTGGTGGCTTCGCGGTTTCCCGGTGTGCCCCTCTACCTGCTGGGCGAGAGCATGGGCGGGGCGGTGGTGATGGTGACCGTGGCGGGAACGCCGCCGCCCCAGGTCAAGGGCATCATCCTGGCGGCCCCGGCGGTGTGGGGCCGCGCCACCATGGGCTTCGTCGAGCGCGCCGCCCTGTGGCTGGCCTATCAGGTGGCGCCGGGCTGGGAACTCACCGGCCAGGGCCTGCACATCCAGGCTTCCGACAATATCCCCATGCTGCGGGCGCTGGCCCGCGACCCGCTGGTCATCAAGGCCACCCGCGTCGACGCCATCGAGGGGCTGGTGGACCTGATGGACGAGGCCGCCGCCGCGGCGCCGCACATCCGGGTGCCGGCCCTGATCCTCTATGGCGAGAAGGACCAGATCATTCCGCCGGAAGCCACCTGGGCGATGATCCGCCACCTGCCGCGCACCGGCGCTCCCCGCCGCATCGCCCTCTATCCCCACGGCTACCACATGCTGCTGCGCGACCTGGAGGCCCGGACGGTGATCGACGACATCGCCGCCTGGGTCGCCGATCCCGCGGCACCGCTGCCCTCGGGGGCGGATGCCCATGCCCGCGCCGAGATGATCAAGAAGGGCATCGCCGTGCCATGACCGCTCGTCGCCACGATTGGTGAGGGGTACAACGAAAAACCCCCTCCCGTCGCCGGGAGGGGGCCTTCGTCACGCGCGGAGCGTTCGGACTTAGAAGTCCATGTCGCCCATGCCGCCCATGCCGCCGGGGCCCGGCATCGGGGCGGCGTCCTTCTTGGGCTTCTCGGCGATCATCGCTTCGGTGGTGATCAGCAGGCCGGCCACCGAGGCGGCGTCCTGGAGCGCGGTGCGCACGACCTTGGTCGGATCGATGATGCCGGCCTTGATCATGTCGACATAGGTGCCGTTCTGGGCGTCGAACCCGAAGTTGACGTCCTTGGACTCCAGCAGCTTGCCGGCGACCACGGCGCCGTCGTTGCCGGCGTTCTCGGCGATCTGGCGGACGGGGGCCTGCAGCGCCCGGCGCACGATCTCGATGCCGACCTTCTGGTCGTCGTTGGCGTACTTCAGGCCTTCCAGCGCCTTGATGGCGTAGAGCAGGGCCACGCCGCCACCGGCGACGATGCCTTCCTCGACCGCCGCGCGGGTGGCGTGCAGGGCGTCGTCGACGCGGTCCTTGCGCTCCTTCACCTCGACTTCCGAGGCGCCGCCGACCTTGATCACCGCCACGCCGCCGGCCAGCTTGGCCAGGCGCTCCTGCAGCTTCTCGCGGTCGTAGTCCGAGGTGGTTTCCTCGATCTGCGCGCGGATCTGCTTGCAGCGGGCTTCGATGTCGGCCTTCTTGCCGGCGCCGTCGACGATGGTGGTGTCTTCCTTGCTGATGTTCACGCGCTTGGCGGTGCCCAGCATGTCAAGGGTGACGCTCTCCAGCTTGATGCCCAGGTCTTCCGAGATGACCTGGCCGCCGGTCAGGATGGCGATGTCTTCCAGCATGGCCTTGCGGCGGTCGCCGAAGCCCGGGGCCTTGACCGCGGCCACCTTGAGGCCGCCGCGCAGCTTGTTGACCACCAGGGTGGCCAGGGCTTCGCCCTCGACGTCCTCGGCGATGATCAGCAGCGGACGGGCCGACTGCACCACCGATTCCAGCACCGGCAGCAGCGGCTGCAGGCCGGACAGCTTCTTCTCGAACAGCAGGATGTAGGGGCTGTCGAGTTCGCAGGTCATCTTGTCGGCGTTGGTGACGAAGTACGGGCTGGTGTAGCCGCGGTCGAACTGCATGCCCTCGACCACGTCCAGCTCGGTGTCCAGACCCTTGGCTTCCTCGACGGTGATCACACCCTCGTTGCCGACCTTTTCCATGGCCTTGGCGATCATGTCGCCGATCTCGCGCTCGCCGTTGGCGGAGATGGTGCCGACCTGGGCGATCTCGGCGTTGGTCGAAACCTTCTTCGAGCGGCTCTGCACTTCGGCGATGACGGCGGCGACGGCGGTGTCCACGCCGCGCTTCAGGTCCATCGGGTTGAGGCCGGCGGCCACGGCCTTGGCGCCCTCGCGGACGATGGCCTGGGCCAGCACGGTGGCGGTGGTGGTGCCGTCACCGGCCAGGTCGGCGGTCTTCGAGGCCACTTCGCGCACCATCTGGGCGCCCATGTTCTCGAACTTGTCGGCCAGCTCGATTTCCTTGGCGACGGTCACGCCGTCCTTGGTGATGCGCGGAGCGCCGAACGACTTCTCGATCACCACGTTGCGGCCCTTGGGGCCCAGGGTGACCTTCACCGCGTCGGCGAGGATGTCGACGCCGCGGAGCATCCGGGTGCGGGCGTCGGTGGAGAACTTGACTTCCTTGGCAGCCATCTTTCGCAATCCCTAACTGTTGACGCTCAGGCGAGAACGCCGAGGATGTCCGATTCCTTCATGATCAACAGCTCTTCGCCGTCGATCTTGACTTCGGTGCCCGACCACTTGCCGAAGAGGATGCGGTCGCCGGCCTTGACGTCGAGCGCCACCAGCTTGCCGTCTTCGCCGCGGGTACCAGAGCCGACAGACACCACTTCACCCTGCATGGGCTTTTCCTTGGCGGTGTCCGGGATAATGATGCCGCCTGCGGTCTTCTCCTCGGACTCCAGGCGCTTCACCAACACGCGGTCGTGGAGCGGTCTGAACTTCATACAAACCTCCGTCGAATCGGTTTTCCAGTTGAACTGGATCGAAAAAGATCGTCGACTGGTGCACCAGGGTGTTAGCACTCCCCGCCGACGAGTGCCAACCATCTAGGGGGGGGGCGAAATCCTGTCAAGGGCGATTGGATGAATTCCCGTTCCGCCCGTGGGGCCATCCCCGGCAGCACTCGCGGGCGCATGCTGCTAACGCATTGATATTAATGGAAAATTTATCGGCACGCCGTATGATGGCTCCAAAGGACCGGGACCATTCGACGGAGGCCCAAGCCATGTCGCAACTCGCCCTTCAGCTCCGGGGATGGCGGCTGACCACCGCCGAGATCCTGTATTTCATGCCGGACCATCCCAGCCTGCTGCAAAGCTATATCTGGCAGGAGGTGGACCGCGCACCGGATTTTCCGGCGCTCAAACGGTTCCTGGATTTCTGGGAACGCCGGCTTGACGGCCGGCTGCATTCGGTCACCGTGGCCTCGGCGCGGCTGGTGCAGCCGGCGGAAATCCGTACGGTGGCCGAGGTCGGCCGGCTGCATTGAGCGGCCCGCGGGCGATCAGCCGGCAGTCAGGTTGACGCCATCGACCCGCCAGCCGTCGGCGGTGGCGTCCAGCCGGGTCAACGACAGCGGCTGGACGGCCAGGCGCAAGCCGGCGGCGGGCGTCAGGTCCAGCGCCGCCGCCACCGCCGCGCGGATGGTGCCGGCATGGGCGATGGCCAGGATGTCGCGGCCGGCATGCTCGCGCCCCAACCGCTCCACCGCGGCGGCGACCCGCGCCATCACGGCGGCGAAGCTTTCGCCGCCCGGCGGCGCGGTGCCGGCCGGGTCGCGCCAGAAGGCGGCGAGGTCGGGGTCCTTGGCCGCCTCCAGTTCCAGCCAGCTGCGGCCTTGCCAGTGGCCGAAATCCTGTTCCGCCAGGTCGGTCTCCACCTGGGGCGGCGGCAGCAGCAGGCCGGCGGCTTCCAGGGCGCCGGCGGTCTGGCGGCAGCGGATCAGCCCGCTTTCCACCAGGACGGCGTTGGCCGGCAGGCGCGCGGCCAGCCAGCGGAAATCCTCCTCGTCCGACAGGTCGCAGGCGACGTCCAGCCGGCCGTGGATCCGCCCGTGGGGGCAGGGAACCGGCGCATGGCGCAGCCACCACCAGCGGGTCACGCCCAGGCCGCTCATCGCCAGGCTCCCGCCGCCGCCAGCAGCACGGCGATTTCCACCAGTTGCGCCACCGCGCCCAGCACGTCGCCGGTGAACCCGCCCAAGGTGCGGCGGGCCAGGGCGACGATGACGGCCGTGGCGGCCAGCGCCGCCAGGGCGGCGGCCAGGGCGCCGCCGAAGCCCAGCCCGGCGATGGCGGCCAGCAGGCCCAGCACCGCCGCCGCCGCCGCCACCGAGGCGTCGGGCAGGCCGGCCGAGGCCCCCAGCCCATCGGTGCGGGCCGGGCCCATCACCTGCATGGCGGCGGGCAGGGCGGCGCGCGACAGGGCGCCCGCCGCCACCAGCGCGCCCAATCCGGCCAGCCCGCCCGGCGCCGCGGCCAGTGCCGCGGCCCGCAGCAATACGCTGAATCCCAGAGCCAGGGCGCCGAACGCCCCGGTGCGGGAATCGCGCATCACCGCCAGGCGGGCGGCGCGGTCGCCGCGGGCCCCCAGGCCGTCGGCGAAATCGGCCAATCCGTCCTCGTGCAGCGCCCCGGTCAGCGCCACACCGGCCAGCACCGCCAGCAGCGCGGCGGGCAGGACCGGCAGCAGCCGGCAGCCGGCCAGCCAGACCAGGCCGGCCACGCCGCCGATGGCGGCGCCGACCACGGGAAAGGCCGCCATGGCGGGGGCCAGCCCGCCCTCGGACAGGGCCGGGGGCGGCAGCGGAACCCGCGTCAGGAACCCGGCGGCAAGATGCAGGGAATGCAGACCGGAACGGAGCGGCGAGGGCAAGGGCAACGGGGCGGAGGGCATGGACTCGTTCATGGCAGATGACGCGGAGCGGTGTTTCGGTTATAGGACCCCTGTGGTTAGCAACGCAATATATTGTGGAGGCCAGTCTTGAATATCTCCATTTCTAGCATGGCAGAGTTCCGCGCCCTGGTGGCCGAACTGCCGGGACCCGATGCGCGGGCGGCCGACGCCTGGGCGGCGCGCGAGCCGCAACTGACCAAGCCGGCCGGCTCGCTGGGGCGGCTGGAGGAGATATCGGCCTGGCTGGCCGCCTGGCAGGGGCGCCATCCGCCGCGGGTGGACCGGGCGCGGGTGCGGGTGTTCGCCGGCAACCACGGCGTGGCGGCGCTGGGCGTCTCGGCCTTCCCGGCCGAGGTCACGGTGCAGATGGTGCTGAATTTCGAACACGGCGGGGCGGCCATCAACCAGCTGTGCCGCAGTGTCGGCGCCGAACTGGCGGTGACCGCCCTTGACCTGGACCGCCCCTGTGGCGATTTCACCCGCGGCCCCGCCCTGGACGAGGCGGAATTCTGCGCGGCGGTCAATGCCGGCTTCCAGTCCGTGCCCGAGGAGACCGATCTGCTGGCGCTGGGTGAGATGGGGATCGGCAACACCACCCCTGCCGCCGCCATTCCCTGCGCGCTGTATGGCGGCGAAGCGGCGGAGTGGACCGGGCGCGGCACCGGGGTCGAGGGTGCCGCCCTGACCCGCAAGACCGAGGTTGTGGCGGCTGGCGTGGCTCGCCATCGCGGCCAGGACCCGCTGGAGGTGTTGCGCTGCCTGGGCGGGCGCGAACTGGTGGCCATCGCCGGCGCGGTGGTGGCGGCCCGGCTGCGCCGCATTCCGGTGTTGCTGGACGGCTATGTCTGCACCGCTGCGGCGGCACCGCTGGCCGCCGTGCGGCCCGATGCCCTCGACCATTGCCTGGTGGGCCATGCCTCGCTCGAACCCGGCCACCGCCGCCTGATGGAGCGCCTGGGCAAGGTGCCGCTGCTCGACATGAACATGCGCCTCGGTGAGGCTTCGGGCGCCGCCCTGGCCATCGGCGTGGTCAAGGCCGCCGCCGCCTGCCATGCCGGCATGGCCACCTTCGCCGAAGCCGGCGTCAGCGACAAGGACTGACAGCCCGCCGGCCGAGGCGACGGAGGGGCCCGCCAGGGATTTCCGTTGACCCCGGCCGGCGCTTGGTTATGATCGGCGCCCGTTCTCCGCGGGTCATGCACCGCGGATGGCGGGGGTGTGGCGGAACGGTAGACGCAGCTGACTCAAAATCAGCCGTTCGCAAGGACGTGGGAGTTCGAGTCTCCCCACCCCCACCAAGGAACAAGGGCTTAGCAGATAACGGCTAGGCCCTTTTGCGTGACCGGCGCTCGCGTGGCGCCGCTCGCCGATCGCCATGACCGCTCCAGCGGTGCGATTCCTGCTTATTTCCCAGCGGTGTGCCGCAGCTTTTGCCGCCTCGGGCGAAGCGCCAGTTCGCCCTCGGCCGATGTCAGCCCGGACATTCCGGCGAACTTGTCCTCAACCTCCGGCGCCGGCTCCAGACAAGCAAGGCCCCGCGTCCGGCCGGGACGCGGGGCCTTGGTACGAATTGTGCCTCTGCCGGACGGCTACAGGCTGGATTCCACCCACTCGTACAGCTTGCTCTTGGGCAAGGCCCCGATCTTGGTGGCGGCCACCTGGCCGTCGCGGAAGATCATCAGGGTGGGGATGCCGCGCACGCCGTACTTGCCGGGGGTGGCCGGATTGTCGTCGATGTTGATCTTGGCGACGGTGATCTTGCCGTCCATGTCCTTGGCCAATTCTTCCAGGGCCGGAGCGATCTGGCGGCAGGGGCCGCACCATTCGGCCCAGAAATCGACAAGCACCGGCCCCGAGGCTTTCAGAACATCCGCATCGAAGCTGGCATCGGTCACATTCTTCATCGCCCTCGTTCCCTGCGTCGTGGTCGGACAGATCATGGTCGAACCGCACGGCGGCGGCCATTCCGCCACGGCTGTATCCGGTTCAAATCAGCGCCCCACTGTAGAAAGCGTCGGCCGGCCCGTCAAGGCGGCTTCCCTAATATGGGAAGTCCGGTGTGGCGGGCCAACGGCTCCGCGGCGGGAAATCGACGTTCCTGGCGGGGGCGCGGGCGGGGGCGGGGCCCGCCCGCAGGCCGAAATCTACTGGTTGACGGCGCTGACCGCGCTGCTGCCGATCGCCATGCCCGAGACCAGCAATCCCGCGCCGGCGGCCAGGAAGGCGACCAGGGTCAGGGTCGGCCGCGCGATGCCCACCACCGCCAGGATGCCGAGCACGATGACGCTCAGTCCGATCAGCACCATGGTCCCCGCCCCGGCGCTGGTGGCCAGATGGCTTTCCTCGCCCAGAGGGCCGACCGGCAGGCTGGTCAGCTTGGCCGGCACGCCGGCCGACAGGCTGAGCGCCGCGCCGACCGCGATGGCGGCGATGGCGCACAGGAGGTCGGTGGCGATCCCCAACAGGGCCAGAATGCCAAGGACGATGGCGGCGATTCCGCCCAGCACGCCGACGCTGGCGCCGCCGCCGATTTCGGCCGTCGAAGTGACCCCCTCCTCCCCGGACACCCGCCGGTATTCCGCCGCTGCCCCCATCGCCATCGCCAGCAGGGCGGCGCCGATCACGATGGTCGACACTCCCAACATGTATCTCTGAGCCACGTTGCTCAGTCCGATGATGGCCAGCACGATCGCGGCCACGCCGCCCAAAGCCTGCACGCCGGCCCTGCCGGCCAGCACTTCGAACATCCGGTTCTCTTCGCGAGCCACGTCTTGGATGGGCATCTCAACCTCCTTCGATCAGCCGGGCTAAGAGAACCAACGTCCCCCCCAGGGGGCGTGTTTCGCACAGGCTCCGTCCGAAGGGCCGGACGCACCGGTTTCGCCGATGCGCCGGCTTGACGGCGAGATGGCGGCCGCTTTTTTACACGCTGAAGTACTTGGCCTGCGGATGCAGGGTGACGATGGCCGAGGTGGATTGCTCTGGGTCCAACTCGAAGCTTTCCGACAGGGACACCCCCAGCCGATCGGCGCCCAGCAAGGCCAGTAACGGAGCCTGATCCTCCAGGCGGGGGCAGGCGGGATAGCCGAAGCTGTAGCGCGACCCGCGATAGGACTGTTTCAGCAGCCGGTCCATTTCGGCGGCGTCCTCGGCGGCGAAGCCCAGTTCGCTGCGGATGCGTTTGTGGACGTATTCGGCCAGGGCCTCGGTCATCTCCACCGACAGGCCGTGGAGGTACAGATAGTCCTGGTATTTGTCGGCGGCGAACCACTGGCGCGCCACCTCGCTGGCCCGCGCCCCCATGGTCACCACCTGCAAGCCGACCACATCGCGCACCGGATCGGTGATGGGGCGGAAGAAATCGGCGATGGACAGGCCGCCCTCCTTGGCCTGGCGGGGGAAGGCGAAGCGTGCCGCCTCGGCGCTGCCATCGGCGGTGAACACCACCAGGGAATCGCCGTCGCTGGCCGCCGGCCAGTAGCCGTAGGCCGCCTTGGCTTCCAGGATGCCCTCCTGCTCGCAACGCTTCAGCATGGCGTGGGCGATGGGGCGCAATTCCTTGGCCGCCCAGGCCTTGAACTCGTCCAGCGAGCGGCCCTGCTTCCGGTAGCCCCAATGGAACTGGTAGAGCATGGTCTCGTTGAGGAAGGGCGCCAGATTCTGCAGCGGCACCCGCTCGATCAGCTTGGCCCCCCAGAACGGCGGGGTGGGGACGGGCAGGTCGCGGTGCAGTTCGGCGCGGCGCAGCGACACCTCGTCCCAATCCACCGGCCGGCGGGCGGAGTCCGCCGGCTGGCCCAGCCGCTTGGTATTGCCGCTCTTGGGCGCGGCGGCGCGGGCGGCGACATGGCCGTCGAAGCCGCCGGCCGCCACCTTGGCCATCAGGTCCAGGCCGTCGAAGGCGTCGCGGGCATAGGCGACGCGGCCGGCGCCGTAGGCCTGGAGGCAATCCTCCTCGACGTATTTGCGGGTCAGCGCCGCGCCGCCCAGCAGCACCGGCAGGTCGAGGCCGGCGGCGGTCATCTCCTCCAGGTTCTCGCGCATGATCACCGTGGACTTGACCAGCAGCCCCGACATGCCGATGGCGTCGGCCTTGTGCTCGCGCGCCGCGCGGATGATCTCCGCCACCGGCTGCTTGATGCCCAGGTTGACCACCCGATAGCCGTTGTTGGTCAGGATGATGTCCACCAGGTTCTTGCCGATGTCGTGGACGTCGCCCTTGACGGTGGCCAGCACGATGGTCGCCTTGGTGGTGCCCTCGGCCTTTTCCATGTGCGGCTCCAGATAGGCCACCGCCGCTTTCATGGTCTCGGCCGATTGCAGCACGAAGGGCAACTGCATCTTGCCGGCGCCGAACAACTCGCCCACCACCTTCATGCCGTCCAGCAGGATGGTGTTGATGATGTCCAGGGGCTTGTGGGCTTTCAGCGCCTCGGCCAGATCGTCCTCGAGGCCGGTGCGGTCGCCGTCGACGATGCGCAGCTTCAGGCGGTCCTCGACGGCGGCGGGGCGCTCGGTCTTGACGGTGCCGGCCTTGCGGTCGCCGAACAGGGCGATGAAGGCCTGCAACGGGTCGTAGCCCTCGCGCCGGCGGTCGAAGATCAGGTCTTCGGCGGCCTCGGCCTCGGCGGCGGGAATGGCGTGCAGCGGCAGGATCTTGGAGACGTGGACGATGGCCCCGGTCATGCCGGCCTGGGTGGCGTGGTGCAGGAACACCGAGTTCAGCACCTGGCGCGCCGCCGGCTTCAGCCCGAAGGACACGTTGGACAGGCCGAGGATGATGCCGCATTCGGGCATTTCCTCGCGGATGCGGCGGATGGAATCCAGGGTTTCCACCGCCAGGCGCCGGTCGTCGGCATTGCCGGTGCAGATGGTGAAGGTCAGCGGGTCGAACAGCAGATCCGCGGCCGGCAGCCCGTGCTTCACCACGGCGAAGTCATAGAGCCGGCGGGCGATGCGCAGCTTGGCCTCGGCATCCTTGGCCATGCCCTCCTCGTCGATGGTCAGCGCGATGACCGCGGCGCCGAACTTGCGGGCCAGGCGCAGGCGCTGGGCGGCCGGCTCCTCGCCGTTCTCGAAGTTGATGGAGTTGAGGATCGCCTTGCCGCCGTACAGCTTCAGCGCCGCCTCCAGCACCGGCAATTCGGTGGAATCGATCACCAGCGGCGCGGTCACCGCGCCACGCAGGCGGCTCACCACCTCGGTCATGTCGGCGATCTCGTCGCGGCCGACGAAGGCGGTGCAGACGTCCAGGGTGTGGCTGCCCTCCTTGACCTGCTCGCGCCCCATGGCCACCGTGCCGTCCCAGTCGCCGGCCTCCTGAAACTCGCGGAATTTCTTCGAGCCGTTGGCGTTGCAGCGTTCGCCGATGGACAGGATGGCGTTTTCCTGGCGCAGGGCGACCTGGCCGTAGAGCGAGGCCACCGCCGGCACCCAGTGGACATTGCGCTTGACCGGCGCCGGCCGGCTGCCCTGGCCGATGCGGCGCAGCATCGCGTCGGTGGCGGCGATGTGCGGCGGGCGGGTGCCGCAGCAGCCGCCCACCAGATTGGCGCCCAGCGACACGAAGCGTTCGTGCCACAGGGCCAGTTCGTCGGGCTGCAGGGGATAGCGGGTCTGGCCGTCCACCAGTTCCGGCAGGCCGGCATTGGGCTGGACCGAGACGAAGCCCGGCCAGTTGTCGGCCAGCCAGCGCAGATGCTCGCCCATTTCCTGCGGGCCGGTGGCGCAGTTGATGCCCATCAGCGGGACACCCAGGGCGTGAACCACGGTGGCCGCGGCGGCGATGTCGGCGCCGACCAGCAGGGTGCCGGTGGTCTCGACCGTCACCTGCACGAAGACCGGGATGTCCCGGCCGGCCTCGGCGCAGGCCAGCTTGCAGCCGTTGACCGCCGCCTTGATCTGCAACGGGTCCTGGCAGGTCTCGACCAGGAAGGCGTCGACGCCGCCGGCAATCTGGCCCTTGGCCTGGACCACATAGGCGGCCTCCAGCCGGTCGTAGTCGATATGGCCCAGACTGGGCAGCTTGGTGCCC
>JAKAFA010000281.1 GCA_021818185.1 Pseudomonadota bacterium | reverse complement strand
CGACCACTGGAAGGTGCATCATTTCCGCACCGACATGGCCAACCAGGCATGGATGCGCCGGGAAGAGGAAGACTTCGTCCGCGACCCGGCCAAGGTGTTCGCGGCCGATCATTGGGCGGGCCTGCGTCGCATCCGCCAGATTATCGGCCTCGACCATTTCGGCATCGATTGCGCCCTGGACCGCGCCGGCAACCTGGTGGTGTTCGAGGTCAACGCCTCGATGCTGATCCACGGCGAAAAGGGCGTCTTCGCCTACAAGGAGCCCTATATCGCCCGCATCAAGCAGGAATTCGACGCCATGCTGGCACGGGCGGCGGGAATGGCTGACTCCGCTGTGGATAAGTGATACGATTCCGTTGACAAAAACCCCATCGTCGAGGGCCAGCCATGGCCGGCGCAGCGGTTTCCGCGACAGGCTCAACCCAGACCTTCTATCCTGAGCTGGTCAACGGCTACCTGTGCTACGATTCCGTCGCCGTCCAGAAGGCGCGCAACTTCACCAATCCCTATCCGCCGGTGACCACTGCTTCGGTCACCACCTCGGTGGCCCGGCCGGCGGCGGCGCCCGGCTATTCCGCCCAGGGCAAGGGGCCGGCGGCGGCTACGCGGGGGCGGGCTCTCGACATCTTCGCCTGAAGGGCGGGGGATTCAGTCCGGTTCGGCCGGCGGGTCCAGCTCCCGATACAGGGCCTGCGCCTCGGGGGCCGGGCCGCGGCGGTCGGCCACGGCCGCCACACGCACCCGCCGCCAGCGTTTACCGGTAGGGAAGATCAGCTCGTCGCCCGGCCGGATTGCTTGCGCCGGCTTGACGACCGTCATGCCGTTCAGCCGCACCTCGCCCGCCTCGACCACCGATTGGGCGAGGGAGCGGGATTTGAAGAAGCGGGCAAACCACAGCCACTTATCGATGCGGGCGGTGTCGGGGCTTTGATCCATGGCGCGACCGGGGGAATGGGAAAACGCGGGAGCCATCATAGCGCAGGCCGATGGCCGGGATGGAGCCCGGCTACCGCAGGGCCGCGGCCAGGATGCCGAATACCCCGTACAGCCATCCCACTTGCGCCAGCAGGACGCCGCTGACCGGTCCGCGGCGAAAGGCGAACAGCAGGAAACAGACGGACAGGCCGGTGACCGCCGCCGCCGCCAGCAGCGCGCGGTCGAGCATCCAGGGGGTGAAGAAGAGGCCGAAGGCGGTCGGGATGGTGGCCTGGATCATCATGGCGCCGCTGATATTGGCCAACGCCAGCCGCTCCTTGCCCTGCCGCACCCAGATCAGGGCGTTCATGGTTTCGGGCAGTTCGGTGGCCAGCGGGCTGAGCAGCAGCGCGGTCAGTTGCGGGCTGAGGCCCAGCCAGGGGCCGACCGCCTCCAACTGGCCGACGAACAGCCGCGAGGCGGCGAAGATCACCGCCGTGGCCGCCGCGGTCTGGGCGCAGATCCATCCCAGATGGGGAACGGCGTCGCGCGGACGGATCTTCAGGGGCTCCAACTCGCCCGCCCCACCCCAGTCCTCGCCTTCCGCGTCCGCGGCCATTTCGGTATGGAAGTACCAGGCATAGGCGGCCAGGAAGGCCATGCCCAGCCACGGCTTGCCGGCGAAAGCCACCAGGCCGAGGGCGATCTTGGCGGCGAAGAGGACCAGGAACCACGCCTGGTCGCGGCTCAGGCGGCGATGGTCCACCTTGACCAGGATGTGCCGGCCGCAGCCGAAACGCCGGGCATAGGCCAGCAGGCAGAGCCCGACCACGGCATAGGCCACCGTGCTCAGCGCCAGCGGACCGCCCAGCGCCGCGCCGATGCCGATCTGCTTCCGGGCGGCGGGGCCGGCGCCGGCCGTGGCGACCAGGGTCACCACGCTTTCCGGCAGGGCGGTGCCGAAGGCGGCGAGGATGGTGCCGGTGGCGGTCCGGCCGATGCCCAGCCGCCGCCCAAGCCACTCGACGCCGTTTACGAAGGCTTCGCACGACAGGTAGATCGCGCCGGCGGAGCCCAGCAACAGCACGGCGGTCAACAGCATGGCGGATGATCCGGAGGCGGAAGACGACGGCGGGGAGCCGTCCCCCCGGTGACCGGCGGACCATAGCGGGGCGGCGGCCCGAAGACAATTCCGCGCGCCGCCTCATCCGCGGTCGTCGCCAGCGGCCAGGCTGTGGAACAATTCTTCCTCCTGGGCGAAGTGCAGCGACAGGATGGCGCCTAGCCGGTAGAGCAAGCGGCGCGCATCGCGCAAATCGTCGGGGACCAGGGTTTCGGGGGCGACGTCCGCCACCATGCGGCCGAACAGCCGGGCCAGGTGGAGGATTTCCCGATGGGTGGCGCTCATTGCCGCCAGCGGATCGTCGCCGCCCAGCAATTCCGCCAGATGGGGATAGAGGGTGTTGTCGTCCTGCCGCTCGTGGGGAATTACCTGCTCGCGCAGCAGGCGGTCGACTTCGCCCAGCTCCCGGCAGGCCTCGGCGGGGCCCAGGCGATCCAGGCGGTCCGCCGTCCCTTCGATGCGCTCCAGGACTTGGGTCAGGCCCTGGTGCTCGGCCGCCAGATGGCGGGCCGTGGCGGCCGGCAGGAAGCGCGGCTGGCGCCAGCCCCGCGCCGGAGCCAGGGCGCGCAGGGCGTTCAGGATGGCGGCGACGTCGATCGCCTCCTGCAACAGCGCGCCGGCCACCGGCGCCAGCAGGCCGGCCGCCGCGGCCATCATGGCCGCCCCCGACAGCGCCATGCCGGCCGCCACGCTTTGCAGCGCGATCCGCCGCGTCCGCCGGGCAAGGTCCATGGCCTGCGCCAGCCGGTCCAGGCGGTCGACCATCAGCACCACGTCGGCCGCCTCGGCCGAGGCGGCGGCTCCCCGCGCCCCCAGGGCGATGCCGATATCGGCGGCGGCCAGGGCCGGCGCGTCGTTGATGCCGTCGCCCACCATCGCCGTGACCGCGCCATGGCGCTCGCCCAGCACCGCGGCGACCTTGTCGGCCGGGCTGCGTTCGGCCAGGACCGCGTCGATACCCAGCAGCGCGGCCACGCTTTCGGCCACGTCGGCGCGGTCGCCGCTGACCATGATCAGCCGCCGGATGCCGGCCTTGCGCAGCCGGCGCAGCGAGGTCGGGGTCTCCAGGCGAATGGGGTCGGCCAGCAGCAGGGCGCCGGCCCAGGCGCCGTCCACCGCCACGAAGATCCCGGCGGCGCCCTCGCGGGCCATCCGGCGCAGCAGGGCGGCGCCCTGGGGCGGCACGAGAACGTGGCTGCGGATCCATTCGTAGCCGCCCAGCGCCACCCGCCGGCCGTCCACCCGCCCGGCAAGGCCGGCGCCAGGGTCCTCGCGCACCTCGGACGGCAGCGACAGGGGCAGGCCGCGGCGGCGGGCCGCCTCCACCAGGGTGGCGGCCATGATGTGGGGCGAGACCTGGTCCAACGATGCGGCGAGCCGCAGAAGTTCGTCGGGGGCGATGCCCGGCGCGGCCTCGACGGCCGTCAGGCGGGCGCGGCCGCCGGTCAGCGTCCCCGTCTTGTCGAACAACAGTACCTCTGCCCGCGCCAGCGCCTCCAGGGCCGCTCCCGACTTGATGAGGATCCCGTGGGCGGCGGCCCGCGAGATGCCGGCAACGATGGCCACCGGCGCGGCCAGGATCAGCGGGCAGGGGGTGGCGACGACCAGCACCGCCAGCGCCCGCAGCGGATCGCCCGACATCGCCCAGGCGGCGCCGGCTACCGCCAGCGACAGCGGGACGAATCCCAGGGCGAAGCGGTCGGCCAGCCGCACGAAGGGCGCCTTGCTCCCCTCGGCACCTTGCACCATGCGGATGATGGCGGCGTAGGTGCTCTGCTCGGCGGCGGCCAGCGCGGTCATCTCGAACGGATCGCCGGCATTGACCACGCCGCTGCGCACCGGATCGCCCTCCGCCCGGCCGATCGGCAGCGCCTCGCCGGTCAGGGCGGATTCGTCCAGAACGGCGGGACCGGCCAGGATGCCGTCGGCCGGCACCACCTCGCCGGCCTTGACCAGCAGCTGGTCGCCGGCGGCGACGGCGCTTGCCGGGATGTCGGACAGCCCGGCGGCGGACAGGCGATGGGCCAGCTTGGGGCTGCGGGCCAGCAGCGCCGACAATTCCCGGCGCGACCGGCCCTGGGCGAATTCCTCCAGCGCGCCGCCGCCGGCATACATCAGGGCGATCACCGCCCCTGCCAGCGGCTGGCCAAGGGCGATGGCTCCGCCCATGGCCAGGGCGGCCAGGACGTCGACTCCCACCGCGCCGTGCCACAGCTCGACGGCGATCTGGACCAGCAGGGCCACCAGCACCAGTCCGGTGGCCGCAAACCAAGCCAGGGCCGCCGCCCCGTGCGCCTCGGCCACCGCCAGGATGCCGCCGCCGGCCAGGGCGACGGCCACCACCCCCAGCAGCAGGGTGTTCTT
>JAKAFA010000280.1 GCA_021818185.1 Pseudomonadota bacterium | reverse complement strand
TCCGATCTCCGGCCTTCATGCCGGTGGGGACGGCCGGCACGGTGAAGGCCATGCTGCCGGCCTCGGTGGCGGAGACCGGCGCCCAGATGGTCCTGGGCAACACCTACCACCTGATGTTGCGCCCCGGCGCCGAACGGGTCGCCCGCCTGGGCGGCCTGCACGCCTTCATGAACTGGCCGGGGCCGATCCTCACCGATTCCGGCGGCTTTCAGGTGATGAGCCTGGCCAAACTGCGCAAACTGGACGAGACGGGCGTCACCTTCCAATCGCACATCGACGGCTCGCGCCACCATCTGACCCCCGAGCGGTCGATGGAGATCCAGAACCTGCTGGATGCCGACGTCACCATGGCCTTCGACGAATGCACGCCGTTTCCCGCCACGCCGGAGCAGGCGGCCCACTCCATGCGGCTGTCCATGCGCTGGGCGCAACGCTCGCGCGATGCCTTCGCCGCGCGGCCGGGCTATGGGCTGTTCGGCATCGTGCAGGGCGGGATCTATCCCGAGCTGCGCGCCGAATCGGTGGCGGCGCTGACCGGCATCGGCTTCGACGGCTACGCGGTGGGCGGCTTGGCGGTGGGCGAGGGCCAGGAGACGATGTTCCGGGTGCTGGACGCCACCGTGCCGCTGCTGCCCGCCGACCGGCCGCGCTACCTGATGGGGGTCGGCCGGCCGTCGGATATCGTCGGCGCCGTGCTGCGCGGCATCGACATGTTCGATTGCGTCATGCCCACCCGGTCCGGGCGCACCGCCCAGGCCTTCACCCGGCGCGGCACCGTCAATCTACGCAATGCCCGCCACCAGGACGATCCCCGCCCCCTCGACGAGGCCTGCGCCTGCCCGGCCTGCCGCCACCATTCGCGGGCCTATCTCCACCACCTGATCCGGTCCGAGGAGATCCTGGGGCCGATGCTGCTGACCTGGCACAACATCCAGTATTACCAGGACGTCATGCGCGGCCTGCGCGCCGCCATCGCCGCCGGCCGCGCCGCGGACTTCGCCGCCCGGATGGCTGAGGACGAGGCGCGCGGGGATATCGAGCCGGTGTAGCCCGTCCCGTTCGGCCGCCGCCCGAACCGTGATCGACGATGGGGGAGGGAGGGGAAGCGGCTC
This sequence comes from Pseudomonadota bacterium, assembly GCA_021818185.1. Classification (GTDB taxonomy): domain Bacteria; phylum Pseudomonadota; class Alphaproteobacteria; order Rhodospirillales; family Magnetospirillaceae; genus JAKAFA01. The sequence continues at coordinate 3,296 of JAKAFA010000280.1, read as the reverse complement.
AGCGGCCGGCCGGCACCGTCGACGCCCCGCAGAGCGGCCCGCCGCCAGCACTGCGCGCCAGCCGGCACAGGCGGCAGCGGCGCAGCCAATTGGTCGCGAAGCGTACGCTGCCGCGCGCCATTTCCACCATTTCCGGCACATACTCTCCGCGCTCCCGCACCACGCGGCGCGATGTCGTCAGCAACTCGCGGGCGATGGCGTTGCCCGCGCAGTCGGGGGGCGCATTCGGTACCAGCATTCCATCCTCCAGAATTGATCCACCCCCATCCTAGCCGCCACCCAAGGCCAATGCATGGCCTTTCGGCAGGGTTGTGACAGTTGGGCGACAGCCTCGCCGCCTGGGGGGGATGGGGATTTCCCGGTGCGCGGCGGTCAGCGTCACGGCGTACTCCGGACGCCCTGCCTTCTGGTCGAGCAGTGCCAGACCATCTTGATACCGACTGGTGAAGGAGCACACGGCTCAGGATGGGAGGTGCGCATGCCCAGGGTGTTGATCGTCCAGCCCTCGCACTACCGATCGCCGAATGATCATACCGTGTTCAAGGCCCGGCGCCGCGCGTTGGTGCCGTTGACCCTGCCCTATCTCGCCGCGCTGACGCCGCCCGACTGGCAGGTGACGCTGGTGGACGAGCAATTGGAGGACATCGACTTCGAGGCGCCGGTGGATCTGGTGGCCTTGTCGGCCTGGACGGTGCATTCCCTGCGCGCCTACGACATCGCCGCCCAATTTCGCCGCCGCGGTATTACCGTAATCATGGGCGGGCCGCATGTCTTCTTCCACGCGGGGGAAGCGGCGCAGCACTGCGACGCCATCGGCATCGGTGAAGCCGAACCCATCTGGCCCGCCATGCTGGCCGACGCGGCCGCCGGCCGGCTCAAGCCGGTCTATCGCGCCACGCCGCTGAAGGACCTGGCCGGATTGCCCTCGCCCCGCTACGACTTGCTGGACTTGCGGCGCTACGGCCCGTTCCGCACCTTCGCCCTGCAATCGTCGCGGGGGTGCCCGTTCCTGTGCGAATTCTGCTCGGAACGGCTGTATCTGGGCGGCAATTTTCGCTGGCGCCCGGCCGGCGAAGTGGTCGAGGAGGTGCGCCGCATCGGGGCGAAGAACGTCTTCTTCGGCGAAAGCAATTTCGGCGGCAAGAAACGGCGTGCCGTGGAGCTGATGGAGGCGCTGATCCCGCTCAAAATCCGCTGGTCGACCCTGTGGACCTCGAATCTGTGCCTGGACGGCGAGTTTCTCGACCTTGCCAAACGCAGCGGCCTGCTGCACGTCAACATCGGCCTTGAAAGCATCGATGAAGAGACTCTGGCGGGGATGAAGAAAAATATGAACAAGGTCGGGCGCTATTCAGAAATGTTCGATAACATGCGCCGCCGCGGCATCAGCTATTCTCTCAATTTCATATTCGGATGGGACAATGAGAATCCAGAAATATATAGCGGAACCCTGAAATTGCTCCAGAGTCTGAAGGTGCCGGCGGCATATTTCAATATCCTGACGCCGTCCAAGGGCACGGATCTCTACAACCGCATGGAAGCGGAGGGGCGCATCCTGGATCCCGAGACCATCGACCGCTATCCCGGCCAGACCTGCCACATCCGGCCGCTGACCTGCTCGCCCCAGGACATGGAACGCCGTATCCAGGATCTGTATCGCGGTTTCTACAGCCTGCCGTCGATGGCCCGCCGTCTGCCGCTGCCGGTCACCCAGGCCAACATCGCCTCGTGGGTGATCAACCTGTCGGAACGGCGGATGCACCGCTCGGCGACCGGCAACAATGACTTCGACGGATATTGAGGACTCGGCGGGTCCGGCCGGGGCGCCGCCGCCCTCATCAGGCCCGGCGGGCGGGTTCCGCCTTCGGCGCCAGGCGCGGGGTAAGGCCGAATTCCTTGACCAGTTCGGCCGGCAGCGCCGATTCTTCGATCACCGACAGCGTGTGGTAATGGCCCCGCATCTTGAGGAAACGTTGCACGCCGAAGGCGAAGACCGTGAAGGCCAAGGTGATCAGCGCCCAGCCCGCGACGGTAGCGGGCGTGGAGTGGAACAGCTTGAGGACCGTCAGCCCCGACAGCAGGAGGGCGAGGGCGGATCGCCCGTAGGCGAGGAAGGTTCGCTCGTTGGCCAGCACCGTTCGGTCGAGAGCCAGCCAGTCGCGCACGATGAACTGCTGCGCGTCAAAATTGTCGTAAGGCAATTTCCTCATCAGGGGCCTCGCCAGGGGGTGGACCGAACGCCGCGCACCATACCTCGATTTTGCCAAATTAGTAATATATAATATTGTCATATTCTTATGTTCCCTCGCGCCGCGGTGGCCACCTCCCGCCCCTCCTGGAGGCGCACAAGCCCCGGGAAGGCGCCGGCGGCGGTTCACCGCCGTGATCGTTCCGTCTATGCTGCGCCGCTTCCCCCTTGTGCCGCAGGAGAGCGTCTTGGATCGCCACCACATTGCCAACTCCGTCGCCGACACGGGGGTGCGTGCCACCATCAAGGCTGACGGAGCCGAACTGTGCTCGCTCAGAAGTTCGGAGGGCGAGGAATTGCTGTGGCAAGCCGGCCCGGCCTGGCCGCGCCATGCCCCGGTTCTTTTTCCCGTGGTCGGCCGGCTGAAGGACGACCGGTTGCGCCTGGGGGGCGAAAGCTTCCCCTTGACCCAGCACGGCTTCGCCCGCGACAGACGCTTCCGCTGGATCGAGACCGGACCAACCCATTGCCGTCTGCGCCTGGAGGACAGTCCCGAGACCCGCGCCCAGTACCCCTTCGCCTTCCGCTTCGATGTGCTCTACGCCATCACCGGTGATCGGCTGGACATCACCTATGTCATCGCCAATCCCGGTCCCGGCACGCTTCCCGCCTCGGCGGGGGCCCATCCTGCCTTTCGCTGGCCGCTGCGGGAGGGCATCGCCAAGGAGGCGCATTTCTTGTCCTTTGGCGAAACGGAATCCGAACCGATTCGCCGTCTCGGCCCGGACGGTTTGCTCTCCGCCGCCCTCTTTCCCAGCCCGGTGCAGGGCAAGGTCCTCCCCCTCGACGAGGAGTTGTTCCGCATCAGCGCCCTGATCTTCGATCATCCGGCCAGCCGGTCGGTGCGCTATTCCGCCCCCGGCGCCCCGACCATCGAGGTGTCATGGGAGGGATTCCGCCAGCTTGGGGTGTGGATGAAGCGGGGCGCCGACTTTCTCTGCATCGAGCCCTGGCATGGGCTGACCAGTGCCGGCGATTTCGACGGTGATTTTCCCGAAAAGCCCGGTTTGCTGCTGATCCCTCCTGGCGAAGAGCGCCACAGATCGGA
>JAKAFA010000279.1 GCA_021818185.1 Pseudomonadota bacterium | reverse complement strand
GTCAGGGCGGCGAATTTGCCGCGGCAGAGGCTATCACTGCGCCATTCCGCCTTCCGGTTGGGCTGAGATCGGGCTATTCTAGCGTCGATCACGGGCGGATGGGCCGCCTATCTGGGAAATGTCGGTTCATACCAGGGGGCAGTGCCGGACCGGGCCTGATCGCGCCAACGGCTTGCCGTTGGCGGTGCGACGACGCATCGCCGCTGTTATCGGACCGAAAGCCACAGGCCGGAGCGTTGTCGGCACGAAAGAAGCACGACGGCAAGCCGTTCATCAGGGGATGGTGCGTATGGGAATCAATGAAGAGATCGCCAAGGCGTTCGGAGCGCATGGCGCTTGGAAGATGCGCATCGCGCAGGCCCTCGACAGTGGCCGCAGCGAGTACAAGCCCGAGGATGTGGCGGAGGATCGCCGCTGCGCGTTCGGCAAATGGCTGCACGATCCATTGCTGCCCGCGTCGGCGCGGACATCGGAGGAGTATAAAGCGGTTGTCCATCTGCACGCGGATTTCCACCGGGCAGCCGGCGCGGCTCTGGCGAAGGCGTTGGGCGGGGACCATGACGGCGCCCGCCACGACCTTGAGGACGGTGACTACGGGCGGGCGGCCGAGGCCCTGTCCTCGGCCATGATCCGCTGGCAGCGCACCGCCGCGACCGAATGCTCGGGAGGGCGTCCCGGCCTGTGGCGCTCCGTCTGCTTCCTCTGGAAAGGGCGACTGTCGGCGAGGGTCTGGTCGGTCATGCTGGTGCCGGTGGCCCTGACCCTGATGGCCATCGGCTGGATGGATTTCTCGCTGCTGCGCGACTTGCGCTCCGCTGATCATACTCGCGATCTGTTTTCGGTGATTTCCGCCTCGATGCCGCTTGTCGATGCGCTACAGGCGGAACGGGGTGCCCGGCTTGGGCGTCGCCCGACCGCGGCGGCGGAGGCGGCGGTAAAGGTGGCGCTGGACGGGGTGCGGCGGCGCCTGGCCGCGGTGTCGGACCCGCGGTTGGCCCGGTACGGCACCGCCGTTGGGTTGATTTCGCAAATGGATGACGTGCGGTCGGGCATGGCGGCGATGACTCCCGACGACATTCTGACCTTCTATTCGACGGTCATCGACGCCGTCCTGATGTCGGCCGACGTGGCGATACCCGACGATGCGCCGGCCGACGCCCGAACGGCCTTCATCATCCTGACCAATGCTACCCGCGCCAAGGAATGGGCCAACCGCAGCCGGGGAACGGGCCTGGCCGTGCTGTGGGGAGCCCCGGCCGCGGCGTTCCATGACCGTCTGGCCGAGCAGGCGGTCGCCGAGCGGGAACACCTGAACACCGCGTGGGGCGCCGTCCCGGAACGATGGGGGGCCGGCTTCGAGGGGTTGTTCGAAAAGGTCAACGGAGACGATTTCGGGAAGCTGCGCGCGCGCATGCTGGCCGGCGACACCGCGGGAATGACCCCCGACGGGTGGTTCGCGGCGGCGTCCCGCCACGGGGTGGCGATCAAAGGCGTCGAGAGCATGGCGGTGAGGACCATGAACGACGCCACCCGCATCGCGTCAACGGCCGCCCGACGGCGGTTGGCGGTCTTCAATACGGTGGCGGGTCTGGGATTGCTGATGTCGGGCCTGCTCACCCTGCTGATCATCCGCGGAATAGCGCCCCCCATTGTCCGATTGGCGGCGGCCATGCGCGGCCTGGCGGCAGGCAACACCCGGCTTTCGATCCCTGTCCTGGACCGGTCGGACGAGATCGGGGAGATGGCCCGCGCCCTCCTGGTCTTCCAGCAGCAATCCCTGACCGTCGAGCGGATGACGGCGGAGGCGGAGCAGCAACGTCAGCAGAGCGAAGATGCACGGCGGCAGGCGCTCGCCACCATGGCCGACACCATCGAGGCCAGGACCGGCGAGGTGGTCGGCCGGGTGGCGGAGGAAAGCGGGCGGGTCAACGACACCGCCAAACGGATGGCCGAATCGGCGATCATGGTAGAGGAGAACGCCCAGCGGGTCGCCGCTGCCGCCGAGCAGAGCCTGGCCAACGCCCAGGCGGTGGCCGGCGCCTCCGAGGAGCTTTCGGCATCGATCCGCGAAATCGCCGCCCAGGTGGAGCGTTCCAAGGAGATGGTCGCAGAGGCGGTGCAGGCGGCCGGCACCGCCTCTGCGACGGTGAGCAACCTCGCCCAGGCGATGGCCGCCATCGACGACGTGGTCCAGGTGATCGCCGACATCGCCAGCCAGACCAACCTGCTGGCGCTGAACGCCACCATCGAGGCGGCCCGCGCCGGCGAGGCCGGCAAGGGATTTGCGGTGGTGGCGCACGAGGTCAAGAACCTCGCCAACCAGACCGCCAAGCAGACCGAGGACATCACCTCGCGCATCACCACCCTCAAGGATATGGCGGCGCGGGTGACCGCGGCCATCGGTGACGTGGTGGAGCATATCCACGGCGTTGAGGAGGTGGCCGGGTCCGTGGCCGCCGCCGTCGAGGAGCAGGATGCCGCCACCGGGGAGATCAGCCGCAACGTGCAGCAATCGGCGCAGGCGGCCAGCGAGGTGACCGAGCGGATCGGCGCCGTGGCTGGCGAGGCGGCCACGACCGGTAAGCAGGCGGCGATGGTCGAGACCCTGCTTGAGGCGATGGCGGAGCAGGTCGCCGAACTCGGCCATGTGCTGACCAGAGTGGTGCGCACGTCGACGCCGGACGTGAACCGCCGCACCAATCGGCGGTTCCAGATCGGGACCAGGGTCAAGGTCACCGGCCCCGATGGGGAGAGTGAGGGCGAACTGGCCGACATTTCGGTCGATGGTGCCCGCGTCGTCGGCCTTTCCGGCGTCTCGGCCGGCCAACGCTGTACGCTTGTCGTCGATGGGATGGCGCTGCTGGTCACCGCGTTGGAACGTGAAAACGGGCTCTGCCGCCTGAGAATTGAGGGCGGTCCGAAGGACGCCCTGGCACGGTGGATCGAGCGGCAGGAGAGTGGCGCCATGGCGGCTTGAGGAAAGGAATGCCCGGCAGCCGCCTTGTGTCGGGGGATACCGGCTGACTGGCCTGCCGGGCTGCCCGTCGCTGCCTTTCACCCCCAGGCTCGGCGCCATATGGTTGCTTCTGCCGCGGGGCGGTGTGGCGACCCTGACGGTTTCGCGCCGCCTTGGGCCGATGGTGTCAAAATCCGGCCGCCGGCCTTGATACCCCTGCCCGGCCATGCCATCGTGCGGGTATGGATTGCGACTTCCACTCCGCCCTGGACCGGGCGCATCACTTGCGCCGCGATGCCGCGTCCCTGGCGGCGGACCACCGCCTGGGGGTGGTGCCGCTGTGGCGCGACCTGACCCTGGTGGCCGGCGAGCCGCCGCGCGCGGTGGTGGCGACCGGCGACGCGGCGGTGCGTCTGCTGGCTGCGGCCTCCGTCCCGGTGTTCCTGGGAATGGACGGCGACCGGCCGCTGTTCGCCGCCGACCTCTCCGGCCTGCCGGGGGACGAGGCGGGGCCCGAGTTGGGCCTGCCGCCGATGGCCGCTCGGCGGTTCATCAGTCTGCGCGGCCTGGGCCATCTGCTGCCGGAGTGGGACGGAGCGCTGCTGACCTATGCCCGGGCCATGGTTCTGTGGCATCGCCGCCACCGGTTCTGCGGTGCCTGCGGCGGGATCACCGCCAGCAGCGAGGGTGGTCACCTGCGGGTCTGCGCCGCCTGCGGCGAGCAATCCTATCCGCGTACCGATCCGGCGGTGATCATGCTGGTCGCCGATGGCGAACGGGTGCTGCTGCACCGCCAGCGGGCCTGGCCGGCGGGAATGTGGTCGTGCCTGGCCGGCTTCGTCGAGCCCGGCGAGACGCTGGAGGAGGCGGTGTCCCGCGAGGTGCGCGAGGAATCCGGCGTCGTGGTGGACGATATCCGCTACGTCGCCAGCCAGCCCTGGCCGTTTCCCGCCTCGCTGATGGTGGCCTTCACCGCCCGCGCGGCCGGCGGGCGGCTGGCTCCCGATACCGGCGAGATCGAGGACGCCCGCTGGTTCAGTCGGGCCGACCTCGCCCGGTTCGACGACCGGTTCCGCGGTACGGCGGACGGGCCGTTCCTGGCGCGGCCGGGCACGGTGGCCCGCCGGCTGGTGGATGGCTGGACCGCCGGCTTGGCCGGCAGCGACTAACCGCCGGCTTGGCCGGCAGCGACTAACCGCCGGCTTGGCCGGCAGCGACTAACCGCCGGCTTGGCCGGCAGCGACTAACCGCCGGCTTGGCCGGCAGCGACGGCCGGGACGGCCTACCAGATCACCCGGCCGAGGCGGCGCTCGCCCCGTACCGCTTCCTCGAAACAGCGGCGGGCCGCATGCTCGTCGAACCATCCGTCCTCGCCGATCACCGCCACCATCCCGTCCTCGCAATCGGCGGCTTGGCGGCTGTGCCGGGCGTCGAGCGAGAAGACGTGGCCGC